>NZ_JCAMOQ010000038.1:0-86516 GCF_059512365.1 Bradyrhizobium sp. Ses1
CCGCACGAAATTACTTCGCTGTCGTCGCTATCGCCGCAACTCTGCTCTGGCTAAGATAACTGTCCACGCGACCTAGACCTCATCGCCGGTCCAGCCATTTTCGCGGCGTGAATCAGCTTCGGTATTGCAGACCCGAGCAGGCCGGCCAACCGCCTTCCATCCGACCATATACGGCCACTTCGGCTCGATCTTTTGCCTGTGGTAGTAGTCCTCAAATTGCTGCCGCTCCTCAACCCAGCAGCAGAGATCCACATTCGGCCCTGCTGTGGTAATCAGGAACACGCTGCCATCTTTCGGTGCGGTCTCGGGCGGCCACCAATCGCTCATCTGTTCAGAACTCCCTGTTTTAAGTTCGCGGTGAAGGTGGCAGAATGGCGCCAATCGCCTTGGCGATGCTTTTGGCCTCAACGATCCGGCCGCGCGAATAGGCTCCTTGCTTGCCCTCTGTGTCGCGCTCAGCAATCGCGTGGTAGCGCTCGACGGTATCCTCGTGCAGGGCAAACACTTCTCTGGCCATCTCACGCCGTCCCCGGTCGGTCCGGCGCTCGAATGGGATCAGTCTGGCGATCTCCAGGGCGGCATCATGGATTTGCGCCGAGCCCTCGCCATTGGCGAGCTGGAATAAGCGCTCGATTATTTTGTCTATTTCGCCCATCGCCACCTCTCCTGATCGAATAGAGATTACACATCGGGGGACCTTAGCGCTCGCCCGACCACCAGGTCGACGGCGGATCCTGCGCCGAGATTTTGTTTGGCCTCAGCGCAACCAGGTGGCTGCGCTTGTAGGGATAGCCGCGCTCTTCTGAGCACAGCTTGCAGCGCATGTAGCGCTCGAGCTCGTGGATTGGCGTCGTCTTTGGCCGGCGGACGATATCGAGCGCGACCGTCTGGTGCGTCTCGCAGCCGAGACACTTCACCTCGAGATAGGTGTAGCCGGCATTGAGTGCGTCGCCGAGGGAAGGCGAGGGCTGCGCCGGTCCCTGGAACGCAAGCATACGCTTGTTCCAGGCTTCGCAGGCGAGCCGATCGGCTTTCTTACGCGCCTCGAGCGCCTGCTCGGCGGCGGCGCGCACGGATGCGCCAAAGATGGTCTCGCGTGACTTGGTGCCCATAGCCTGAAAATGCGGTCTGCGGCCTTCGGCGGCAAGCCGCTAGGTCTTGCGTCGGGCGCATTCGACCTCACTAGCTGCTGGTCAACAGCTTCCTGGCCAAAACCAACACCAAGATCACCGCCATACAAACCAAAGGTCCATGAGCCGACGCGGGTGAGGCGGTTCATGCTTCCATCTTTTGAATGGGAGTTTTGAACGCAACATCCGGATTGAGCAGGCAGTCAATCTGATTTGCAAGAATGTAGGTATCGCTTCCGAAGCGGAAGCGATCCTCTATTTCCTCAAGCGCATCATAAGCCCGCTGAAGCACGTCTCTCGGTACGATTATCAAGTTTTCCATCTACCCGTCTCCTCCTGCTATTTGCTCGGGGCGGCGCCGGTCATGCCAATAACTTTTGCGCCCAATCGGAAAGTGCCACGTAGCCGGCCGCTGGCTTCGTGATGATGCCGAGCGTCGAGAGCGACCCAATCAGATTGTTGAAGCCGCCGCTCGATGCTGAATAGTCCGTCCTTTGCCCAAGCTCTTCCCGTGAAAGATCGCCGGCACCATTCAGGGCATCGACCAGTTTGCGCTGCGGGTTGCTCAGGTAGCTCAGCAGCATGTCCCGCCCCTCTGCGGCGTCCATCACGTCTTCGTCCACTAGAATCGAGACATGCCCTGGCATTGGCTTGCCGATCGCGCCGGCCGTAGCGAGCGCGCCCAGCAGGTTATTGAAGCCGCCAGAGGAGGGGCTATATCCGGCCGCTGCGGCGACCATCTCGCGGGATGGGCTCGGATGCCCCAATGCCTTCCACATTGCGAGCGAGCGCAGGACGCGATGCTGCGGGCCGCTGAATTGCCCGTTGGCTTTTGGAAGCGGCGGCGCGGCCACCGTAGGCCGGCTCGGAGCCGGCGGCGCTACGACTTGCCGCCGGGGTGCGGGCGCCCGCATCGGGCTGTCCAACGCTTCCAGGGCGCTCCCGGCCACCGTCAGCGCGTCGCCTAGCCGGTCGTGGACGGCTTTCAGCGCCGCCTTGGCCCGGTTCTCGCCGCGCGCCAGCCCCTCAGACAACCCGCGCTCGTAGGCCTCCTCAACCGCCTTCGGGTCGATGCTGGTTGGCTTTGCGGCCAACTCCTTCCGCAGGGAGGCAATCTCAGCCTTGAGCGCCTTCGGGTCGTTCGCTTTCGTCTCGGCCTCGACCTTGGATAATCGCTCCTTCAGCCGGCCAAGATCCAGCGGTCGCAGGGTGGTCTCCTGCAGCTTTTCGCCCCGCTTCGGCGTGCGCGAGCTGTCGAAGGTGACCTTTTGCGGGAAGGCTGCGGTCTCGAGAACGCGGCGCGTCGGAATCCAGATAACCCCGCGGCCGCGCTCAAGACTCGGCAAGGAGGCGAGGATGGCCTTGCCCTCCTGCTTGTCGGCTTGGCCCTCGATCCAGGCGCCGATCGCATCGCGGTCCTGCGAGGCCGTGAGCTTGAACGACACAATTCCATCCGCTTGGCTGAGAACGTCCTTCGACAAAACGGCCGGCCGTTGGGTGATCAGCCACGGAATGAAGCCCCGCACGCGCCCGCGCCGAACGATCGTCTCCATCATGCCAGCAACTTTGCGGCCTCGCCATCCTTATCGAGCAGCCGCTGCGGCGCCCACATATCCGCTTCGTCGATGATGAGGTGAACCGGAGAGTTGGTGCCGCGGTAGAGTGCCGTCAGGAACGCCAGCATAAAGCGGCGCTCCCCGGCCTTCGTCCCGATCTGGCTCAAGTCTAGAATGCAGCTCTCGACCATGCCGGCGACCGTCTCGCCGATCAGCGCGCCAGCATGCTCGGTCAGCGTGAGGTCGCCGTGCGCCCCGCCGAAAATCGGGATGTCGAACGCCGACGCTGAGTTGCCATCGGCCTTCAGCCGGAGGCCCCACCATATGCCCAGCGGGTCGATCACGACGCATCGGGCCTTGGCGGCCAACAGCCGCTCGACACAGCTTCCGGCGTTATAGGTCTTGCCGCTGCCGGCCGTGCCGACGAAGGCCAAGCGATCGTCGAGGGCATCCTTTGGAATCGGGTGAGGTGCGGGCATCGCTCAAAATTCCCCTTTGGCTTCAAAGGCACGGAAGCGCCCGCACCTTTCTGTAAGTCTTTGGGAATTAAGAAGGATGCCACAACTGCCTCCCCCACCAGCCTGTAACGGGCTGATGCGTCCTATCCCTGGCGCCCGCGCATGTCGGCTTCGATGGTCAGGCGCGCGGAGTCGTCGAAGCGGGATCGATAGACCTGAAGGTTCTCCATCACCCGTTGTACATAGATGCGCGTCTCCGTGAATGGGATGCGCTCGACCCAGTCGACGGAGTCCACATTCGGATTCCGCGGATCGCCATAGCGTGCGACCCATTCGCTGACGCGCCCGCGCCCGGCATTGTACCCGACGAAGGCGAGCACATGATTGCCGTCGTATGTCTTGATGAGATCGGCGATCTCCGCCGAGCCGAGTTGCACGTTATAGGCGGGATCGCTTAGAAGCCGCTTGGGCTCGAACTTGATTCCCAACCGGCGCGCGATTGTGTGCCCTGCCGCAGAAGTCACCTGCATCAATCCCTGAGCCTTGGCGGATGAAACCACCTCTGGATTGAAGGCGCTTTCCGCCCGCGCCACTGCGTAGACAACGCTTGGGCTCGCCTTCGGTCCGATCTCGACATAATTGGGTAACCCGAACCGGGGAAAGGCATACTGATCAAAAGCAAGACCGCGAAACAGCGCGCCCTTGCCGATCGTCAACGTGGCACGCGCATCCCGATGCTTTGCGTTTGTTTCTGCGACCATCGTCAGAATGCCGACATCGCCAACGCGATCGAGATCGGCGACGAACGGAATGACCAGGTCCCGATTGCCGGTTGCATAAAGAAGCTCGACCGCGCGGACCAGGTCGACATTGCGCAGCGTCGCGTGCTGCATGCGGCTCAATCCCGGCGGCTTGCGCAGCGCGATCTTGCGATGGCCAAGGCGGGCGCTTGCAAGCTGACCGTAATAGGCCGCGGGGTATCGCGCCGCGGTCTCATAATGGTGGCGTGCCTCGTGGATGCGGCCGGTGGCTTCGGCCGCACGTCCAAGCCAATAGCCGGCGCGGGCAAGCGACGTCGGATGCGCAGTGATCTGCGGTATCCGAGAAAAATGTTGAGCTGCCAGATGCGGGTCGTTGAGGAAGCGCAGCGCGATCCATCCCGCGGTGAATGGTTGGTCGACTCTCAAGGACTCCTTCGACGGGGGGACGGCCTCGCTGGCGATCCGGTAGGCGAGGCGGCTCTTGTCTTCGTCAAGCAGCTTGCGCACCAAGGTCCGGCGCTCGATCCACCACACATCGGGATTGCCGATGGCGGCCGCATCGCGAGGCACCGACAGCATCAGCCGGGCGGCCTCACTGGTGTGGTGGTTGCGGCGAAGCCACTGGATACGCGTGAGTGCGTAGGCAGGATTGGCGCGGGCGGTCATCGGAACGGCGTTCAGCAGCGCGTGCGAATTGGCTGCGTTGCGGTCGACGGCGGCGCGCGCCTTCACGATCGCAACCGCGCCTGGCCCCAATCGCCTTGCCGCGCGCATCGCACCTTCGATGTCATCCGCATAAAGCCGCGACATCATCCGCGCCCTGTGATTGTCGCTCGTCAGGAGCGGCTCAAATGTCGTGAGCACCTGTGCTTCGAGTTGAGCCGAGAAATGTCCCTCCTGCCAGGCGGAGCGGGCGTATTTTTTCGCCGCGATCCGATCGCCATGGGCCAGCAGCGCGCGAGCCATCGCGAGCTTGCCATGGGGACTGAGCGGCTCCTGTTCGGAAAAGAAAGCGAAGACGGCTCTGGGCTCGCTCCGCTCAGTCCAGAGCAGGACCTCCGCGCGTCGTCGAAACAGATTGAAACTTGGCCAAGACGGATGGGCACGCACGAACGCGGCATAGCGGGCAGCGCTCATCGCATCGTCGCCAATGTCGCTGGATCGCAGCGTCACCCACTCCGCGAGTCTCCTGCCCACGGCGTCGTCAATTTGGTTGAGGCGATCCGTCGCCGCTTTCGTCTTGCCGCCACGCGCCAAACGGATCGCATCCCTGATCGCGCCGATCTCTGTGCCTACCGGCGCGCCAACGGATGGAGGAGCAGGCGGCGGTGCGGTCGACGACAGGAATCGGCCGATCGCATCGGAAGCCGTTCGAGTGGCCGTTCCGCTCGCGCGATCACGTTGGGCCAGACCGCCGTGCCCTGTGGTGTGGGCGTTCGCCGCAACCTTATCGTCACTCGGCGTGCCCATCGCCTGAGAGCAGAACAGCACTGCGCCCGTCAGAAGTGAAATCCGTGCAAGGGGAATGCGAATCATCTGGACCTCAAGTCATGCTGCGATCGAGCCGGCTGGATGAACGGCCTGACTAAAATTTCTCGTTTGGATACGCACCCCACAGCTTGGTTTGGCGGATGTATCCCCGTCGACCCTTTACTTCCACGCGGCACCAGGTTCCGTCGCAACGGCTCACGTGAACCAGCACGTTTGGCTGCACGATCGCGACAATCGAGGCGTCCTTCCTCGCGTTGGCTCGCAGCGAGACCGGCTGGGCTCCGCGCCATGGAGCAACCAGCGCCGTCCTTTTGCCGGAAAGCAACGGGCCCAGCATCCATCCCTCTTGCCCTTCCCAATCGCGGATTCGCCGCCAATGTCCGAACTCGGCAGTTATCTCGAGCGGAACCCCTTGGCCGACGTACGTCCATTTGAGAGGGTAATCGATCCCCGGTCCCAGACGCACGTTCGCGGGCGTAACCTTTGTCGAAACGAAGCGGGGTGTCGGAAGACCGGTGGTCTGTCCGACATCCGATGCAGATGCGGCCGCGATTTGCAGGCACGCGGCGCTAGCTGAGAGGATCAGGCGGCGGAAGAAGCGACGCTTCAAAAGTCGTGACGTTGAGTGCGACAAAAGTGACCGGCTTTGACGTTCGGGTGGAGTTTGAGTTTGCGGCTTAACTTCGGTCGTGTTTCATGAACATCGTCTTAAGCTGCGCAGTCCAGCCGACATCGCATCGTCGAGTCTATCCGTTCAACGTGAGAAGAAGCGATCCTCTCAGCGGTGGAGGGATCGGTTCCAGCGTCAGGATTTTCCTGACGGAGCAGCGGCGAGAGTGATCGTTACAGGACGGATCCAGGAGAGCGTCAGGTCGGGGAAGCCTGCAGAGCAGTTCCTGTCGTTGTTGAATCTGATGCGGGAGAGGACGCACGTGGACGCATGAATGTCGTCGAGAGATTTTCCAGAGGCGGCAGCAAGCAGGCTGTCTGGCTGTTCATCGCGCTTGCTCTGAGTGCGGCCATTCCGGTCCTGCTACTTGGCGGATGGATGGCGTATATTACTGCTGACCAGGAGCGCAGCTACGCGCGACAGGCAGCGACAGAAGCTCTCACGCAAGTGGCGCACCAGATTGAAGGCGAGATTTCCAGGGAAATGCTGGTTGCCAAGACGCTTGCGAACTCGACTGCGCTTGATCGTGGCAATCTGAATGATTTCTATCAAGAAGCCACACGGCTTGTTGCCGACCGTCCTTTGTGGGAAACGGCGTCGCTGACGAAACCAGATCTGGAGCAGGTTCTCAACGTGCTGCGGCCGCTGGGTGAGCCTCTCGGTCCAGTAACGGATACGGACAGCTTCAATGCTGTCCTCCGCGCCCGCAAGCCTGTCTTGGGAGGACTCGGCGCCTTTCAGCCCGCAATTGGCAAGAGACTGGTGGCCTTGCGGGTCCCGGTTATCCGCGATGATGAACTCCGCTACATACTGACTATCGGCCTGCTGCCCGATCAGATCAGCACGATCCTGGGACAAGCCGGGTTGCCTGCTGGCTGGGCAGGCACTGTCGTCGATGCAAAGGAAAGAATTGTAGCCCGGACCCCGAACAGGGAAATCGGGAGCGGAGATGCCACGACACCTGCCGTACAGGAAGCTATTGCTCGTGGTAAATCCAATTCCTTGCGCACGAAAACAAGTGAAGGTCTAGACGTTGAAACCGTCCATCGCACATTGGCCGGCACTGATGGCTGGTCGGTGCATGTGGGAGTGCCGTTAGCGGAACTCGACGCGCCTGTGTCACGCTCTTTGCACCTGCTGTTTGCGGGAACGGCCGCCAGTCTGGCGCTGGCACTTGCACTTGGATTGGTGATCGCGCGGGAGATCGCTCAACGGCGGCATCTGGAGGCGCTTCGCGCCGCCGCCGCGCTGCTCGACAGTGAAAAGCGAGGCGCGTTGGCCATCGATGCCGCCGAGCTCGGTACGTGGCGCTGGGATCTGGCTGCAAACGAGTTCAACGGCTGCAGTCGATTTTGTACGTTGCTCGGGCTGCCCGGCGTGCCATCTGGCGCAACGAAGTGGTCCGCAGATGAAGTTTTCGCAGTGATAGAGCCATCGTATCGGTCGGCCCTGTCGTCATTCGCTGCCACCTGCCTTGAAAGCGGCAAATCAAGTAGCGTTGAGTTTCCCGTTCGGACGCAGGATCGCGGCGAATATTGGCTACGGGCTGCCGGAAGGGCTGAGGGCCAATCCAATCACCGTCGCGTCATTCACGGAGTATTGGCCGATATCGACATCCCAAAGCGCGCGGAGACCGAGAGATCCAATTTGCTGCGGCGGCTGGCGTCAGCTCAAGAAGAGGAGCAGCGGCGGATTTCGCGCGAATTGCATGATCAAGTCGGTCAGACCGTAACTGGTCTCTCGCTTGGACTGAAGGCGCTCGAACAGGGATTGGCGCAAGGAAAGGACCTGGACGTGGCCGCCGATCATGTGCGCTGGCTTCAGGAGCTTGCCATACAGATCGGTCGCGACATTCATCGATCTGCGTCGGACCTGCGGCCAACTGCCATCGATGATCTCGGCCTTTTCAAGGCTATCGGAGCCTACGTCGCGGAATGGCAGGAGCGCTACGATATTGATGTCGATATGCAGACGTTCGGACGCGACGATCTGTTGCCGCTTGATGTCGCAGTGGTACTCTACCGGATCGTCCAGGAAGGGTTGACCAACGTCATCAAGCACGCGCACGCCAGCAAGGTCAGCATCATACTCGAGCAGAAGTCGGATGTATTCACGCTCGTTCTTGAGGATGATGGCGTTGGTTTTGATCCTGACGATCGGGCGCGGCCAGATCGCGGTGAGGTTTCGGGTCTCGGTCTCTCCGGCATGAAAGAACGAGTAGCACTTCTAGGCGGCTCCATTGCCCTGGAATCTGCTCCCGGGAGAGGGAGCACGATCTTTGTGAACATACCATTGGAAGAGTCTCGCAGGGACACAGATGACGCCGATTCGGATCAGCCTCGTTGATGACCACCCTGTTGTCCTCGCCGGGATCAGAGCGCTTCTGCAGGTCGCGCCTGAGATCGAACTTGTCGGGGAAGCGAGCACTGCGGCGGCGGGTCTGGAGATTATCTGCGAACGCTGTCCGGATATCGCCGTGATCGATCTTTCCTTGCCGGACATGAGTGGCATGGAACTCGCGCGCCGAGTGAGCGGGAGGTGTCCGCAGGTGAAGATTGTTGTCCTCACCGTTCATGAAGATCGGGCGTATGTTCGTCCTGTGTTCGAAGCGGGAGCCAGGGGGTATCTTTTGAAGCGATCGGCCGGGGAGGAATTGCTGCGCGCCATCCGAATCGTAGAGCAGGGCGATACCTATCTTGATCCTGCGTTGGCCGAGAAGGCGTCCACGACTGCTCTTCAGCCGTTCCCGATAGCCGACGCCGATGGTGGTGAACTCAGCCCGCGCGAAGAAGGTGTACTCAGGCTCGTGGCTCAGGGGCTGAGCAACAAGCAGATCGCCGGGCAACTGAGCATAAGCATCAAAAGTGTTGAGACATACAAGGCGCGTGCATCTGAAAAGAAAGGACTCCGTAGCCGCGCGGATATCGTCCGTTTTCGGTGTCAGTCGGGGCTGGTTGATTGCTCCCAACTGACCTGGGGCGCGCCTCAATCCTGACGAGGCGCAGGGGCCGGCCCCCGCCGAACGGCCTCTGACCGTGAGTCGTTATTGCAGATCAGGCAGATCGCTTTCGACATCAGCTTACCGTTTACTCCTACCCGCTCGTAGCGATGCGGCGTTCTTTCCGAACATGGCTCGCAGTAGGCGAGAGGTCGAGTCTCGCTGCTTTCACTGTTCAACATTCTACGTCCCCCAGATCAGGAAATGGCGACGGATCGCCGTCCTGACAACTGGACCCGATCGTGTCAACACTATCGGTTCCTGGTTGCGAGTAGATCGACGGCGACCAGACCCGAAATAAGAATTGCCGAAGTCAGGGCCTGATTCCTGAGAGCGGAGCTCGGCACTCCCAGATCGTAGTGGGCAATATGCGCCAAGGAGTAAGCAACGAATGCAGCGCTGGATGAGGCGAACGCAAGTGTAAGTATGAGATCAGCGAGCTTCTTCACCTGCGCTTACCTATTGCGATTAACAGGCCGACCAGAGTTCGTGACAATTGCGCTGTGGGACCGAAGTTGCTCGGAAAGACCCTTGGCAGTTTCGATGCGGAGCGACGTCCAGCATTTGCGTGGGGCATAATAGAGTGACGACCGTCTCAGGAATGTCAGGAAAAGCCTGTCACAAGCCGGGGAAGAATAGTTGCAACAAGTGAAATCGGCCGCCGCGCACGCCGGCCATTTGAATTCTGCAAGGAAACTTGATGCGTTGGCGAAGGATTTTGGACGCGTATCCGCAGCGTGGCCCGCTGACACGTCAGGGCTTTCCTGACAAGACGGCGAGTTGGAATGTTCTTAAACGGCCTCTAGCGAAATGTCATAGAGGTCGAGCAAAAATATCATGATCGCAACCGTTGCGCTCGCCGTTTTGGTGTTCCTTGTGGCGCTCGTCTATATCGCAGGGGCGACCTACGGCAATGAACGTCGACACGATCGCCGCAACTTCGCGCAGTCGCTCGATGCGCGTCTGGTGCTGATCTGTTTGGGATTTGGAATAGCGGCGCTATTGAATTCAATGCCAAACTAGGCGGCGTCCCATAGACGCTTGCCATCCGTAATGGCGACTTTCTTCTCCATCCGTTCGCGGAGAACGTGCTGCGTCCGCAGGGGAGGCGATATTGTTCCGCGGCATGTCGTGCAGACGGAGCCCGTAACTCTGACGCCTCGGCGTGGCCGCGGAGCAGGTGCCGGGCAGGCTGGCGGCGAAATAGCTGGCTGGCATCACGGGTCAGACCAGCGCGGCCGGCCTTGCTCGCGCGCCAAGGCCGTCATCGGACAACGACTCGTGACTTGCAAAATGCAAGTCATGATGTAGTGTTCTCGGAAACGAGAATACGGCCATTGCGAAGCAGCGCCGACACACAGGAGGCAATTTTGTCCGAGGACGTGCTCGTGACGCGCGAAGAGCGCGGCAACATCTCCGTTTTGACCATGGTTTATCGGCCGTACAACCTGCTCGGCCCAAAGCTCATCAATGCGCTTGTCGAGCAGGTGGAGGCGGCCCAGAAGGTCGGCAGCCGCGCTATCGTGATCCGCAGCGGACTGCGCCATTTCTCTGCCGGCGCGGATCTGGATATCTTCGACAAGCGGGTCGCCGCGGGTGCCGCTGATCAGGCCAGCGAAAACAGGCGGCTCAACGGCGTCGAATTCCTGCGTTTCATGGAGTTGTTGCCAATTCCGCTGATCGCCAGCGTTCACGGCGTCTGCCTTGGCGGCGGACTCGAGCTTGCGCTCTCCTGCGACTACATCATCGCCGCCTCTTCGGCAAAGATCGGATCGGTCGAGGCGACGCTCGGGCTGCATCCCTTGCTCGGCGGAATCCAGCGGCAGGTGCAGCGTATCGGAGCTCAGCGCGCCAAGGAGATGTCGATGCTGGCGCGGCGCTACGACGCGCCGACGCTGGAGAAGTGGGGGCTGATCAATCTGACGGTTCCGGAGGAGTCGCTGGAGCAGACCACGATGACGCTTGCGGAAGAATTCGCGCAGGGTCCGACCGTGGCGCATGCGGCCACCAAGCAACTCGCGTACATCGCGGTCAATGAAGGTGTCGCTGCTGCCGATGAGGCGATGGCGAGGGTGCAGGCGCCGATCTGGACCTCGGAAGACTTGAAGACCGGTCTCGCGTCATTCCGCAAGAATGGCCCGGGCCTCGCAAAATTCGCGGGGCGCTGACATGAGCGGCCCTTTAAGCGGAATCCGTGTTGTCGACTTCTCCCGTGTGCTCGCCGGCCCGTTATGCGCGCGGACGTTGCAGGATCTTGGCGCCGAAGTCATCAAGATCGAGCCGCCAAGCCCTGATGTCTCGCGCTTCGCGTTTCCGTCGACCGACGGCATGTCGGGCTACTACGCACAGCAGAATGCCGGCAAGCGCAATGTCAGCATCAATCTCAATGTGCCCGGTGCCTATGAGCTGGCGCTGAAGCTCTGCGACACGGCCGATGTCGTCGTCGAGAATTTCCGTGCGGGCACGCTGGGTTTCTTTGGTCTCGACTATGAGACTCTGTCAAAGCGAAATCCGCGATTGATCTATGCCTCGATCACCGGCTATGGCCAGGGAGGACCGTGGCGGAGTCGGATGGCATACGCGCCGACGGTGCAGGCCGAGGCAGGTTTCACCGAGAACAGCGTTCGTCATTATGGGAGTGCGCTGAGTGAGCCACGTACCGACAGCCTGTCGCACGCGGATGTTTATGCCGGACTGCAGGCCGTGATCGCCATCCTGGCAGCGCTCAACAGCCGCCAGAAGTCCGGACGCGGCCAGTACATCGATGTCGCGATGGCTGCGACGCTGCTCGCGGTCAACGAACGGGCGCATGTCGATCTTTCCGACGATGATATCGGCGCCGAACCCGCCGTGCTTGGTGCCACCGATTGCTCGTTCTTTACCGGGCCGCAAGGCGAGCACTTCACGGTCGCGACCAGCATTGTCGGAAGCCGGACCTTTCCGTCGTGGTTGCGCGCGATGCGCCGAGCGGACCTGATGGACGATCCGCGATTCTCCAGCGCGGCCGCGCGGCGGCTGAATTTCGGCGCGCTTCACCAGATCATCCAGTCGTGGATACTCACCTTCCCTGATATGGCGACCTTGGACGCCCAGTTCGATGAAGCCAAGATCGCGATGGGCGAGATCCGCTCGATCAAGGAACTGACGGCATCGGAATGGAGCGACTATTGGGGAGCCGTGCAATACGTCTCCGACCGCAGCGGTGGTCAGTATCGCCTGCCAGGACGTCCCTGGCGCTTTTCGGCTGAAGAGCTGACGCCGATCGGCACTCCGGCCTTTCAGGGTGAGCATAATGCCGCGGTGTTCGGCGAACTCGGCGTCAGCGAAACTGAATTGAAGCGCTTGAGCGAAGCCGGCGTACTGGTGACACATCGGCGCGCACTTGAGCCTGAGACCGCCGTCAAGCCGCAGACCGAGCCCGGTCAGGCGGCCTGATCCACCGGAAACAGGCAAGCTACGCTGAGGCTGGACATCCGCGAACTCGCCCCAATATGGTACGGGCTCGAGTTCGGAGCTGAAGAGAGCTATGTCCGGCGTCAAGCAAAGCCGTCTTGCAAACAAGGAATGTTCCATGGTGCGAGCCATGGAAATCGTCGGCGACCGCTGGACGATCCTGATCCTGCGAGAGGCCTATTATGGCGTGAAGCGGTTCGACGAATTCGAGTACTATGTCGGAGTGGCGCCCAATATCCTGAGCAGTCGGCTGAAGAAACTTGTCGAGGCAGGCGTGATGGCCCGTGTGCCGTTGCCCGAGCACGCCGGCCGATACGAATATGTTTTGACCGACAAAGGGCGCGACTTTTTCCCCGCCTATCTTGCACTCAAGAAATGGGGGGACAGCTGGCTCGCAGAGCCGGAGGGGCCGCAGGTGGTTTTTCGTGAGCGCCGCGCCGGACATCCGATCGAGTATCCGGAACTGCGGACAGCCGGCGGCCAGCCGTTGCGTCTCGAAGACGTCGAAGTGGTCCCGGGAGCCGGCGCCGTGCCGTTCAACCGCAAGCGGTTCGGCGGCGCGGCCTCGGCCGGGAAGACGACCGAATCGCCCCAACGCGCCTCACGCAGCAAGAGCAAGTAGCGCGCGCGTTATTTCCGTTCTGACCAGGCTGGCGCGATACTCGGCCGATGCGTAGCGGTCCGACAGGCACTCGGTCGCTGCGCTCTGGAGCCTCGCGGCCTCTCCGATATTTCCTTGGGACAATGCCTTGCCAGCCAGGAATTTTGCCGCGACATCTCCCGCAAATGCGTGCCCCGCCGCGCCGCTGACGCCGATCGAGACGTCCGCGGCGACGCCGACGTTGACGCGCACGCCGGCAGCCACACCGACGACGGCATAGCCGCTCGCAGGATGCCGGATTTTCCGATAGGTGAAGCGCGTATCCGCCGCCGGGCGCGGAATATGGATGGCGACCAGCACCTCGTCGGGCTCCAGCGCCGTAGAGAAGATATCGACAAAAAAGTCATTCGCCGCTACGCGTCTTGATCCGCTGGCGCTTGCGACCTCCAGTTCCGCCTTCAGCGCGATCACGATGGCCGGCCAATCGGCTGCGGGATCGGCATTGGCGAGTGATCCACCAATAGTGCCGCGGTTGCGCACCTGCGGATCGGCAATCAAATTGGCCGCCTGACGGAAGATCGGAAGCACCTGGTGTAGCGCGTTGGATGCAAGCAGTTCGGCATGTGTCGTCAGCGCGCCAATGCTGATGGTGTCCTCGCCGATCAGGATTCCTTTCATTTCCGCGACGCCGCGGATATCGACGAGCAGCGCTGGCGAGGCCAGCCGAAGCTTGAGCGTCGGGATCAGCGTGTGGCCTCCGGCGACCAGCTTCGTTCCGTCTGGGTCACGGCGCAGGAGATCGATCGCCTCGGCGAGCGAGCCCGCGCGAACATAGTCGAAGGGCGCAGGGATCATTGGCTCGCTCCGTTGCGCGCGCTCTGGACCGCCGCCCAGATGCGCGGCGGCGTCAGCGGCATATCGAGGTGGCTGATGCCGAAGGGCGACAACGCGTCGAGCACGGCGTGAACCATGCAGGGCGGCGCCGCAATCGAGCCGCTTTCGCCGATGCCTTTGACGCCGATCGGATTGGTCGGGGAGGGGGTCTCCTGGAACAGCGAGGTGATGCTGGGCACATGCTCGGCACGCGGCACGGCGTAGTCGAGCAGCGAGCCGGTCAGGAGCTGTCCGCTGTCAGGATCGTAGCTGACCTCTTCATAGAGTGCCTGGGCAATGCCCTGCACGACGCCACCGTGGATCTGGCCCGCCGCCAGCAGCGGATTGATCAACGTGCCGACGTCGTCGACCGCGACATAGTCGATGATGTCGACGATCCCGGTCTCGGGATCGACCTCGACATAGGCAAGATGGACGCCGGACGGCGCGCACATTCCGGTCGGATCGTAGAAGACGGTTTCGTCGAGGCCAGGCGTGACCCCATCGGGGAGCTTGTGTCCGACATAGGCCATGCGCGCGACCTTGCCGAAGGCCAGAGGTGCGATGTCGGTGCCGGGCACACTGAACTGGCCCGCGGCATAGGCGACGTCCTTCTCGTCGACCTCCAGCATGCCCGCAGCGATTTTCTTTGCTTTTGCGACGATGCGCTGCGAGCAGACATGCAGGCTCGATCCGCCGACCGCCATCGAACGGGAGTTGAAGGTGCCGTGGCCAGCCTGCACCTGGCGCGTATCGCCCTGGATCACGTCGATGCTCTCGATCGGAATTTGCAGCACGTCGGCGGCGATCTGCGACAGCGAGGTGACATGGCCATGGCCCTGGCTCATCGAACCCGAATACACCGTGGCGCGGCCGCTGGAATCGATCGCAACCCGCGCGCTCTCCCAGCCGCCGCGATCGAATCCGATCAGCGCAAGACGCCGCGACGGCGCCATGCCACACATATGCGTGTACGCGGCAACGCCGATGCCGCGGTAGATGCCGTCGCGGCGCAAGGTGTCGCGTTCGTTCCGGCGAGCGTCGTAGTTGAAAGCGGCGAGGGCCTTGTCGAGAAGGCCCTGATAATTGCCGCTATCGTAGATCACGGCCATGCCTCCATAGGGCCGGTAGGGAAAATCGGCGAGCTGAATGAAATTCTTCCGCCTGATCTCGACCTGATCCAGATTCAGATGACGCGCCACGGCGTCGATGGCGCGCTCGGCGATATAGGCGCCCTCCGGCCGGCCATAGCCACGATAGGCATCGACGGGCACTGTGTTGGTGACGACGACGCGCGAGGTCGCCTCGTAGTTCGCGATTCTATAATTGCCGGTGCCGAAATTGACGGTGTTAACGGTCGGCCCACCGCTCGCCATGTTGGAGAGATAGGCTCCGACATTCCCGAGCGTTTCGACCTTCAGTCCGAGAATGATGCCGTCATTCTTGATCGCCACCTCGATATTTTCGGTGTGGGCGCGGCCATGGTTGGTCGATTGATGGCTCTCGGAACGGCTTTCCCACCATTTCACTGGTACGCCGAGTTCGCGCGCGAGATGCGGACAGAGCAGCTCCTCCGGATAAAGATGCATCTTGGCACCAAAGCCGCCGCCGATATCGGGCGCGACGACGCGCAACAGGTGTTCCGGAATGCCGACGGTCTCGGCGATCCAGCGCCGATGCATGTGCGGGACCTGGCTTGGCAGGTACACCGTCAATGTGCCGTCGGGTTCGGGCGCGGCGACCACGCTGCGCGTTTCCATGCAGGTCGGGATCAGGCGGTTGTTGACGACGCGCAGCTTGAGAACCTGGTCGGCTTCGCGGGCTGCCATGGCATAGTCCCCGCCGCGCACCTTGTACACGGTGGTGATGTTGCCGGGCACGTTGTCGTGAAGCTGCGGCGCGTCGGCGGCGATCGCGGCTTCTTCGTCGATGACCGCAGGCAGCACCTGATAATCGACGTCGATCAGGCCGACGGCGTCATAGGCTTGCGCTTGCGTCTCCGCCACCACCAGCGCGACGCATTCACCGACGAAACGCACGCGATCGACGGCGACAACCGGGCGAAACGGCACCTTGGTCCCGGGCATGACCCAGTTCGGAACAATCGGACCGATCTTGCCCGGAAGATCCTGACCGGAGAGGGCAAGGCGAACGCCCGGCGCTGCCTTGGCCGCGCCAAGGTCGACGTTCTTGATGATGGCATGCGCATGCGGCGATCGCGCGATCGCCATATGGAGCATGCCGGGCAGCCTGATATCGTCGACATAGCGGCCCTTGCCGGTGAGGAATTTGAAATCCTCGCGGCGCTTCAGCGGCTGGCCGATGTAGGGGAGCACGGTTGCGTTCATGGCGATCAGCCTTTTGCAACGAGGGACTCAACGGCGCGGACGATGTTGTGATAGCCGGTGCAGCGGCAGATGTTGCCGGCAATGCCGTGGCGGATGTCGTCTTCACTTGGATCAGGATGAGCGCGCAGCAACTGGCGCACGCTCATGATCATTCCCGGCGTGCAGAAGCCGCACTGCAGCGCGTGATGCTCATGGAAGGCCGTCTGCACCGGATCGAGGGTCGATCCCGCTGGCGACACGCCCTCGATCGTCGCGATCGAGGCGCCGTCGGCCATCACGGCGAGCACGGTGCATGATTTTGTCGCCTGTCCGTCGATCTCGACGGTGCAGGCGCCGCATTGCGAGGTGTCGCAGCCGATATGCGTGCCAGTCAGGCCGAGATCGTCCCTGATCAAGTGGACCAGCAGCTTGCGGCTTTCGACCTCGAGCGTACGGCGGATGCCGTTGATCTCGATCGTCACCGTGTGACGTTTTTCCGCTTCGGCCATGAATCCTCCCGTTGCGGTCCGGCGACCGCGTATCTCGTTAGAAGAACCTGATGGCGGCGATGTCGATGGCGACGCCGATCCCGTTTGTCATGGGAGTCCCGTCTGCATTGCGGCGATAGGCTCGACGCTTGGCCGGGATCTTGATGCCGTCGAAGTCGCGATAGTCGGACACGTAGTGGGCGGTCGGAACGCCGCCGATCACATCAGCGAAATAATCGAGCCTCGAAATGAGCCCATCGGCGCGGACATAGAAGACTTGTTCGGGACAGTGTGTCGCAACTGAGCTGGGGAAGGTCACTTTGAGCCGGCGCCACGTCTCTCCGCTCTCGTTCCAAGGCTCGATCTCCTCGGTCGAAAAGCCCGGCAATGCGAACATGAAGGGCGTGTTGAGATAGTTCCACATCGCATAGCCGCTGAAATAGGCGAGGTGCAGATCGTCCCATGGGGTGGCTGGGGTGTGGTCGGCAAAAGAAGCGCGCGGACTGCTCCGCTCTCTCAGGCGTTTGCCCTCGACAGTATCGATTGCAACCAGATCGGGCCGATAGAAGCTGCGCAGGCCGTCGGCGGTGAATGGCTCGTAGCTGAGCTTCTGGCCGGGGATATCGACCGTGACGCGAACGTCTTTCAGCACTTCAGGCCAGCCTTTTCCGGCCCAGAGCGAACCAACGATCGACATGTCGCCCTCAATGCCGCGAAACCGTTTCCATTGCGCCGCGCCATGGGCATCGAGGACGAGATCGCGGAGATCTGCCATGCTGTTTCCTTCCGATCCAAGAATTCTAACGAGATGGACAACTCTAATAATAAGAGTGATTAGAAAGCAAGAGATTTGCAAGGGTTGTGCGCACGTCGAAATTACTCTAATTATTAGAGCGATTTGCGAGGGGGTATGACGAATGCGCTCGAAGAGTTTCGAGGGAATGGTGTGCTCGATTGCCGGCGTTCTGGACGCCGTCGGCGACCGCTGGGCAATGCTGATCCTGCGGGACCTCGGTCTTGGGCTGCGCCGCTACGATGACCTGCGCAAGTCGACCGGCGTCACCCACGCCACACTGTCCGATCGTCTCAAGCATCTCGAGGAGAATGAGCTGATTGAGCGGCGGCTGTATCAGACCGGGCCCGACCGCTATGAGTACGTTCTGACGCGAAAGGGAGCGGACATTATTCTCGTGATCCAGGCACTCGCGCAGGTCGGCGACAAATGGCAGATCGCTGGCGACAAAGGTCCGCCGCTGAAATTCATCAATCAGAGCAGCGGGCGGGCGGTCAAGCTTGCTCTTGTCGACGAAAAATCAGGTGAAGTTGTCCGCCTGCGGGATGTACGGCCGCAGGCCGGCCCGGGCGCCGACGATCTCGTGCGCTGGCGGCTGACGAAGTTCAATGGATCGCGGTGATAACCAGCTTCACTCGATGCGCTCACGGCGAACGAACGCTCCGGCATGTCACAGCCTATCCTTGGTGACGCTGAGCAAGTCGCATTTTCAGCGTATTGCTCGTGGATGGTCACCTCAGGTAAACATCAGGTATGCCGGGCCATCGCATGATAATGATGCCGCGTCTGCGCACGGAAGATCTGATGGCTGATCTCTCGGTCCTTCTTCAGCCCGCCGAGCTGCTTTTGGGAGTTTGCCATACCGGTCGATTCCCGAGCCTGCTGCTCCTTGGTCTGGCTCATCGCCGGAGCGGCACCAAGGATCGCGATCGTGATGGCAAGACATAGCGTGCGTGTCACCGCGTGCTCCTTTCGGTGTTTTCCGGCGTAACGCCGCGGCGGGAGCGACGTTCCTACCAAAGAATGAGCCCGTAATAGGAACCGGCGAACGGCGCCGACGTTGGCCGAGGTAGCTCGATGGGACCTCCCATGCGACGCCGATTGTTTTTATTTTCACTCGCAGCCTGGCTTGTCGGCACCACATCGCTGACACGCGCGACCGTCATCCGCGATCATGTGCCTTGGGCGCCATTTCCGAACTCGGCGCCGGAGATCGAGCGGCCAGGACCCTGGCAATTCTTCACCGCCGACGAGGCCCGCGCGATGGAAGCAATCGTCGATCGGATCATTCCGCCAGATCCGGAAACGCCAGGCGGAAAGGATGCCGGCTGCGCCGTCTTCATCGATCGGCAACTCAAGGGGCCCTATGGATCGAACGAGGGATTGTACACGCTCGGCCCGCATGTGAAGGGCATCAAGGAGCAGGGGCCGCAATCGGAGCTTTCGCACGCGCAGCTCTATCGCAAGGGGCTGGCCGGGCTCGACGCCTTCTGCCGATCGAACCACGGCGGCAGGGCTTTTGCCGAATTGAACATCAACGAGCAGGATGAACTGCTGAAGAAGATCGAGGCGGGCGATGCAAAATTCGACGGCGTCGACGCGCAGGGATTCTTCGATGCGCTATTGAAGGACGTACCGGAAGGTTTTTTCGCCGATCCGATCCACGGCGGCAATCGCGACATGGTCGGATGGAAGATGATCGGCTTTCCCGGCATCCGTTACGACTATCGCGACTGGGTGATGCGGCACAACGAGCGTTATCCGTACCCGCCCGTGAGTATCGCCGGCCGCGCCGACTGGACCCCTGCAAAATCGTGAGCGCCGAACAATGGCCCGCAAACTGCCGCCAAAGGATGTCGTGATCGTCGGCCTCGGTTGGACCGGGTCGATCATGGCCTACGAGCTTGCCGATGCCGGCCTCGATGTGGTCGCGATCGAGCGCGGACCGTGGCGCAACACCGCCACCGATTTTCCGCCGGGCTATGCGGCGGACGAACTGCGGTTCCGGATTCGACACGAGCTCTTCCTGCGTCCCGACCAGACCACCTTCACCTTCCGCAACAAGATGAATCAGACGGCGCTGCCGATCCGCAGCTGGGGTGCGTTTATGCCGCCCAACGGGGTCGGCGGCGGAGGCGTGCACTGGAACGCGGAGACCTGGCGTTTCCTTCCGTCGGATTTCGTATTGCGCACGCATCTGACGGAACGCTATGGCGCGAGCTTCCTGCCCGAAGACATGACGATCCAGGACTGGGGTGTGACCTATGACGAGCTCGAGCCGTATTACGACCGGTTCGAGTATCTCTGCGGCACGTCAGGCCAGGCCGGCAACATCAAAGGCAAGATCATCGACGGCGGCAATCCTTTCGAAGGGCCGCGCTCGAGGCCCTATCCAAATCCGCCGCAAGACCAACCGTTCAGCTACACGCTGTTTGCCAAGGCCGCCCGCGACCTCGGTTACAAGCCATTCCCACAGCCATCGGGTAACATGTCGCGCCCCTATCAGAACCCGCTCGGCGTGCGGCTTGGTCCCTGCACGTATTGCGGTTTCTGCGAATGGTTCGGCTGCGGCAACTATTCGAAAGCCTCCCCGCAGACCACGATCCTGCCCGCGCTGATGCGTAAGCCGAATTTTTCGGCGCGCGACAACAGCGAGGTGACGCGGATAAGCCTTGACGGTTCGGGCAAACGCGCAACCGGTGTCACCTTTGTCGATACCACCGGCAATGAATGGGAGCAGCCGGCCGCTCTTGTGGTGCTATCGGCCTACACCATCTTCAATGTGCAGCTGCTTCTCTTGTCCGGGATCGGCAAGCCTTACGATCCTGCAGCGGGCACCGGCGTGATCGGCCGCAACTTCACGCACCAGACGATCTCCGACGTCGTCAGCTTCTTCGACCCTGCCAAATTCATCTTCAATCCTTTCATCGCCTCCGGCGCGATCGGAATGTGCATCGATGAGTTCAACGGCGATAATTTCGATCACGGGCCGCATGGCTTCGTCGGCGGCGGCTATATGGGGCAGGTGCAGACCAACGGTCGGCCGATCGAGACCACTCCGGTGCCGCCGGGAACGCCGCGATGGGGCGCGCAATGGAAGAAGGCAGTGAAGGAGAACTATCTCAGCGCGCTCAAGCCTGGAACCGGCGTGCATGGCAGCATGTACAGCTATCGCGACGTTTATGTCGATCTCGATCCGACCTACAAGGATCGCTTCGGCCGACCGCTGGCGCGGATCACCATGGATTTCCACGACAACGAGATCAAGCAGAACAAGTTCTTGACCGACAAGTTCGCCGAAATCTTCCAGGCAATGGGCGCGCGGCAGGTCCAGAAGGAATATCGTAAGGCACCCTACGACATCACCAAGTACCAGACGACGCATCTGTGTGGCGGTGCGATCATGGGCACCGATCCCGGCACCAGCGCGCTGAACCGCTATTTGCAGAGCTGGGACGTGCCGAACCTGTTCGTGCTGGGCGCGAGCGCCTTTCCGCAAAACGCCGGCTACAATCCGACGGACACGGTCGCTGGCTTACTGGGCAGCAGATGCGATCCGCGGAAAATATCTCAAGAAACCGGGACAGTTGATCGATGGCTAGAAGGCTGCGGTTCGTGCTTGCGAGCATCGCGCTCGTCGTTGGCGGGTCCGCGGCCACAAGCGCGAGCTTGCAGGATTTCGCAGCGGTGGAGCGCGGTCGCTACCTCCTCAATGCCGCCGACTGCGGAAGCTGCCACACGGTCCCGGGAAGCGATCGTCCCTTCAGCGGTGGGCGAGCGATCGAGACGCCGTTCGGCGTGCTGGTTTCCCCAAACATCACGCCTGATCGGGACACGGGGATCGGCGCGTGGAGCGACGAGGAGTTCGACGCGGCGGTACGGCGAGGGATACGCCGGGACGGCAAGCGGCTCTATCCGGCCATGCCGTTTCCGTATTTCACGCGGATGTCGCGCGAGGACGTCAAGGACATCCGCGCTTATCTCTCGACCGTCGCTCCCGTTCACAACGCAGTTGTCTCCAACAAGCTGCCATTCCCCTTGAATATCCGGACGGCGATGATGGCCTGGGACAAGCTCTACTTCACGCCGGGAGAGTTTCGCGAGGATGCCTCGAAATCTAAGGAGTGGAATCGAGGCGCCTATCTCGTGCAGGGACCAGGGCATTGCGGCGCCTGCCACACGCCCAAGACATGGTTGGGTGGCGACAAGACAACGGCGCTATTGCAGGGCTACACGCTGCAGGGCTGGGTCGCGCCGGATATCACCAGCGGGGAGGGGCCGCTTGCAACCTGGTCCGTCGAAGATCTCGCGCAATATCTGAAGACCGGCCATAACCGTTTTGCGGCGGCTGCGGGATTGATGGGCGAGGTCGTAGACCTCTCGACGTCGAGGCTGAGCGACGAGGACGTCAAGGCCATGGCGACCTACCTGAAGGACGTGACCGGGCCAAAGCCCGGGGCGGACAACTCGTCTGCTGACCAGAAAGTGCTCGCGGCCGGCGGCGCGATCTATCAGGATCTCTGTTCAGCATGCCATAAGTCGGATGGCACCGGAGTTCCGAACCTGATCCCGAATCTCTCGCAAGCCGCAACCGTCAACACGGGCGATCCCACGACAGTGTTGCGGGTGATTCTGCAGGGCGCGCAGAGCGTGGCGACGGATCGCGAACCGACCGGCCCTGCAATGCCGGCATTCGGCTGGCAGCTTAACGACGTGCAGGTCGCGGCTGTCGCCAGCTATGTCCGCAACCACTGGGGCAAGGCCGCGCCGGTCAGCGAGGACCAGGTGAAGCGAGAACGCGAGGCGCTCGAAGCCAGGACGAACTGAGCCTTGGCCGTAAATCTCAATTGCTTTCCAGCTCGGACGCGAAGCGGCGCAATGCTTGCTGCATCGTTGACGCCGTCAGTGCTCTTCGTTCCAGGCACCGAGACGTCGGTCCGGCAACGACGATCGAGAGCTGTCGTGAACTGAGCGGAAGGGAAAGCGCGACGCCTGCCAGATCGGGAATGTACTCCGACGAACTCTGGTGGTACCCGCGCTTGGCCGCGATCTCGAGTTCAGCCTCCACCGCGTCGGCGTTCACGGGCGTGGTTTCGGAAAACGGCTCGAACTTGATCTTGCGATAGATGGCCCGCCGTTCTTCGGGAGAATGCTGCGCCAGGATGGCCCTTCCCACCGAGCTTGCATACACCGGCACCCGGTCGCCCACTTGAGCGAAGTAGCGCACCGAATGCCCGGATTCCTCGACATGCAGGAAGATCGCAGAGGTGCCCGCTAGGGCCGCGATCGCCGTGGTCTCTCCGGTCTCCTTGGCAATTTCTGCCACGAGTGCATAGGCGACTTCTGGAAGCGGGGCCGCGTCCGCAACGGCGCGCGCCAGCGTCAGCCAGCGCGGGCTTGGGTAGTACCCGCTTCGCGCTCGCGTCTCGTAGAGCCATCCCTTGTCGACAATCGTGCCAACAAGATTGAAGGTGCTGGAGCGCGGCCAGCCCAGATCGTCCGAGATCTCGGCCAGCGTCGCCGGTCGTTTGCGGCGCGCAAAGTACTCCAGCAGCTCGAGAACGTTAGCAGCCTGCCTGACCAACATACGAAACCCGCATCTTCTCCGCGAAGGTTGGTTGCCCCGTCACGTCGAGCAACAACTCCCGCTTACTCAGCCGCTGATTGGCGACTCCACGGTCATAGCATCATCCGCTCAGCCGGAAGCTCGTCCCGGAATTTGAGGCAGCGCGTCCTGTGGACTTCGGCTCAGAGGTCGGATCGAAACGCCTTGACTTGAAATTCATATACGTGTCTTGTGAATTCACAATAAAGAATTTCGTTGAAGGCTGGGGCTGTCACCATCAGCGAAAGCCCACGGGGGAGGACCTTTCATGGCTGCATTCAGGAATTTGGTTTCATCGGCGGTGGCGTCGGTTTGCATGGTGACCGCCTCGGCCGCCTTAGCTCAGACCAGTGTCAAGCTCGGCGTGCTCGCCGACATGTCCGGCATCTTCTCGGACATCGGGGGCATGGGCGCCGCCGAAGCGACGAAGATGGCGGTCGAGGATTTCAACAAGCTGCCGGGTTCGGAGAAGTTCAAGATCGAGGTTGTCAGCGGCGACGCGCTGAACAAGCCGGACGTGGCGCGCGGCATCGCCCGCAAATGGTTCGACACGGAGAATGTCGATGCGGTCGTTGATCTGCCGACGAGCGCGATCTCGCTGGCCATCGCACCCCTCGTTCAGGAGTTGAACAAAGTCGCGCTGTTCACCGCATCGGGCACGTCGGACCTGACGGGCAAGTCCTGCACGCCGAATTCGGTGCACTGGACCTACGATACCTGGGCGCTGTCGCACGGTACCGCCGATGCCATCACCAAGGCCGGCGGCAAGACCTGGTTCTTCGTCACGGCCGACTTTGCCCTCGGGCATTCGCTGGAGCGCGATGCGAGCGCCGTCGTCAACGCGAACGGTGGCAAGGTCGTCGGCAGCGTCAAGCACCCGACTGATTCGAACGACTTCGCGTCCTTCCTGCTTCAGGCGCAGGCGTCGCGCGCCGAGATCATCGCGCTCGCCAATGCCGGTGGCGATACGATCAAGGCGATCAAGCAGGCCTCCGAATTCGGCATCATTGAGGGCGGGCAGAAGCTCGCAGGGATGCTGCTGTTCATCTCGGACATTCACTCGCTTGGCCTGAAGACGGCGCAAGGCCTCCAACTGACCACCGCGTTCTATTGGGACCTGAACGACAAGACGAGGAGCTTTGGCGAGCGCTTCGCGGCTCGGAACAACGGGCGCTATCCGTCGATGAACCAGGCTGGAGCATATTCCGCGACGCTGGCCTATCTGACCGCCGTCGCAAAGGTGGGATCGCCGCGTGATGGCGCCGCCGTCGTCAAGGCGATGCGCGAGCTGGGCACGTTTGACGATCCTCTGTTCGGAAAGACGTCGTTGCGCGAGGACGGTCGCGTTCTTCACGACATGATGCTGATCCAGGTCAAGACGCCCAGCGAATCGAAGAAGCCCTACGACTACTACAAGATCGTTTCGACCATTCCTGCCGAAGCGGCATTCCGTCCGCTCAAGGACGGCGGTTGCCCCCTTGTGAAGTGAGTGTCCGGCTCGGTCGAACGCGAGCGAGCCGGAAATTCAAGCGAGAGCCGCGCCTGCCTTGCGGCGAGCCGCATGGCGGGGCTGCTCCGAGATTTTGCGTTGACCTGTGGAGGATCAATCCGTGCTGAAATCCGATCGTCTCATCCGCTACGATCATCTCTATATTGGCGGCTCGTGGGGCGCGCCTGAAGACGGCGGTTTTCTCGAAAGCATCGATCCATCTACGGGACGCCCCTGGGCTCGCGTCGCCTTCGGCGGCCCCGGTGATATCGACCGCGCCGTCGCGGCGGCGCGACAAGCACTGAACGGTCCTTGGGGACGCATGCCCGGGCACGAGCGCGCCGCACTGCTGCGCAAGTTCGCTGACCTCTATGCGAAGCGCGCCGCTGATCTTGCGGTTCTGGAAACAACGGATTCCGGCCGCGCGCTGCGGGAGTCACGTGCCGATATTGGCGGCCACACCTATGGCTATCACTGGTGGGCATCATTGGCGGACAAGCATGCCGGCCGCACCATTCCATTCGACGACAGCGTGCACGCATTTACGACCCGCGTGCCGGTCGGCGTGGTCGGCGCGATTACGCCATGGAACGTGCCGCTCATGGCTGCGGCATGGAAGCTCGGTCCGGCACTCGCGGCAGGTTGCACTGTCGTGTTGAAGCCGGCAGAGCAGACGCCGGTCACCTCGCTTGAACTCGGAAAATTGTTTGACGAAGCCGGGTTTCCGCCTGGGGTAGTCAACATCGTTCCCGGATATGGGAAGGATGGCGCTGGTGAGCGGCTCGTCACCCATCCGGGCGTCGACAAGATCGCATTCACCGGCGAGGGCGCGACGGCGAAGGTCATTCTGCGTGCGGGCGCCGACACGATGAAGCGCTTCACTTTCGAGCTTGGCGGCAAGTCGCCCCATATCATTTTCGCTGACGCCGATCTCGAACAGGCGCTGAACGCGGCCACCAATTCCGCATGGACGCTGTGCGGACAGAGCTGTGCGCTCGGCTCGCGGGTCCTGGTTCAGAGGCCGATCTACGATCAGGTCGTCGCAGAATTTGCGCGCCGCGCGGCTCAGGTGCGGGTCGGTCCTCCGCTGGATGAAGCCACGCATATGGGCCCCCAGGCGCACGAGGAGCAACTCGCCAAAACACTGTCCTATATCGATATCGGACGGGCCGACGGCGCTGAACTGGTGACCGGCGGAAGCCGGCTGAGCGGCGGCGTGCATGGCGACGGCTACTTCGTCCAGCCAACTGTCTTTGCCAACGTCTCCAACGAGATGCGTATCGCGCGCGAGGAGATTTTTGGCCCCGTGGCCGCGCTGATTCCGTTCGACGATGAGGAGCAGGCGATCGCGATCGCGAACGACACGGCATACGGACTGACGGCCGGCCTCTGGACCCAGGACATCGGACGCGGCCATCGCGTCTCCAGCCGGATTCGCGCCGGCATGGTGTGGGTGAACACCTATCGCTTCATTCGCTGGTCGACGCCTTATGGCGGTTTCAAGGGCAGCGGGTGGGGCCGAGAGAACGGTATCGAAGCGCTCGATTCCTATCTCGAAACCCGCACCACGGTGGTCAGCACGACCGGGCGTTTTCCGAACGCCTATGCCAACTAAAATCAAGCACAGCACCTCTCGTTAAATCCAACAAGAAGAGAAGACGATCATGCGTTTGGCAAACAAGCTCGCGGTGGTAACGGCCGCCGCATCCGGGATGGGACGTGCCGGTGTCGAGGTCTTCCTGAGGGAAGGGGCCAAGGTCGTCGCCGTCGATATCAACCGCGATGCGCTGGCACAGCTCTCCGCGGACATGCGTGCCAAGGGCTACACCATCGAAACGCTTCAGGCGGATCTGTCACGGCCGGAAGAAACGCGACGGTCGGTGAACGATGCGGCGCCGCTATTGGGCGGCATCGACGTGATGTGGGCTCATGCCGGAATTCCCGGCCCGGCCGGCGTGGAGAATCTCGATCTGGCGGCCTATGAAGCCGCGATGGCGCTCAACGTCACGTCCGCCACCTTGGCAGCGGGCGAAGTGATTGGGCATATGCGCAAGCGGGGCGGTGGATCGCTGATCTTCACGGCATCCGTCTCGGGACTGGTCGGCTCGATGTTCAGCCCGGTCTATTCAGCGGCGAAATTCGCGGTGGTCGGGCTGACCAAGTCGTTGGCGCAACGCTTTGCCGCGGACAATGTGCGCGTCAACGTCGTTTGCCCCGGGCTTGCAGATACGCCCATGAAGACTGGATTCACGGGGCGTTCGGGTGATCCTGCCGAGGCCGCCGCCAATCAGGCGCGCCTGCTCGCGTCCGTGCCGATGGGACGGCTCTGCAAGGCGGAGGAAGTCGCGCATGCGGCGCTTTGGCTGGCATCTGATGAAGCTTCGTTCGTGACCGGCGTTGCGCTTCCGATCGATGGCGGATTCACGGCTCGCTGAGTTCTGACGATCAGAACGAGGGCGGATGGCTTGCGATTGTGCCATCCGCCGAATTATGCCCGCATCGACGGGCTCGATCTGGCCATTCTGGCGTTATAGCCATAGGAGACTTTCATACCGCCGTAGACAGGCGCCGGGTAAGGTGTTCCCCCAAAGGAGCGAGCCATGGTGAAACCGACGAAGACGCGCATTGGCAACCACACCCTGCACCCGGAAACGCTGATGCTGAACTACGGCTATGATCCGCAATTGTCGGAGGGAGCCGTCAAACCCCCGGTCTTCCTGACCTCGACCTTCGTCTTCAAGACGGCGGAAGACGGCAAGGACTTCTTCGATTTCGTCGCGGGCCGGCGCGAACCGCCGGAGGGGATGGGCGCGGGCCTGGTCTACTCGCGGTTCAATCATCCCAACAGCGAGATCGTGGAGGACAGGCTCGCCGTCTACGAGCGCACCGAGAACTGCGCGCTGTTCTCGTCCGGCATGGCGGCGATTTCGACGACGATCCTGGCCTTCGCACGCCCTGGCGATGTGATCCTGCATTCCCAACCGCTGTATGGCGGGACGGAAACGCTGTTTGCGAACACGCTTGCGAAGCTCTCCATCGGTGCCGTGGGCTTCGCCGATGGCCTCGATGAGGCCGCGGTCAGGCACGCGGCGGAGGACGCCATGCGCAGGGGCCGAGTGACGATGATCTTCATCGAAACCCCGGCAAATCCCACCAATGGCCTGGTCGATATCGCGATGATCCGCCGTATCGCCGAGCTGATCGGCGAGGTCCAGGGCCACACGCCGATCATCGCATGCGACAATACGCTGCTCGGGCCGTTGTTTCAGCGGCCGATCGAGCATGGTGCTGATCTATCGTTGTACTCGCTGACCAAATATGTCGGAGGCCATTCCGACCTGATCGCCGGTGCTGCGCTCGGTTCAAAAGCTTTGATGAAGGACATCAGGGCGTTGCGAGGCGCGATCGGCACCCAACTGGATCCCCATTCCTGCTGGATGATCAGCCGGTCGCTCGAAACCCTGAGCCTGCGGATGGAAAAGGCTGACAGAAATGCGCACCTTGTGGCGGATTATCTGCGCGATCATCCCAAAGTGGAGCGCGTCCATTATCTTGCCCACCACGCCGAGGATTCCGCGGCCGGCCGTCTGTTCGCGAGGCAATGCAGCGGAGCAGGCTCCACGTTCTCATTCGATATTGTCGGCGGCCAGACGGCTGCATTCAAATTCCTGAATGCGCTAAAAATCCTGAAACTGGCAGTGAGCCTGGGCGGCACCGAGTCGCTTGCCAGCCATCCCGCTACCATGACCCACTCGGGCGTCCCGTCCGACATCCGTCAAAGGATAGGCGTGCTCGACTCCACGATCCGGTTGTCTGTTGGCATCGAGCACCCTTCCGATCTGATCGCGGATATCGCGCAAGCTTTGATCGCGGCATAGGTGCGACGCAACGGGAGGCGCTGGCTCAGCAGCGATGCCGTGCACGTTACGCCTGTAACACGATAGGCCGGTCTCGAAATTATTTCGTATCGCGCGCCCCATAGCGTCTGCAGCGGTCGACATTTCATCGTCGAACGCATTGATTTGGGGGCAATACAGAATGTTCGAATGGCTCGAGCCCGCGGCGTTGATCGTCATAGCGGGATTGCTGGCATGCTCAGGTATTCGTAACTGGCGATCGAAGAAACCAATTGTCAAATGGGGCGGAGCAGGTTTGGCGGCTTTGGCTTCCGTCATTGCTTTCTCGATCAGCGTGCTGCTGACCATCGGGCTATTCAAGCTGCACGCGCGCAGCGCGCCAAGCGTGGACGTGAAGGTTGCAGGGACCGCGGAGCAAATCCGGCGCGGCCAGACGATCGCGGACAGCTTTTGCAGCGGCTGCCATACAAGGACCGACACGCTCACCGGCGGCGCGGATCTCGGTAAGGATATCTCGTTGCCGATCGGTTCGTTTATAGCCGCCAACCTCACGCCGGTCGGGCAATTAAGCCGGTGGTCGGACGGCGATATTTTCCGCGCCATTCGCAACGGGGTCGATCCCGAAGGGTATTGGCTGGTCATCATGTCCTACACCAACGCCGGAAAGCTGAGCGACGAGGACACCAAAGCGGTGATTGCCTATCTCCGCAGTCTGCCTGCTGCAGGAGAAAAGACGAGAAATCCGGCCGATCGTCTCACGATGCTGGGCATCGCGATGTTGGGCGCTGGCATGCTGCCAGCAGGCAAGCCCGTCTCAACAGACCATGTGACCGCGCCACCAAAAGGCCCCACGTCTCGATACGGCGAATATCTCATTTCGTATCAGGACTGCCGCGAATGCCATGGCAAAGATCTGACCGGTGGCAAACCCGGCCAGCTCGCCCCGCTAGGGCCCGATCTCAATGTCGTCAAGGGGTGGAAATTCCAGGAATTCGTCGCCACCATGCGCACTGGTGTCGATCCGAACGGACATACCCTCGGCAATCGGATGCCGTGGCAGCCGATCGGCAGGATGGAAGATGAAGACCTTCGCGCTGTCTATGAGTATCTAACACATCTGCCCGCAGCCTGAACAATTCCGTGCGGCGCTCGCATCCTTAGAATGAGGGCTAGCTTTTCGGGGTTGAATCCGCGCCCAGCAGTTGGCCGGTCTTGCGGCTGAGAAAATGCAGTCGCGTGCAGGCAGGGCAGCTTACCGCCGTGAATTCGTTCTGATCGGTATTATCATCCTCGTCCAGGCTGTGCTGAACGTTGAGATGGGTATTGGGGCAGACGAAGATGAAATGTCTCATCCGCTCTTTGTCGAAGATCTGGAATCGGACGATTTGATCTAGCGCAAGGTTTTAGCCCCCCGGAAGCGCAATGCCTCCACGGCCGGCACCGTCCTATGGCGCGCGATCTATCCGGATGGTTTGATCCAGAACAAACGGCGGAGAAAAGCTCCGAGATAGCCTGTCGTCGTTGTTGAATTGTGCGCGGCTACGGCCTCGTTCCGCGCCGTTCGGCAGATTGAAGACAGGTACCGGAGGTTCATCATGGCTAAACTCAAGATTCCGCATGACGCCATCGTATTCGTGGGCGACGGGCGGAAAGCGCTGTTCCTCCGCAACGAAGGCGATGAGAAATTCCCCAATCTGAAGACCGAGCAGGTCTTTGAGCGGCAAAATTCCTCGACCCATGATCAGGGCAGCGAGCGGCCCGGACGCACGAGGAAGCCCGGTTCGGGGCAGCGAAGTACGGTCGAGCCGGTAGACTGGCATGATCTCGAAGAGCATCGGTTCGCGCGACAGGTGGCGGCCGCCGTCGAGCAGGTCATCCGCAGCGGCAAGGCAAAGGCCCTCGTCGTCGTGGCCCGCCGCGAACCCTGGCAGAGCTTCGAGTTGCCTTTCATGCTGACGTGAAACGGCATATCCTGGCCGAGTTTGACAAGGATCTCACCAAGCATCCTGTCGGCGAAATCGAAAGGCATCTGGTTGGATGATCCGCGGGCGATGCCCGCTGATCTTGATGCATAACGTGTTCTCACGCGTCTCTGCGGGAGACAATGATGTCCGCTGTTCCTCGGAAGCGGGGCGCCGAACCGGCTGATCAGGCCGATGAAGCGCCCGGCTTGATCGATCAGGATCAGGTTGATGTCGAGCGCGATGAGCCGCTCGGCGAGAATGAGCCGGTCGAACGCGATTCCCCTGATGCGCCGGCCTCGCCAGCATTCGAGGAGTGATGTGCATGTGATGCAGTGTGGCTAAGCGTCGCTCGAAATCGTCTGGTCTCTCAGACCTCCATGCGGTAAGACGCAACAATTGTTGTGATGCTCGAATTCCGCGGATGGAGGTTGGTCCCGTGGAGAAATTCATTCACAATCAGAATCTCGCGCTGTTCAAGAAGAAGCTGAACGATCCGCACATCAGCGAGGCGGAGCGCGACGTCGTTCTCAAGCTGTTGGCGGATGAGGAAGCGAAGGAGGGGCTGCTGCGTTCCACCCGAGCGGATCGGAAACCGTCCTGATCCAACGCAATTTTCCGAAAATCACATCGCGCTTTGGCGCTGTTGCAGAAAGTTTGGGCATGGAAGACCGCGTCCGATGGTTCCGCGCTAAGCTGGGGATCTGCGTTGCAATTTCAAATCGGCTCATCGCCTATTCGGCTTGCGCGAGATCAACGCGGGGCCTCGCGGGCTGGCTCAGCTAGCAGAGGAAAAGAGGAGCTACGCGGATGGCGCGCTTCATTGCCCGATTCTACAAAAATGTGCTTGGCGAGAACGGCCAGGTCGGCGATGTCTGCCAATGCACGGTGGATCTCGACGTGCCCGACGACGCGCAAGCAGTAGACGTCGCCAAGCAGAAATTCTGCGAGATACACCGGGTTCGTGACTGGACCCTGCACGCCGATCGGCTGGAGGTGAAGCCGGCCGACTTTCCGTCATAGGCAGGGAGATACCGGGCTGCGTGCTGCGCACGCATCCCGGAATGACGCTTGCGCTCGGCTAGGACTCGTTACGGGCAGGGATGACGGTAGCCGTCGGTGCCGAGATAGGTGCCTGAGGCGGGATCATAGGAGCGGAAGCGCTGCGCGCAGTAAGCTTGTGCATTTGCCGCTTGTGCCTGGCTGGATGCAATGGCACCGCCGATGATGGCGCCGGCGGCGAGTCCGCCAAGCACTGCGGCGCCGGTTCCGTATCCACGTCCATGTCCATGTCCATACCCGCCGCGGTAACCGTAGTGGCGGTATCCGGGACCACCATGGTAGCGACGGTATTGCACCTGCTGTACCGAAGACTCTTGTGCCACGGGGGACGGCGTCATGGGCGCGGCTCGAACAGGTAGGGATGCCGATATCGTCAGCGCTGTGGCGGCGGCCATCAAGAAAATCCTACGCATGTTCACGGCTTGCTCCTTTTCTTGTTTGGTTGGGAACACAACGGCCGTGCTGCCGAACGGTTCCCGGGGACTTCCCGCTCGCGACGACAGAGAGCCAGCGAAGCGTTAACTCCCACTACAAGATTCCGCCCCTGCGGTCATCACAAGATCAGTCGGCCCTCACGTGCGAATATGAAGGGCTCCGTTGCATCTCTGCCGTGTGATCCGATTCGCCTTCGGATGCTTTTTTGAGCCGAAAACGCCAATTTTTGCCGAAACTTTCAGCGCGCATGATCGCGCTCGCCGCGCTACCTAGAAGCGGACGAGGGAAGCGCTTCATGGTCGTGAGGCGGCCGCGCGAAGGAGGGTAACCAACATGCTCGAAGCGGCACGGGTTTCGCAGTCCAGTCTGCCGGTGATCGATATCTCCGGCTTATCGTCGCCAAACCTGTCGGATCGCAAAGCGGTTGCCGCCAAGCTGCGCGCCGCCTGTTTGTACAACGGCTTTTTCTACATCTCGAACCATGGCGTCGACGAAAAGCTCGTCGCCGATGTCTTCGCCGAGGCTGCTGCGTTCTTCGATCTATCGCCCGAGACAAAGGCCGAGGTTGACAAGTCACGCTCGAAGACCAATCGCGGCTATGAGCCGCTGCAGGGCCAGACGCTGGAGCCCGGCGCGCCGCCCGATCTCAAGGAAGGCTACTATGTCGGGCCCGAACATGCGCCTGACGATCCGCGCGTGCTCGCCGGCATGTTCAATCACGGCGCCAACCAGTGGCCGTCGTCGCGGCCGAACTTCAAGCCGGTGATGGAATCGTATCTCAACGTGATGCTGGAGCTGTCGGCCCGGATGATGGGTGGCATCGCGCTGTCGCTCGATCTGCCGGAAGATTATTTTAGGGGTTATTGCACCGACGCGATGGCGACCGTGCGGCTGTTGCACTATCCGCCGCAGCCTGCTGGCGGCAATCCGGACCAGAAGGGCGCCGGCGCGCACACCGATTTCGGCGGGCTGACGCTGTTGCGCCAGGGCGATGTCGGCGGCCTGCAGGTCTGGGACCAGGCCTCCGGCGGCTGGATCCACGCCGACCCGGTGCCCGGCACCTATGTCGTCAATCTCGGCGACATGATCGCGCGCTGGACCAACGACAAATACCGCTCGACGCTGCATCGTGTCGTCAACGTGTCTGGCCGCGAGCGCTATTCGGTGCCGTTCTTCTACACCGGCAACTACGCCCACAAGGTCGAATGCATCCCGACCTGTCTTGCACCGGGTGAACAACCGAAATATCCGCCGATCACGGTCGAGGAGCATATGCGCGCGATGTACAAGCGGACCTACAAGTAGTCCGTCGCCGCCATGACTGCTCCATCCCCGTGCTATACCTTTATCCTGATCCACGGCGCCTGGCAGGGCGCCTGGGCCTGGGAGACCATCGTTCCGCGCCTGAAGGCGCTCGGTCACGAGGCTATTGCCGTTGACCTGCCGGGCAACGGCCACAATCCGCTGCCACCCGAACAGGTCAATCTCGAGCGCTACGCCGCGCATGTTGTCGACATCATCGACAGGACCAAAGGTCCGATCATCATTGTCGGGCACAGCATGGGCGGCACGGCGGCCGCGCAGGCCTGCGAGTTGCGCCCCGAACGGATCGCGCTCGCGATCTTCCTCTGCGCATTCATGCTGCCTGACGGGATGTCCGTGCTGCAGTTCTACGAGCGCTATCTGGAGCCGTGGATGCGCGGCGCGCATGCGCGTGTCACCTATGACGAGGCGGGCCTGCTGTCACGTATCGATCCGGCCTCCGCAGTCGAGGTGTTCTACCAGAAGGCGGATCGCGCGTTGGCTGAAGCCGCTGCGCGTCGGCTGACGCCGCAGCCCGAGGGCGGGCGCCGCTCGCAACTGAAGCTGTCGGCGGAGCGCTTCGGCACCGTGCCGCGCGTCTATATCGAGGCGCGCGAGGATCGCTCAGTGCACCTGCCGCTGCAGCGGAAGATGCAGGAATTGTCGCCGTGCCTCGAAGTCTACGGCCTCGACAGCGACCACGCGCCGCAGCTCTCGCAGCCGGATGAGCTCGTTGCACTATTTATGAAGGCGGTTGCCGCGCACGCCCGCACGCTGTGACTGATCTCGCGACCGCGATTCAATCGCGGCGGCCAGATCGATGCTTCATTTGTGGGCAAATGGTGCTCATTTCACTTCGTTGACAGCATTTTCGCGCCACCTATCCTGACCGCAGTTTTGGCGAGCTGAAGAGATCAGATGAAGCCCTCCATCTTTGGCTATCAGGCGCCAGCATCAATCGAAGAGGTAATCAGCATTCTGGCCGGCGATCCCGACGCGGTCGTGCTCGCCGGCGGGCAGACATTGTTGCCGGCGATGAACTTTCGCGCTGCCAATCCGTCCACGCTGGTGGACATCCAGCATGTGGCTGATCTGCGCGGCATCGAAGTCGGCACCGACATCATCGTCGTGAAGGCGATGACCCGTCACCGCGAATTCGAACTCGATGCGGGCGTCGCGCGCGTCAATCCGCTGGTCGCCGAGGTCATGCAGCATGTTGCCCATGTGCCGATCCGCAACCGCGGCACGGTGGTCGGCAGCCTTTGCCACGCCGATCCCTCCGCCGAAATGCCGATGCTGCTGGTGCTGCTCGGCGGCTCCGTGATCGCGCAGGGGCCGTCGGGGCGGCGCGAGATTGCGGCCGAGGATTTCTTTCAGTCGTTCCTCACCACGGCCCGAGAGCGGGACGAGATCATCACCGAGGCGCGCTTTCCGGTGCTGCCGAAAGGCGCCGGATGGGCCTTCGACGAGGTGACCCGGCGTCACGGCGACTACGCAATTGCCGGCGTCGGCTGCGTTCTGTCGCTTGACGATCGCGGCCATGCGTCGCGCGTGCAGCTTGCGGCGTGCGGCATCGCGGATACGCCAGTGCGCTTGAAGGAGGCGGAGAATATCCTCACAGGCACCGCGCTCGGTGCGTCCGATCTCGACGCCGCGGTGGCGGCCTCCGGTGCGGCCGTGACACAGCCCGACGAGATACATGTGTCCCAAACCTATCGCCGCAGGGCGCTCGGCACGCTGATCCGCAGGATCGTGACGACAGCCGCGCAACGTGCCACGCAGATGGAGACCGCCTGATGGCGCGAACGATGAAGGCCGCGATTCCGGACCGCTCCGCCGATGCTGAGGTCGACGTGTCGATGACGGTCAACGGCGAGGCCGTCAGCCGCAGCGTCAGCGTCCGGATGCTGCTGAGCGACTTCCTGCGGCACGAGCTGAGGCTGACCGGCACCCATGTCGGCTGTGAGCACGGCGTCTGCGGCTGCTGCACGGTGCTCCTTAACGGCAGGGCCGGCCGCTCCTGCCTGACGTTGGCGGTGCAGGCGAATGGTTACGATATCCGCACCATCGAGTCGGTCGCATCAGCTGACGGCACGCTGCATCCGGTGCAGCAGGCGTTCAAGGAGTGCCATGGCCTGCAATGCGGCTATTGCACGCCCGGCATGGTGATGAACATCGTCGCCCGCTTCGAGGAGCCGGAAAAGCTTGATCTCACCGACGAAGGCATCAGGGATTTGCTCTCGGGCAATCTCTGCCGTTGCACTGGCTATCTCAACATCATCGCCGCGGTGCGCCGTGCCGCTGAGCTGCTCGGACGGGCCTGATGTCGACACGCCAGTTCGGAGCGCGCGTCGAGCGCAACATCGATCCCAAGCTGCTGCGGGGCGAGGGGGCCTTCGTCGACGACATTCCGCTGCCGGACGCGCTGCACGTCGCTTTCCTGCGCAGCCCGCATGCGCGGGCGCGGATCGTCTCCATCGACGCATCGGCAGCGAAGCGCCATCCGGGCGTCGCGGCTATCTATACCAGCGACGATATCGGCACTCTCGATGTCGAGATGCCGCTATTGATTCCGCATCCCTCGATGAAGAATCCGAAGACCCAGCGTCCGCTAGCGCGCGGCGATGTCCACTATGTCGGGCAGACCGTGGCAATGGTGGTCGCCGTCGATCGCTATACCGCCGAAGATGCTGCAGCACTGATCGAGGTCGAGTACGAACCGCTGCCAGTCGAGATGGACCTGGCGAAGGCGCTGACCGACGACACGCCGCTTGTGCATGCCGACGTGCCGAACAATCTGGCGGCGCATTTCATCCAGACCAGCGGCAATCCGGACGACGCTTTTGCGCGCGCCGAGCACGTCACCAAGATCACCGTGCAGGTCGACCGTTCGACCGCAGCGCCGATGGAATGCCGCGCGGTTGCGGCGCGCTGGGATGCGGTATCCGGTGAACTCACAGTGTGGGACGGCACACAGGCGCCGATCTCGGTGCGCGGCGGGCTTGCATCCGTGTTCGAGCTCGATGAGGACAAGGTCCGCGTCATCGCCCCCGATGTCGGCGGCGGCTTCGGGCAGAAGGTGCTGCTGTTCTATCCGGACGAACTCCTGGTGCCGATGGCGGCGATGCGGCTCGGGCGCCCCGTGAAATATATCGAGGACCGCCGCGAGAACTTCCTGGGTTCTTCGCAGGAGCGGACGCAGATCCACACGATCGAGCTCGCCGCGCTCAGGACCGGTGAAGTGATCGGCCTGCGCGATTTCTTCCTGCACGACACCGGCGCTTTCATTCCCTATGGCATCGCCGTGGCGCAGGTCGCCTCCACCTCGATCGCGGGCCCGTATCGCATCCCGAACATATTCGTGGAGTTCAAGGCGGTCTATACGCCGACCGTACAGGTGACGCCATATCGCGGCTGTGGCCGGCCGCAGGCCTGCTTTGCCATCGAACGTGCGATGGATCAGCTCGCCGAGGAACTCGGGCTCGACCGTTTCGAAATTCGCCGCCGTAACCTGATCGCCGAGAAGGAGTTTCCCTATGAGCGCGAGGGGCTGCTGTTCGCCGACGGGCTCAAGGTGACGCTCGACAGCGGCCAGTATGGCAAGGCGCTGGCGATGGCTGCAGCCGAGCTTGGCGCGGAAAGTTTCGCCGCCGAGCAGGCGAAGGCGCGCGCCGAGGGACGTTATCTCGGGCTCGGGCTCGCCTGCTACGTCGAGGGCACGGGCCTCGGTCCTTACGAGGGAGGCCACGTCAAGATCCACCCGATCACCGGCAAGGTCTACGTCAACACCGGCCTCAGCACGCAGGGGCAGGGGCACGACACGGTGTTCGCGCAGATCGTCGCGGATCAGCTCGGCGTCAGTCCGCATGACGTTATCGTGGTCGAGGGCGACACCAAGGCGTTCGACTGGGGCGTGGCGACCTTTGCCAGCCGCGCCGCCGTCGTCAGCGGCAACGCGATCCACAAGACCGCGCTCACCGTGCGCAAGAAGGTGATCGAAGCCGCCGCCAACATGCTCGATGTCGACCCTGACCAGATCGAGCTGCGCGATTCCGCGGCTTGGGTGAAAGGCTCGAACCGCTTTGCGCCGCTGGCGGCGATCGCGACCGCCAGCAATCCGCTGCGTTACGCCTTCAACAAGGCGGCGCAGGCGGCAACGCAGTTCGCGCCGGCGAGCAAGCATGACGGGCCGCCGCTCGCGGACGGCCAGGCGCCGGGACTGGAGGCCACCGACTATTACAGTCCGTCCCAATCCACCTGGGCCTATGGCGTGCACGGCGCGATCATCGAGGTCGACCCGGGCCTGTGCACCGTGAAGATCAGGAAGTACGTCTGCATCCACGATTGCGGCAACATGATCAATCCGATGATCGTGGAGGGGCAGGTGCTCGGCGGCATCGCGCAGGGGATCGGCGGTGCGCTCTATGAACATCTCGACTACCAGGCCGACGGCAATCTCGCCAATGCCAGCCTGATGGATTTCCTGGTGCCTTACGCGACCGAGATTCCCAACGTCTCGATCCTGCACCTGGAGACGCCGACGCCGCTGAATCCGCTGGGCGTCAAGGGCGTCGGCGAGGCCGGCTGCATCGCGGTCGGCGCTGTCGTCGCATCAGGCGTGGAGGACGCGCTGCGTCCATTCGGCGCGCTCAAGTTCCACCAGGTGCCGCTGTCGCCGAGCATGATCTCATACGCCCTGGAGCAGGCGGGGCACTAAGTAGCGGCTCGGCCTGTGGCCTCATGGTTCGAGACGGCGCTTGCGCGCCTCCTCACCATGAGGGTCTCAGACCTCATCCTGAGGAGGTCGCGCAGCGACCGTCTCGAAGGATGAAGCCGCGGACAGCGCCACACGTCACCGCCGCTCCTCGCGCACGTGTGGCTGGCCCAGCGCGCCGGGCTCCTGCGTGATGCCGGAATCCTTGGTGCCAACCCAGATCATGACGGCGATGGTCGCCAGATACGGCGTCATCAGCATCAGATATTGCGGCACGCGGATGCCAGCCGCCGCGATCTGCGGGATCAGCGCCTCGATGCAGCCGAACAGGAGCGCGCCGGCGAGTGCGGGCCACGGCGCCCAGCGCGCGAACACGACCAGCGCCACCGCGATCCAGCCGCGGCCGCCGGTCATCCCCGTCACCCATAGTTTGACGCTGACGACCGAGATGTAACCGCCGGCCAGGCCAATCAGTGAGGAGCCGGCGACGATCGCAAAGATCCGATGCAGCGTGACGTTGACGCCGGCGGCGTCTGCAGCGCCCGGGTTCTCGCCGACGGAACGAATCCGCAAGCCCAGCATGGTACGGAACAAGAGGAAGTTGACGGCGAAGAAGATGAGGATGGTGAGATAGACGATCGGATCCTGCTGGAACAATATCCGCCCGATGCCGGGGATTTCCGACAGCGGCCAGATATTCAGCGGAGCCAGCCCCGTCAGTTGCTTGTTCTGCCATTTCGCCAGCGTGCCGACGAGGCCTGTAAAGCCCTGGCAGAAGAACACGACTGACAGGCCCGCGATCACCTGGTTGATGCGCAGCACCACCACCAGCACCGCGAACAAGAGCGAGACCGCGCTCGCCGCCACCATCGCGGCGACCAGCGCCACCGCCGGATAGCCGCCAAGCATAAGGCAGGCGCCCGCACCCGCGAGCGCGCCGACCAGCATCAAGCCTTCCGCGGTGAGGTTCAATACGCCGGAACGCTCGGCGATGATCAGGCCGAGCGCCGCAAGCGCGTAGGGGACCGCCGTGACGGGAGCGTTGGCCAGCCAGTTGATGAGGAAATCAATCACGGTAGTCCTCTCAACGTATCCAGCGGATGCGGTGGCGGATCAGGAATTCCGACGACGCGACCGCCATGACGATGATCGCCTCGATCATCTGCACCATGGTGAAGGGGATCTGGTAGAATACCTGCAGCGTCTGGCCGGTGATGAAGAGCACCGCGATCAGGAAGCCAACGACAGCGACCACGATCGGATCGTTGCGCGAGAGGAACGCGATCAGCACGCCGGAGAACACGTAGCCGTTGGCGAAGGATTGCGTGAGCCGGCCTTCCTGGCTGGCGACATTGACGAAGCCGGCGAGCCCTGAGCAGGCCCCGGAGATCGCGATGATCCAGATCGTCGCCGTCTGCACGGGAACGCCGACCACTTTCGCCATTCTCGGATTGGCGGCGATGAACCGGGTGTAGAAGCCGATGCGGCTGAGATGGATCAACCAGCCCGCCGCGAGCACGCCAGCGATTGCGATCAACAAGCCGCTGTTGACACCATAGCCGATATCGGTCAGCCGCTCGAAGGGACGGAACGGTGTCGATTGCGGGAACGCGGTCTTGGAGTCCTGCCAGGCGCCGTAGAGCAGGTGGAACAGGAAATACATCGCGACGTAATTCAGGAGCAATGTCGCGATGATCTCGTTGACCCGGAAGCGCAGCTTCAGGAACACGACGAGTAGCACCCAGAGCCCACCGCCGAGCGCGGCGGCCATTCCCATCAGCAGCAGTCGCGTGGCGGGCGGGCCGATGTCATAGATCGAGATCGCGGCGGCAAAGATGCCGCCGAAGATCATCTGGCCTTCAATGCCGAGATTCCAGAAGCCGATGCGGAAGGCGAGGCTGGCCCCTAAGCCGACCAGGATCAGCGGCGCAGCCTGGATCAGGACGCCGCGCAGGTTCTCCGCCGTGAGCACGCCGGCAAGTTCGCTCGCGAGCGTCAGCGGCGGGATGCCGGCCACCGCGAGGATCGCGACCGAGATCGCGAGGCCGAGGATCAGCGATGATCCGACGAACACCGCCTGTTTCCATGCCGGCAGGTTCTGGCGCACGTCGAGCGTGAGGCGGCCGAGGCCGCGCGATGCAGCGGGAGTGGGCGACGTCAATGGTTCGGCTCGGCGCAAGATGTCATGCATGGTCGACCATGGCCCGGCCAATCGCCTGACGGTCCGCAGGGCGTTCGAATTCGGCGACGATCGCGCCGCGGGTCATCACTCCGATGCGGTCGGAGAGGCTTAATATCTCGTCGAGGTCCTCACTGATCAGCACGATGGCGGCGCCGCGTTCGCGCGCCGCGATCAGGCGCTGGTGCACGGCGGCACAGGCGCGCGCATCGAGCCCGCGGCTCGGGCTGTGCGCGACCACGACATCAGGCTCGCGGCTGAATTCGCGGGCGATAACGAGCTTCTGCGCATTTCCGCCGGACAGCAGCGAGGCCTTCTGCTTGACGCTGCGCACGCCCTGCACATCGTAGTCCTTCACCGCCGCGATGGCGTCGCGGCGCATCGCGGCACGATCGAGCCTGACAACGCTGCCGTAGCGCCCGGAGCGGATCTGCGCCACCGCGAGATTGTCCTGGATCGGCAGGCTGCCGGCGAGCGCATAGGCATAGCGGTCGGCGGGGATCGCGGCGATCGCAGCTTCGCGCCGCTTGGCCTGGCCGGCACGGCTGATGTCGCCGGCGCCATCGACCCAGATCTCGCCCAAGGAGGGCTCGATCGCGCCGATCAGCGCTTCCGCAAGCTCGGCCTGGCCGTTGCCGCTGACGCCGGCGATGCCGTAGATCTCGCCGGCGCGGACAAAGAAGCTCGTGTTGTTCAGCATGGTGCGGCCGTCGGCGCGCGTATAGGTGAGGGCGCCGACATTGAGCCGGGTCGGACCACCCTGGTGCGGCGTTCGCTCCGGGAGCGCCGAGGTCTGGCCCACCGTGAGCTCGGTCAATTCTTCCGCGGTCGAATGGCGCGGATCGAGGGTCGCGACTGTCTTGCCGCCGCGCATGATGGTCACGACATCGGCGTAGCGCTTCACGTCCTGCAGCTTGTGCGTCACCAGCACGACCGCGGTGCCGGATCGGGCCAGCCGCTGCACGATCTCGAGCAGGCCGATAGCTTCGGCGTCGGTCAGCACCGCGGTCGGCTCGTCGAGGATCAGGATCCTGGCGCCGCCGACCAGCACCTTGACGATCTCGGCCTGCTGCTGCTCGGCCACCGTCATGGTGTCGATGCGGCGATCGGGATCGATGGAGAATTTGAGCGCATCGACCTGCTTCTTGATGGCGTCGCGGATGTCGCGCAGGCCGGAAGCAAAATGGGCCTTCGGATTGGCGAGCAGCACGTTCTCGGCCACGGTGAAAGGTCTGACCAGCTTGAAGTGTTGGTGCACCATGCCGATCCCGTGAGAGCGGGCCGAAGCGGGTCCGCTCAGCGAGATCGGTGCACCATTGATGGAGATCGATCCGGCATCCGGCGCGTAGAGGCCGGCGGCGACGTTCATCAGCGACGATTTGCCGGCGCCGTTTTCGCCGAGCAGGGCATGGACCTCGCCGGAGCGGCTCTCGAAGGACGCACCATCGAGAGCCAGAGCCCCGTCAAAGGATTTCCTGATCCCGGCAAGTTGCAGGGCCGCATTCATCAGAAGCTATGCTCGCCTATTTCTGAGTGATGACACCAGGGACGAACCAGTCCATCTTCCAGAAGCCGGCGTCGTCGAGCGACTTGCCCTCGGCGACGCGGACGGTGCCGGCCGTGTCCTTGATCGGACCGGCAAAGATCTGCTTGCCGGCGATGATGGCGTCGCGCTCGGCCATCACCTTATCGACGACCTCCTTCGGCACCACGCTGTTGCAGCAGGCGATGTCGGTGCCGCCATCCTTGATGCCGGGGAAGGCGCCGTAGGGATTGGGCTCCCAATTGCCCGCCGCGATCTTCTTCAGTTCGGGCCCGAGGAATTTTTCCCAGGTCCAGGCCGAGGAGCACAGCGTTGCCTTCGGCGCGAACTCGCGGAGATCGCGGTGATGGCCGGTGCCGTAGATGCCGCGCTCTTGCGCGACGATCTGCGGCGTCGGGGTGTCGACGTGCTGGCCGATCACGTCGATGCCCTGGTCGGCCATCGCCTGCGCCGCGGCGCGTTCCTTGACCGGATCGTTCCAGGCGCCGGTGAAGACCACGGTCACAGTGGCCTTCGGATTCATCTTCTGCGCGCCTAATTCATAGGCATTGATGGTCCAGTTCACCGGGCCGATCGGATGCGCGGCGACGAATCCGAGCTTGCCGGACTTCGACATCGCGCCCGCGATCATCCCGCAAAGATACTGGCTCTCATAGGTGCGGCCGTAGAAGGATTCGAGGTTCGGGCCGTTGGTGGTGCCGGAGCCGTTGAGGAACGCTACCTTCGGATATTTCTGCGACAGCTCCTTGAAGGTGTCGGAATAGCCGAACGCGGTGCCGATGATCACATTGTAGCCGCGCTGGATGAAACGCTCCGCAGCCGGCGTGATCTGTCCTGCAACTTCAGGCACATTTTCGACGAAGGGAATCTGCATGCCGACGTCCTTCTCGATCTTCGGGCGCGCCTCGTCATAGGCCTGCGTCCAGCCGCCATCGTTCTTCTCGGCGAAATAGAGGAACGCAATCTTGGCCGGCGCCGGGAGTGTGAACCCGGCGGCATAGGCGGCTGCCGCGCCGCCTGTCAGGGCAGCGGCAAGAACAGGGATTGTAGTCCAGCGCATCACGCAAAATCCTCTCGATGTGCGAAAATTTGTCGACCGTTCAGGACGGGTTCCGAAAAAATCTTCGCATTGTTGGAAAAAATAGCACGCCAATTGTTTAGTCACCGTCGAGCCAATCGATGGGCAGTCCCCCTTGCATTCTCTTCGCCGCGCGACCGCGTGCGGTCGCGCGCAGGAATGAGCGAAGCGAGCTTGCTTTCGGCCCGCACATTCCAGTGTGTTGCCCGGCGGCATCCGGTCACGCGCAAGGCGCAACCGAAAATTGGTGTGTGATTGATGTTGGCGCGTTTGCGCGAGCGGCTCGTCGCGGCTTGAATATTGCTTGGCGAGCGCCGATGCGCTGTGATCGATGCGTGCGTTGGCGCGGAACGGAAAACTGCTTCGGCGATAGGAGAAACGATGAAGGCTTATGTGTACGGTGCGAAGCGCGAGCTGCCGCAGGGGTTCGAGGATTTCACGCAGGCCTCGCGGACCGCGATCATCTCCGTCGACATGCACCAGGGACATCTCGCCGATACGCCGGATTGTCCTTGTCCCGCGCCGCGCGCGCGCGAGATCGTGGCGCCGATCGATCGGTTCCATGCTGCGGCGCGCGCGATCGGCGTGCCGGTGATTCATGTCAAATCGGTGCTGCGCAAGGGCGGGGTCGACGACATCGCTGGCATTCCGTCGGCATGGCGGCGCACCTTTCCGCTCTATGTCGGCGCGATCCCGAACTCCGATGCGCATGCGATCGAAGGCTCGCGCTGGACCGAATTCGTCACCCATGTCGAGCCACAGGATCTGGTCGTCGCCGGCAAGAAGCGGCTGTCGCCGTTCTTCGCCACCGATCTCGATTTCCTGCTGCGGCAGATGAACGTGCGCACCGTGGTGCTCGACGGCGGCATGACCGATTGCTGCATCCTCAACGCGGCGTTCGATGCCAGCAATCTCAGCTACCGCGTCGTTGTCTTGCGCGACCTCGTGCGCGGCACCAATGAGGAGATGGAAGACGCCGCGCTGAAGATGGTGTCGCTGCATCTTGGCATCGTCACCGACGCCGCCGACCTGCTTGCGGAATGGCGCGCCCGTTGAGTTGAAACCACCCGGCGCATCGGGAGAAGCGAAAGCGCGGCCACCTGCCGCTCTGCGCTTTTGCCCCTCGGCCCTGGTCCAACCCATGCAGACTCACCGTCCCGAACAGTAGACACCGCAATGAGGTCATGTTAATCAGACTAAATAAAATTGAGCAAGGTTGAAATGTGAAGGCTGCAGCGTTCGACTATCTCCGGCCGGCAAGTCTCGGCGAAGCGCTCGCGCTGCTCGCGACACATAAGGACGATTGCAAGATCCTGGCCGGCGGCCAGAGCCTGGTTCCGGCGATGAATTTCCGCCTGGCGCGGCCCGCTATCCTCATCGATATCAACGACCTCGACGAATTGGATCACCTGCGCGCGGACGCCGGTCAGTTGAAGATCGGTGCGCTGACGCGGCACGCCGCGTTCCATCGGCCGGTGGTCGAGGGGCCGCTCGGCATGCTTCTCGCAAAGGTCGTGCGCCACATCGCGCATTATCCGATCCGCCAGCGCGGCACCTTTGCGGGAAGCCTGTCGCACGCCGATCCCGCCTCGGAATGGTGCCTGGTCGCCACGACCCTTCGCGCCGAGATGGTCGCAAGGAGCGCGCGCGGCGAACGGGTGATTGCCGCAAGCGATTTCTTCCACGGCACGTTCACGACCGCGCTCGAACCCGACGAAATCCTGACCGAAATCCGCCTTCCAATCATGACGCCGGATTGGCGCGTGGGCTTCTACGAGTTCTCGCGACGGGCCGGCGACTTTGCGCTCGGGATGGCGGTGGCGGCGGCCAGGGTTGAAGGCAGTACGATCCGGGAGGCCCGGCTAGGCGTCGGCGGTGTCGCCGATCGCGCGATCCGCCTTGTGGCGCTGGAAGATCAGCTTGTCGGGAAGTCCGCGTCCTCTGATGTCATCGACAGTATCGCCCGCGAGGCGCGCGGCATGATCGAGCCGAGCGGAGACATTCATGCGTCTCCCGAATATCGGCGCGATCTGATCGCCGCTTCTGTCAAGCGCGCATTGACCGAGGCGCTGGCATGAACTGGATCGGCCGACGGCTGCCACGGCTGGAAGATCCGGCGCTATTGAAAGGCGGCGGCAGCTATGTGGCCGATCGTGCGAGCAAGGCGGCTGCCGTCTGCTTCGTGCGCAGTCCGGTGGCGCGCGGGACGATCGTCGATATTGAGGTTCCATCGGATGGAATCATCTTCACCGGGCGGGACCTCGTCGACGTGAAGCCGATCCGGCCGATCCTGCATCGGCCCGATTACGTCGCGATTGGACAGCCGGTGCTGCCGGTCGATCGCGTCAGCTTCTGCGGGCAGGCGATCGCGGTCGTCGTCGCCGACGATCCGGCGCTAGCGGAAGATATCGCCGAGCAGGTGTTCGTCGATATCGACGTCGCGGATGCGATCATCGATTTCGAGGCCGCGCTGGCCCCCGATGCAACGCCGGTGCATCCCGAAGCTGCATCCAATGTGCTGGTCGAAGGGCGCATGAGGACGCAAGGGCTCGATAAGGCCTTTGCGGATGCCGCCGAGATCGTCACGCTGGACGTGCGCTCGCACCGGCAATCGGCGGCGCCAATGGAGAACCGTGGCGGGCTCGCCGAATATGATGCCGCGTCGGGACGCGTCACGCTAACCGCGTCGGTGCAGATGCCGCACATGCTCAGAACCGGCATCGTCGACACGCTCGGCATGCCAGAGTCGGATTTGCGCGTGATCGCGCCAGATGTCGGCGGCGGCTTCGGGCAGAAGATGTCGCTATTCCCCGAATATGTCGTGCTGGTGTGGCTGGCGCGAACGCTAAAGCGGAGCGTCGCCTGGATCGAAGATCGCCGCGAAAACCTGCTCGCCTCCGCCCATGGCCGCGATCAGGCCTTCAGCCTGCACGCGGCCTTTGCCGGGGACGGCAGGCTGCTTGGGCTGGATGCGGATTTGCGTTCCAACATCGGCGCGTTCTCCTGCTATCCCGTGACCTGCGGCGTCGAGCCATTGATGGCTTTTGCCGAACTGCCGGGCCCCTATGATTTCGCCGAATACGGCGTCCGCTCGCGCGGCGTGACCACCAACACCTGCATGATGGCGCCGTATCGCGGCGTGTCGCGGCCGACGCTGACCTTCTCCATGGAGCGGATGATGGATGTCGCAGCGAAACGGCTCGGCATCGATGCCGCCGAGATCCGCCGCCGCAACCTGATCAAGACGTTCCCGCATCGCTCGCCGACCGGCCTTGTCTATGATGAAGGAAGCTATCTGCAGGCGATGGAGGTGGCGCTCGATGCTGCCGACCTGCCGGCGTTCCGCGAACGGCAGGCCGCGATGCGCGAGCGCGGACGCTATCTCGGCGTCGGCCTTTCCGTGTTCAGCGAACGCACCGGCTACGGCACGCCGGCTTATGCCGCGCGGGGCATGGAGATCGTGCCCGGCTATGAGATCGTCGATTGCAGCATGGACCCTTCCGGCGATGTTGTACTGCGCATCGGCTCGTCGCCGCATGGTCAGGGCCTGAAGACCAGCCTCGCGCAACTGGTGTCCGACGAGCTAGGCATCGAGCCACAGCGGATCAGGATCATCTCCGGCGATACCGATGCGACGCCCTATGGCTGGGGCACCTTCGCCAGCCGTTCGATGGTGATCGCCGGCGGCGCATCGAAGCTCGCGGCGGGGAAGGTTGCGGTGAAGCTCAAGACGATCGCGGCAACGCTGATGGAAACGTCACCGGACAACATCGAGTTGAAAGACGGTTGGGCACGGGTCAGCCATTCCAACCAGGCCATGGAGATCGGCGCGCTGGCGCGCGCCGCCTATCACCAGAGCCACCGCTTCAAGGGGCTATTGCCCGGACTGCATGAGAGCGCGGTCTACGATCCCGGCGGCACATTCTCCAATGCCTGTCACGTCGCGATGGTCGAGGTCGACATCGAGACCGGCGGCGTCAGGATCGAGCGCTTTCTCGTCGCCGAGGACGCCGGCGTCCTGATCAATCCGATGATCGTCGACGGCCAGATCACCGGAGGCGTCGCGCAGGGCATCGCGAACGCGCTGTTCGAGGAGATCGTCTACGACGACACCGGCAATCTCCTGACCGCGTCCTTTGCCGATTATCTGCCGCCGACCGCGGCGGAGATTCCGGAGATCGAGATCATGCACATGGAAACCGTCTCGCCCGAAAGCGTGACCAAGGCGAAAGGCGTCGGCGAGGGCGGGGCAATCGGCGCACCGGCGGCGATCGTCAACGCGATCTGCGATGCGCTGGCGCCTTTCGGCATCGAACTGTTCGAACTGCCTGCAACCCCGCAGCGCATCCGTGAGGCGCTGCGCCGGGCCGGAGTGGCGACCTATGCCTGACAAGCGCGACATCACCCTTGCCGTGAACGGCAAGACCTACGCGGTATCGATCGAGCCACGACGGACCCTCGCCGACGTCCTGCGCGACGATTGCGGCCTCACAGGCACGCATCTCGGCTGCGAGCACGGCGTCTGCGGTGCCTGCACCGTGCTGGTGAACGACAAGCCGGTGCGCTCCTGCCTGATGTTCGGCGTGCAGGCCGAGGGCAAGACGGTGCAGACCGTCGAGGGACTGGCCGACGGCGAGACGCTGCATCCGCTGCAGCAGGCGTTCTGGGAAAATCACGGCCTGCAATGCGGCTTCTGCACGCCGGGCTTTCTGATGCTCGCCGCCGGCGCGCTGCAGGAAAATCCGGATATGTCCGACGACGACATCAAGGATGTGCTGTCGTCGAATCTCTGCCGCTGCACCGGCTATCAGAACATCGTGAAGGCGGTGCGGCTGGCCGCGCGCGAAATGCGGGCGAGAACGCGGGCATGAGCTTTGTCGGCCGCTCGCTCCGGCGGATCGAGGACCGTCCGCTGCTGATGGGCCAGGGCGCGTTCGCCGCCGACTGCAACTGGCCCGGCCAGCTTCACATGCGCGTGGTGCGCTCGCCGGTCGCTTTCGGCCGCATTCTCGGCGTCGAGACCGAAGAGGCCGCTGCGCTCGAGGGCGTCGTCGCAATTTGGACCATCGCCGAACTCGACGACCTGCCGCCGATCGATTTCCGCCAGATGGGGCTGGAGCGGCTCGCGCCATACCGGCAATTCGTGCTGGCGCGCGACTATGTGCGTTATGTCGGCGAGCCCGTGGCCGTGGTCGTTGCTGTCGATCCCTATGTCGCCGAGGATGCGGCCGATCTGGTGTTTTGCGATATCGAGGAACTGGAGCCGCAGCTCGATGCCACTGCCGAGCCGGTGGCGTTCATGCCCGATGTTCACCCCGGATTGATGTCCGAGCCGGCGGTGATCCGCCGCGGCTATGGCGATCTCGACGCGGCTTTTGCCTGTGCGCGCAGGGTTGTCGAGCTGGAGGTGAAGATCGGACGTCACACCGGTGTGCCGATGGAGACCCGCGGCGGGTTGTGTGTCTACGACACAGAGAAGGATACGTTGCGGCTCTACGGCGCCGCCAAGGTGCCGCACTACAATCGCGACGCTATCAGCAGGATGCTGGGGCTTGCGGCGGGGCGGCTCGAACTCAGCGAAGGCCATGTCGGCGGCGGCTTTGGCATCCGCGGCGAGCTCTATCCCGAGGACGTGCTGGTCTGCGCCGCGGCGCTGCGGCTGAAGCGGCCGGTGAAATGGATCGAGGATCGCAGGGAGCATCTGCTCGCGGCCAACCATTCGCGCGACCAGGTCTATCGGCTCAAGGCCGCCGTCGACTCGAGCGGATTCATCCTTGGCCTGAAGGCGGATTTCTTCACCGACCAGGGCGCCTATGTGCGCACCCACGGCACCACCGTCACCGATCTCTCGGCTGGTTTGCTGCCGGGTCCTTACGTCATTCCCGCCTATGATGTCGCGGGCCATATCCGGCTCACCAACAAGACGCCGGCCGGCACCTATCGCGCGCCCGGCCGCTACGAATCGACGTTCGCGCGCGAGCGGCTGATCGACGCGATCGCCGTCGAGTTGGGGCTTTCGCCGGTCGAAGTGCGCCGTGTGAACCTGATCGGCGAAGCCGCTATGCCTTTCGATCGCGGGTTCGAGACGCTGGGAACCAGGGTCGTCTACGACTCCGGCAAGTATGCCGATCTGCTCGAGCGCGTGCTGGCGCATCTCGACTATGACCGGCTGCAGCAGCAGCTCACGGAGCGTCGGAGCCGCGGTGAGCTGGTCGGCCTCGGCCTCGGCTATTTCGTCGAGAAGAGCGGTCTCGGTCCGCAGGATCTGGTGCGGATGAGGGTCGACCTGCGCGGCGATATCGAGATCGTCACCGGCGTTGCCTCGGTCGGGCAGGGTGTCGAGACTGCGCTGGCGCAGATTTGCGCTGAGACGCTGCAGGTGCCGATCGAGCGCATCCGCGTGATCCATGGCCAGACCGACCGGATCGAAATCGGCTTCGGCGCCTTTGCCTCGCGCGTCACCGTCATGGCGGGCTCTGCCGTGAAGATCGCCGCCGAAGCACTGCGCGCTACCGCGCTGGAAGTAGCGGCAAGGCTGTTGCAGGCCACGCCGGAGGCACTGCGTCTGTCGAACGGCATGATCGAAACCGTCAACGGCAGCGCCTCACTGTCGCTTGGCGATGTTGCCGCGCATCTCGAAGAGACGGGCGGCTTGACGGGAGAGGGGCGTTTCGCCTCCTCGCATATGACCTATCCATATGGCATCCACGCCGCACAGGTACGTGTCGATCCCGCAACTTGTGCCGTCACCATCGAGCGCTATGTCGTCGCCTACGACGTCGGGCGCGCCGTCAATCCGATGCTGATCGAGGGGCAGATCGTGGGCGGCGTGGCGCAGGGCGTCGGCGGTGCGTTCCTGGAAGAGTTTGTCTATGACGAGAACGGCCAGCCGCTGGCGGCGAGCTTTGCCGATTATCTAATGCCCACCTGTCACGAGGTGCCCGAGGTCGAGGTGCTCCTGCGCGAGGATGCGCCGTCACCGCTCAACCCGCTCGGCGTCAAGGGTGCGGGCGAGGGCGGGATCAACGCGGCCGGCGCTGCACTCGCGGGGGCCATCGACGCTGCGATTCAAAAGCCCGGCGCAGTCGCGCAGCTTCCGATCACGCCCGGCCGCCTGCACGCCATCCTGCGCGGAGGCCGATGATAAGGGGGCCTCAATCGCGATCGAGGTTGAACCAGAGCGTGCGGACCTTGGTCTTGCCGTGGTTCCAGAGCTTGTGCTTGCGGCGCGAGCTATAGGCGATGAGATCGCCTTGCCGCAGCACGTGCTTGATGCCGTCGACCTCGACCGTTAGTTCTCCCTGCAGCACGAAGCCATATTCGAATCCGTCATGGGTGATCGGATGCTCGGCGCTGCCGGTATGCGGGGCATATTCGTTGACGGCGACGGAGACCCCGCGGCTGCGGTCTTCCCGCATCAGCCGCCGCACGACATGCTGCGCGGTCTCGACCACGCGCGCCTCGGACGCGCGCACCACGATCTTCTCCTCGGCAAGGCTGCCGCTGACGAGCAGATCCGACATCGTGACGCCGAGCGCGCTCGCGATCACGATCAGCGATCCGATCGAGGGCGAGGCGCGTCCGCGCTCGACCAGGCTGAGCATGGAGGTGCTGAGGCCGGAGACGTCGGCGAGCTCCTGCAGCGTCAGTCCGCGCGCCTGCCGCAATTCGCGGATGCGCACGCCGATCGCCGCAAGCGTGTTCGCGGTGGTCTCGGCGATTTCCTCCGACAGATGGGCAAGATCGGCATTCGTGTCGGTCTCGGATTGGCTCATGTGCTGACGCTCCCGGCGCCGTTCGTCCTGGTCTTCGCAAAGAAGACGTTGCGTGTCTTGTGATTTTGAATATACTAAAAACACTTTAGTTTGGATCAAAAAATAGGCGGCGATGGCCAATCTCAGGTTTTCCCAGGTTCGAGTCATCGACAGCGCCGCCGGATGTCCAGAAATACCGATCGTGGAGGGCGAGGGCAACGCGAAGGTTGTACTGTCGCCGCACAATGGTGCCGCGTTCCGCAGTTTTCAGCTGGTGTCGCTGCAGCAGAATGCGCGCACCATCGACCTCCGCCATGCGTCCGACTGCGTGTACTACGTGATCGCGGGCGAGGGCGCGATCGTCGATACGGCCGGCGGCTCGCGGTATGAGGTGGCCGAAGGGCACATGGTCCATATCGACGCCGGCGATCGCTATCGTATCGAGGCGGGCGCAGCCGGCATCAAGGTGATCGGCGGGCCGTGCCCGGCGGATGCCAATCCCAACTCAACGATCGCAGCGAGCTAGACCATGGCCATTCGCCTGTTTCATCGCGACCATCCGACGCTGCGTCTGCCGCTGATCTCCAAGGACGCGCGCTTCGTGATCTGGCCCGGCGTCGGCGCCTGGCAGGCGAATCTCAACTATGTCTGCCTCGAACCCGGCGAGGCCAACGTCCCCCACATCCATACCCAGTCGGAGGACACGATCTTCATCCTCGAGGGCGAGGGGACGATTCACGACTACACCAACAACATCTCGCTGCCCTTCCATGCCGGCTGCGTCGTCCACGTGCCCGTGGGCGTCAAGCATGCGGTCGCAGCCGATCGCGGCAGCCATATCGTCAGTGTCGGCGGTCCCTGTCCGGCTGACGTTCCGCTGCTGAAAAAGGTTGGTGCGCTGCCGGCGGATGCGACGCCGCCGCTATCGGCGTAACGGGGCCGGCTTTGCACGACACCAGCCACCTCGTGTTCCAGCGCGAATACTACATCGTGACCCTCAGCGACGAATGTCGCTCCGCGTGGCGCTGGGAAATCAAGCGCAGAGGCGCGCCGATGGGCGTCAGAGTGACCGGAGATGGATATTCGTCCCAGCGCGCGGCGGAAGAGGCTGGAAAGCAGGCACTCGCGGAGTTTCTCCTTGCTGTCGCTTCCGAGCAGAAGCGCGGATGAGATGATCGCGTCGACGTGTGCTCGGAACGAAGCCATCGGCCAGACCTCTCCGCCTGCTCGGCGAACCGCCAATCTCTTATCGCAGGCCCCAGCAAACAAAAAGGGGCGGCGGTGTCACACCGCAGCCCCGAAACCGGATGCAGTCGCGACTGCATCTCAAAGAAACTTACTGGCAGGGATACCGCCGGCCCTTTGCCACGTACGTATTCGTCGCTGGATCGTAGGAGCGGTAGCGCTGCGCGCAAGAGGCCGCGTGCTGCTGGGCGGCGGCGGCAGCGGCGGCTTCCTGCTGCGCGGCGGCAGTGGCCGCACCGGCCGCGATGGCGCCGCCGATGAGGCCGCCGACCAGTCCGCCAACACCGGCGCCGTTGTCATAGCACTGTCCGTAACGGCACCAGACCTTCTGGGTGAATGCCGGGACCGCGGCCGCAAGACCCGTGCCGGTCGGTAACGGAGCCGAAATCGCGGAGGCTGAAAGCGCCACGGCACCGGTGGTGGCCATCAAAACGACTTTCAAAATGTGATCGATGCGCATCGAATCTCCTGCTTCATTCCTGTGGGCGCAGGCCGGCGCCTGCCTCCCGATTCCTGAACATGGATTACGGGCTCCCCTGGCCTCGGCCCGGGCGAGACCGTACACGCACGGCCGGTTACAATTCGCGCGTCAGCTTAAGTTCACAGATGGGCGGTGTTTATTGGCCGGCTGCGTCCACGACGCGGCACAGGTTATTGCTGACACCTGGAGCCAATTGTCCTGGCGGCAAGACGAAGACCGCATCGACGCGACTACCTCTGCCTTCCTTGCGGACGACGACTTGCAACGTTTGTGGTCGGCCGGATCCGGTTGTTTCTTGCTGAGTGGTCAGCGTGCCAAGCTTTTTGTCCACGTTCAGACCGACAAAGCCCTCTGCCAGAACGGCCCGGGAAACCTTGTCAAGGGCGACACTGGGATTGACTGACGGGAAAATCATCCAAGTCTTGTGGGTCATGCCCGTCACCATCGGAACGCCGGTGCTCTGGAAGTGCTCTGCGCAGCCATCGGCCAGTGCGGGCATAGACGACAGAACCATGAGCGTGAACACGCAAGTTATTCTTGTAAGCATGCTTTCATAACCTGTTGGAGTAAGTCGGGAGGATTGAGACCAAACGCGCCGTGAGTCCATGGATGCCTTCGCATTCTGGATGGAGGCATTCGGATTTTGGCTAGTGCACGGAGTGATCCTGCAAGCGATCGGCGATCTGGCCGACGTAGCAAACGTCGACGCTTGCCTTGCTACGTTCACCCGCAGGCGGAGCCCGCCGTCAACGAGCGCCGCGGGAATGGATCGGCGCTTTTTCGGAATAGAGGCCCCACGAATTAAATCAAATCTTATCTTTCGCGGCTCGGTTGCGCGATCTGGATGTTTCGTTCGACAATTGGATATTGAGAGAAAGAATTGATAGAAAGAGGCCTCGACCTGAGTTTGCCAAAGCTGTGCTAGCGTGGTGACGCGGGTCTGTGCCTCCGGCGGACGCCCCGAACGATGAATACTCGGTCTGGCGGGTGAGATCGGTTCGCGTCCAGCAAAAGTCCAATGGTCAGGATTTGCATGAACGAAGATGTACTCGCCGCACCTCCCACGCGATCAGGATCTTCGTTTCAAGAGTTGCTTGAAATACTCCAACCTCACGGGATCAATGCCCGCTCCTCGCCGAGGCCTGGCAAATCATTTCGTTGGCATGCGGATGTTGCAGTTGGAGCAGGAATTGACGTCGTAAGGGCGGAACTTTCTGCTGGTTGGGATTGGCGCTATTCATACGAGAATTCATTGGGAGAGCTTGCAATAAGCTTGCTGAATGCCGGCAAGGCCGAAATGCTCATTGCAGGAAAGAACGTGCAACGAACGCCCTCTGAAATCGCCATCGTATCGCTTCCGACGTTGCAAGAGCAGAGGGTCGAAGCGGTCGATGGAAGATACTCAAGTGTAACGCTAACGTTGCATACGGGTATGGTTACAAAGGCGCTGTCTGCGACGTTCGGGAGCACAGCACTGGAAGATCTCAATTTGACACCAACGGTCGATTTGTCTACCGGCGCCGGGCAGATCCTTTTTCAGCTTGTTCGTGCCAGCACGACTGGCTTGTATGACGGGATCCTGGCACGCTCTCCGAAAGCCAGCGCTCTGCTGTCAGAAGCTGCGATACAGCTCATACTTGAAAATGTCCCCCATCGGCTGATCGACCGGTTGAGCCGCTACCCACTGGATGTGCCTCCTCGTTACATTCGGCGGGCTATCGAGTATATGCGCGCCAATCTTCATCTGCCGCTTACGATAGCCGATATTGCTGGGACGGTTGGTGTTAGCAGCCGATCGCTAGAATCGGGATTTCGTAGAATCCATGGCACGACGCCTGTCGCCTATTTGCGAAGAATTCGACTTGAGGCGATCCACGATGAGCTATCGCGACCAGAGAACCTGCTTCCGGTAAGCGAAGTTGCACTGAAGTGGGGTTTTACTCACATGGGCCGTTTTGCAGCGTTGTACCGCTCCGCATTTGGCCTGTATCCGTCCGATACAGTCCGGCGAGCGCGAGGGGTCTGCGACTAAGAGGGTTCGCTGTCGTCAACGGCCTCCGTCAGTGGAAAGGCTGTGCCCGGAAGATAGAGCGTGATCGGCCGGATCTCGTACACGGCCGTTGGATTCACCCGACGCAGGTCGCGCGCGGCTTCGATTGCGGCGTCCTCGCTGGTGCAGTCGACGACGTAAAAACCAAGCAGTTGCTCCTTGGTCTCGGCAAAGGGGCCGTCGATCACGACGCCGGCGCCCGGACCGCGCAAGGTGCGGGCTTTCCCGGTCTCGCCGAGCCGCGCCGCCGGCCCGAGGCGGCCTTCCTTGGTCAAGCGGTCATGGACCTTGTGCAGATCGACCATCAGTGCGGCATCTTCCTCCGGCGTCCAGGACATGACTTCCGTTTCGACGTGATAGGCGAGGATGGCGTAGAGCATCGGTACCTCTCGTTGCTGGATAGCCAGGTGAAGGACGTCTGCGACAGACCGAATCCGACAAATCGTCGTGGCCGGGCTACCCTTTCTGAGCCGCCGCGTCCTTCATTTTTGTGCACGATGGCCGCTCGCGCCTTGTTTTGGCCGCAAGACGGGAATTCAACAAGCAAGTTAAAGTGTAAGCGTGTTCTGAGGTGTCCTTATGGTGGCACTTGCGGAGACAGCTCCTTCTGATCTGGTCGACGAGCTCACCGCGCATGCGGTTGCCAGCATCGAGACTGCTGATCATTTCTCTTTACCCTTCCCCCATATCGTCTTCCGCGATTTCTTTCCCGCAGATTTTTACCGGGATCTGGTGCGGAGCATTCCCACTGATGGATATGATCCGATCACTGGCACGGGCACCCGCATGGCGCTGCGGCTCTATGGCGAGAACGTAGAGAAGATCGATCCGTCACTGCGACCCGCATGGGCTGCGGTATCGGTCATGTTGACCTCGATGGAGGTCGAGCATGCTGTACGGGACAGACTGCATGACGGGCTCGAAATTCGTGCTCGCGGCGACAAGGTGGCTCGCCCCGACGATCTGAAGCTGGTCGCGAAGCCGGTGGTCTACTGGGACAGGGACGGCTACCAGATCAAGCCGCATCCGGACACACGCAAAAAGGTTGTGACGATGCAGCTCTATTGCCCGGCCGACAGCAGCCAGGAAGCGCTCGGCACGACGCTTTATCGGGCTTCGCTCAGAGGCCTGTTTCACGTCGGCTCCTATTGCCTCGAGCCTGTGAAAACCATCCCCTTCCTGCCCAACCTCGGCTACGCGTTCGTGGTCCTGAAAGCCTATCACTCCCTGACAAAGATGAGCTGGCACGGCCGCCCGCCCATCAAGACCGATCGTCCTCGGATATCCATGCTCAACACCTTCTACATGAACGAGGATGTCGGCTTCTGATCTGGGCCGTGTACAGCCACGACGGCCCTGCGGCGCTGCTTTCAGAACTGGGCCGGTTGAGCGGGTGGACTGGGCCAATCGGATCGCAGGTTGTTCGGGTTATTCCTGTCGAACAAGTCCTGCCTTAAAATGCCGCTCGGGTAGGCATTGATTGCTGGTGGCATTCTGCGGTGGTCACGGGTTGGCGCGACGATGACGCCGGGCCGAACGACACAATTGGCGGGATAGCCAACGGATTGGCAGTAAATTACGGCGCTCGCGCTTCCGGTGCTCGCAGCCGAGAAACCAACAATCAGCGATGCCGACAAGGCAATCGACCGCTTCATTTTTTGCCTCCGTAGCTTATCCACTCCCGTAGCTGATCCTCGGAAAAATGATCGCAAATGGAGTGCTGCGCTATGCCAAAGCGGCAAATGTCGAACCAAGGATTTCCGCTCCGGGTCCGTTTGCAGAAAGCCCAATAGCTACGCCGCCTGCGGATTTGACCGCATGCGAAAGTACATGCAACGCGTTGTTTTATCGTGATTTTTGGAGCTGAGCGATGGAGCGGGTGAAGGGAATCGAACCCTCGTATTCAGCTTGGAAGCCTTTCGGCGGCTGAATACTTTCAATGCCCGTTCGGACAAATCTCCTCAAAATCCTTCATTGCCTGCAAACGGCTTTTTCGCCTTGTCCGAACAGACGACAGGTGCGGCATGCCGGTAACCGAGGCCCGGACATACTGCCGCCGTTGCCGCGCCAAGCTCGCCGAGCCGACCGAGAACATGCGCTCGTCGTTCTGCTGTCGAGGCTGCTATCGGATGTTTTTCGCGGCCAGGTGTCTGGTCTGCGAAGGCACCATGAAGCGCAACGCGGGAAACCAGGTCGTCTGCTCCCGCCCTGTATGCAGGACCGAGTTCCAGTCACTCAAGCGTCACGGCGTTCTCGGAAGCTTTGCAGGGCCAAAAACTGCGCAAGTGGGCAGGGGTAGCGCTCAACACCGTTCTGCTTCCGGAATCACTGAAAATACAGAGGGGCGCGAACGCGTCGAAAGCGACCGACCCTGCCGTATCGCGGCGGGTTCAGCGCTGACCCCCGTCCAGCTTCGACTGATCACCGTCGGAGCCGCCTTCGGAAACTGCCCCTTCGAACAAGACCGCAAGCTCAATAGGCGCCACTGGCTCGACACCGAGCGTAACGAGATCGAGGCGGGCGGCTACTTCGAGGATACCGAGTGGCGCGCGGCGGCCAGCTCTGACGCGGTCGGATGTTTCGTCGCCAGCCGTGAGGTCGCGAATGGCTGACGTCCCCGCTCATCCCGAGATCCTCCTCGTCGAGAGGAGTTGGGGTGGCGCCTTTTTCCCGAATTCACCGCCGCTCATACTGGAGCAGCACAACGAGCAACGCCTCCCGCGGCAAACGGAAGGCGTTGGAACTTGGGCGTCGAAATCTTTGGAAGGATTCGATCATGCCATTTGTGTGCAAACAAAGCAAGCGCGCTGTGAGCTGCCCCCGCAATCTGAGGGCCAGCGATGGCGTATTATTGGGACAGCCAGACCGAGCGTGACCGGCCGCTTGGATTCCACTGGCGTTCGAGCGGATTATCCGAGGCGCTTGGGTTAGACCCGGCTGATCGCGCGCTCGAGTCACTGCTCACCGAGGCATGCTTGGCTGCTGAGGACGGCTGCGCGGTCTCGTATTCTCGATCCAAAGACTTCTATGCCGGCGTCGGCCGATATCACGGCACGGGTTGGAGCTATCGCTGCGTTTTGCGCAGCGTAGCCGAAGCGGCAAGGCTTGGGCTAATTCGAGACTACCGCGTTCCTCCCGGAAATCGCGGCTGGCAATCTTGGCTAGAGGCCACGGAGGAGCTGATGGGCGTTTGGCGAAGTCGACCGCAAGCGCTGCACTATAGCCCCGGTGATCCAATAGTGCTGCGCGACGCCAACGGTGACAGCACCGGCTACCAAGACACCGCCATGACCGCGCGTCTGCGGGGAGAACTGCGCGAGGTCAATGACATGCTCTCGTCGATCAAAATCGAGGTCGACGGCGTGGCCTGGCGAGGCCGACACATGGTCTTCACCGGTGCCGACAGGGCCCAAAGCTTCATCCGGCCGGTGCTAGGCAATCCAGTGCGGCGGATCTTCGCCCGCAGCTCGTTCAAGCTCGGCGGAAGGGCCTACGGTTGGCACCAAAACATTCCGAAGGAGTGGCGCAAGCGTATCACAATCAACGGGATGACGACGGCCGAACTCGACTTTCGCGCGATGCACTTGTCCATGCTCTACAACGAGGCCAACACGCCGATGCCGGCGGGCGATCCATATGCGATCCCAGGATGGCAACGCGTCGACGTCAAACTCGCCGTGAATATCGCGCTCAATGCCGCGACGACGCAGGGCGCAATCGGCGCGCTCAGCCAGGCCGCGGGCTTCTCAGTGCCGAACGACAGGACGAGGGCCGCCGAGGTCATTCTCGCTGTCCGCGCCAAGCACAACCCTATTGCCGGCGCCTTCGGCTCCGACGCAGGCATTCGCCTGATGCGCCGAGACTCCGACATCATGATGCGCGCGCTGAAGATTCTCAACACCGACGGGACACCAGCGCTACCGGTTCATGACAGCTTGGTAGTGCCGCAGCGCCACGCGGGGACCGCAGCAGCAGCGATGAGCCGAGCGTGGGCAGAACTATCAACAGGGCCGAACACAGCCCGGATAGGATAACCCCGGGGGAGAAGGGGGGGACGGAACCCACTCCATTATGTAGGTACAAAGTCGAAGAACCTTAATCCGATCAATGGTGTCACCCGCAATGGAAGGATGGCCGTGAAAATCTACTTCACTGAGATCGACAACACGACTTTACCTTGCTCATGTTCTTGCGCCGGCGTCGGAGGAGCTACTGACGGTCAATCCCGACCATAGGGAAATCATGAGCCATTGGAATCCCGAGCGAACAGGAATTGAATTGGTCAATGCGCAATTAGCAATTCGCTTTCTTAATGAAGGGCTCCCATTCTTAGCGCTTCACATTTCATGGTTTGCATGATCAAGAAAATGCGGGCCTTGCCAATTGGAGCAATGCACCAAGCATTCCTTGAACAATTGACCAGCAGGCAATCTGCGGCCGTCGAATTTTTAGGCCTAAGTGAACCGCGAGACGCGGAAAAGATGGCATTGATTACCGTCCCCGCGGCCACAATGAATTGCAAATGCCGTCGCCCGTATTGTCACGTTGGCCTCGTCAAAGAATTGACCGTTACAGATTCCGGATCAGGTATTGGCCGTCCGAATACCGATGCCGGCGTCGATAGTCCCTCAGATCACCAGAGCGAAACCACGTCGGAATCCGGGTGTCGAACCGCCCTTGCTTTCGAAAGTGGCGTTTTCGACATCAGTCGAACGAAAAATGGGTCAATTCCCGCGACGGTTGCAATTTTCCTCGATTGTGTAATGCTCATTTCGCAGGGGAAAATTATGGACGACCAAGTGTTTGAACCTGTACCGATCAGGTACACGGGCCTTTTTGCTGACAGTCATCTTGTTGATGCCAACCACTTCGGTAGATCGGTAGCCAGCATCGCCCGTATCGGCAACGATATAGTTCACCTTCTTTTCTTCGCCGAAATTGCGTCTCCGAAGAGGCACAAGATCAATTTCTACGTCAGGCCAAGCAAAGAAAACGGGCTTTTGCAGGAAATCATTGCGGTGATGAACAACGGCGCAATGCCGATGTTTCATCCGATCTTGCTGAAGCTTGGCAGCGTCCTGGTCGAACGGATATTCGACGTAGTGATCAAGACCGCGCTTGGTCGGAAAACGGATGCCGGGATGGCTATGGATAAACTTCACGACCTGGCTACGCAGCAGATGGAGTTTAGCCGAGAGGTTCACGCCGGCCAGATGCAGGACAAGGCGTGGATGCAAGGTATGATTGAACGGCTGGTTGCCGAAAACCGGACGCCGTTGCGCGAGCTACCAGCTCCCGTTGGCCACAGTGTTCGCCAATTGCAGATAGGCTCGCCGCAGGTTGGACCGATGGTTGACGAGCCAGCGGCGGAGGTATTGCGGGCAAGAGAGCCGCTTGAACTCGGCGACACCACTGAACACCAAGTTTTCGTTGAGGGCGTCTTCAAGACCAATGGCGCTTGTCGTTTGAAATTGGTGCCCGATAATCGGATCGTTTCAGGGAAGATCACCGACCCTGCACTAGCGATGCCAAGCAACGTCTATACAACGGCACTGGATCGCAATCTGCCCTTGAAGGTCACGGCGAAGCCAATTCTCAAAAACGGGGTAATCCACACCCTGTATGTCAGTGATGCGAAGTTGGCAGACACCGACATCGTGGCCGGGTGATCCTTTGCATTTGGGGAGCTATTCGATCCCAAACTGCCGAAGCGGACCGATCGGGCCTACAATGTAATCCGCGAACTGTGCCAAAAACGGGTAGGGTGGTGCACGTGGGCAAGCAAATAGAGGCTGCGGACCTGATCCAGTCTTTGAAAATTTGTAAAGCTGTTTTCGGTAACGTCTTCTCGCGGGAAACGCTGCCACTGCGACGGCTACTACGGTGACGATCCATGCCAATCCTTAAGAACCCCAAACATGAGCGCGTCGCCCAGGAGCTGGCGAAAGGACGCTCGGCTGCCCAGGCGTACATAGAGGCAGGCTACAAAGCCAATAGGCACAACGCCTCCGCTCTAGCCCGGACGCAACCCATTAAAACCCGGGTATCTGAGCTGCTTGAGAAGCGCGAAAGGGTGGATGCGAAAGCCACCGAGAAGGCCGTGGAGAAGCTCGCGCTGACCAAAGAGTGGGTCATAGATAAGTTAATCGAGAACGTTGAGCGTGCGCTGCAAGCCCGGCCGGTGCGTGGCAAAGAGGGGGAAGAGCAGGGCGAGTACCAGTACCAGGGAAGCGTCGCGAACCGCGCGCTGGAGCTGCTCGGCAAGGAATTGGGCATGTTCATCGACCGGAAGGAACTCGGTAAGCCGGGCGAGTTCGAGAGCATGACGGACGAAGAACTTGACTCCTGCATCGCAGAGCTTCTCTCGCCCGGAAAAGCTGGGTCTGGCAAGGGTGCTCAAGGAATGGGAGCTTCGCCGTCAAAAAGAATGCAGAAGCCTCACTGAGCTTCGTAAGGCAAGCGTCCTAAGCCAACGAGCGCGCCACTACGGGAAGGAAAGGCTCGGCCATTTTGATGAGCGAGTCAGATGGGACGCCGTCGTCAGTCACCGCTCCACTCGGGCAACGAGCGGTGGGGTCGCGTTTTTGGTTGGCCACGCTAAGAAAATAAGCTTATTCAGCAGGCAAGATTTAAGACGACAAAGAGGCTGAGGAGAGAGCGGCGGCTCATTTGCGATCCAGAATTCCGAGTTAGCCTCTGGTTTCCAATGCACGCGGTAGTGATCAAGAGCGCCACCACTACGCCGGCTTTCAGTCGAACTTTCTGATCTGCTCGGGCGAAGACATATGGACCGCGCGTTCATCAGGGCCTCGCCTCACTTCAGCACGCACCGAGGTCGCCCGGGAGCACGGGGCTGATTTCGAAACGGCAAGCTCGGCGACCATGCTCAGGTGCCCGAGGCCACCACAGTGCGCCTGGTTGGTACTCTCGATCTCCACGCGCGAGGCGGTATGGTGTCGCATTAAGCTTGAGGCCTTCTCCAGGGCCTCTCCGATGTGCGCCGCGTTGACGATTCCGAAGAGTGCGCGCTCGCCCTCGCTAGTATCGAAAAGTTTGTAGGTGAATAGTCCGGGGGCCATGTCGCCCTCCTAGTCTAGTAACTACCCAGCGGCGGACCGGTCTACGCGCCAGCGATCCGCAAAGTAGTTACCGTGTGTTGCAGATGACCTCTTGCCCGAGACGCTGACAGCGCGTCGTGGACGGCGGTGAGGCGGTTGACGCTGCAATCTCAGCTCCGGCCGCAGCAATTCCAAGCCTGCTTGCGTGCCGTGCTTCGCGGGTTTGCTGCTGGATCAGCCGGCAATTCGAATATTCCGGCGTTCCGAATTGGGTGCCAATTGATTGGCAATAGGCGGCGTCCTGCTGGGCTTTTCAGGACCAGCGATGGCGTCGCCGACAATTGATCCAGCACACGCGCCAAGAGTCGGGGCGAGCCCGACGAGAACGGAGAATACCAAGATCCGCAAATTCAGCCCTCTGCGCTGAGCCCGGCTGGTGCCGGGTGGTTGAAATTCAGCAGCAGAGGTGCTGACCCCCAATATTCCCACCGCACCGGGAGCGACCCGGTGTTGCTACTAGCGGTTATTTTTGGAGCCACCCGGCGTAAGCCGTTCTACCTCTGCTGCCTTCGATACGCACTAGCGGATTTCAAGCCACCAGCGCGCGGGCGGAACTTATTTGGGTAATTTGCCGACGTAAAGCCGGCCACAGGAACTTGATCCGTGAGCTACCCCAGCCTGTTGCTAATCGCGCTCGCAAACGAGGTGTGGTCGATCTTGTCCGACTCAAATTGTGGCCATCCCGCTGCTGACCAAAGATTAGGGCTCGTGCGCGGTCAAGACACTCGCTTCCGTCGACGTCCACGCTTCGGCTCTGCGCCCTTGGCCGCGCCGCCTGGGAGGCTATCCAGCATCGACGCCACAGCCGAGGCCGAATAGGCTTTGCCGTGCGGCGTTGTGAATCCCTTCGATGCAAGCGCGGCGGAAATCTGGCGCAACGATAGCCGCGGGCGCTGCTCGCTCAGCTCGCGGGCGCAGCTCACCAGCTCGGGCTCCTTCTCGGCATAGGTCTTGCGGCCCTCGACCTTGCCGACCTCTTTCCGCTTGCGGTCTCGCGCCGCCCGTAACTTCGCGACCGTTGTCGCTTTGTCGAATTGCGCTATGGCGCCCAGAACCTGCCGGACGAGCACGGCTGTGGGCGTATCCTCGACGAAGAAGTCCGGGGCGCTGGCGGGAACCAGCATCACACCCAGCCGCTTCAAGTAGTCATGGCCGGCGAGCTGTACGGCCAAGTCGCGGGCGAAGCGATCTGGGCTTTCAACGATGATTGTGCGGACGCCGTTGCTGGCGATCCGATCGAGCATAGCTGAGAAGCCAGGACGAGCCGTGACCGGATCGGCGCCCCTAACAGCGGCATCGTAAAACCAATCAACGATCTCGTAACCCGCCACTCTAGCATAGCCTGCGATGGCTAGCCTTTGGCGGCGCTCGCTGTCCTTGCCCTCGCCAACGTTTGCGGCGCTGCTGGTACGCATATAAGCGACAGCTTCAACGGGTTTTGCCTTGCGTACCACGGCTCTAAGTCCGGTTTCCGCAAGATGGGACGGCCAAAGTGCTACGGGCGAGCGGTGTCCCTCCAGCAGCCGAAGCGAATGCCGACCAAGTCAAATCAGCAGCTTTGGGCCCAGGAAGAGACATTCTGACTGGGGTTGATCTCGGCTTCGATCACCTCGTCGGCGTATCAGCCAGGGTCACGAGAGATTTCCGCTTGGCGGTCAGAACCGACCTCGCACAAGCCATTTGGCACATCGAATGCGGTCAGCAATTATGGGTTGTCTTGCCGGAGAGGTTGACTAGGCTGGAGCGGTATCATGGCCACAACGGCCGCTGTTCATTTCAATGGGGCGTTGCAACAGGGGAGTGCCGCATCATGTCCTTGCCAGAGTCGATTGCGGTATTTTGCCCGGGCAGGAGCGTAATTGCCGCCAAGTTAGTTGCCTTATGTCTTATTTGGGCTGCCGCGCCGATACCAAGCCTTGCCGACACATCACCGCCTCAGATCGCCGGCGTGCCCATATCCGAGGACCAGATCGACAAGGCTATCGCTGGCCTCGACGCGCTCGCGAGCGACGTCATGAAGAGGAGCGGTGTGCCGGGCATGGCGGTGGCGGTGGTGCGAGATGGCAAAACGGTCTACGCGAAGGGTTTTGGCGTCAGAAAAATCACCGAGAGCCAGCCGATCGACGCAGATACCGTGTTTCAGATCGCTTCCCTTTCGAAATCCCTTGCGGCCAGCGTGGTGGCTCATCAAGTCGGCGCGGGCATCATCAACTGGGAAACGCCTCTCGTCGCGCGCTTGCCCTGGTTTAAGCTCGGTGATCCCTGGGTTACGCAGCATGTCACGATTGCCGATATGTTCAGCCACCGCTCGGGCTTGCCGGAGCACGCCGGCGATGATCTGGAAGATCTCGGCTATGACCGACGAACCGTGCTGGAACGCCTACGTCTGCTGCCGCTCCACGGCTTCCGCGATACTTACGCCTATACAAATTTCGGCCTGACGGCGGCGGCGGAGGCTGTGGCTGCCGCATCGGGCAAGGGCTGGGAAAACCTTTCCGAAGATGTCCTTTACAAGCCGCTCGGCATGACCGCGACTAGCTCACGCTTCGCTGATTTCGAAAGGCGATCGAATCGCGCTTTTGGGCATGTGAAGGTCGGCGCCGGCTTTCAGCCGAAGTATCAACGTCTGCCCGACCCGCAGTCGCCGGCCGGCGGCGTCAGTTCGTCGGCAAATGATCTCGCCCGCTGGGTGGCGATGGTGCTGCAAAACGGCAAATTCGAAGGTCGGCAGATCATTCCAGCAGATGCGCTGCTTCCGGCCGTGACGGCCGAGGTCATTTCGAGCCACTCCTCCGCGGTCGACGCAAGGCCTAGCTTCTACGGGTACGGATTCGGCGTTGGAATCACACCGGCAGGCCGCACGATGATTAGTCATTCCGGTGCCTTCGCGATGGGGGCCGGGACCCATTACGCAATAATCCCGTCGGCCGGGGTTGGCATCGTCGTGCTGACGAACGCGGGACCGGGCGGTGCAGCGGAGGCACTCGGCGCCTCCTTCACGGATCTTGTCCAGTTCGGCATGATCACGCGGGATTGGTTTGCTGTCTATAGCGTGGCGATGGCGGGGCTCATGGCGCCGATAGGCGATCTCGTCGGCAAATCGCCCTCCACCACTCCAGCGCCACCGGCAAAGCTTTCATCCTATGTCGGTACCTATGCCAGCTCCTATTTCGGCAATGCCGAGATCTTTCAGGTGAATGGCCATCTGGAGCTGAAGATCGGACTTTCGGGCACGCCATACGTGCTGACACACTGGAACGGTGACGTGTTTTCGGTGAGCCCCTCCAGCGAGAACGAACCGGATGGTTCACTGTCGTCGATCACATTCGAACGGAGTGGTAACGAGCCGGCACACGAACTGACGATCCAATATCTCAACAGCAACGGGCTCGGCCTGTTTCTGAGACGTTGAAAGGCGCTCGTGCAAGCGCGGCTGACAGACGTCCTTCGGAAGGCAACATGACTCAATTCGTCACGGGCCGGCGCCAAACCCGGGATGAAGTCAGTTCGCCGACTAAAATTGCTTTGACGCCTAATGCGGGGAGGGGCGCGGTCCTTCGATCCCGCGTGCGTCTAGTCACGTGAATCTAAAGTTCGCCACATATCGAGCACGCTGTTCTTTGCGGCGTTACTGCGCGCATGGCGGTGTGGTGGTGGCGCTGTCGCGGAGCACCAAGATCGATCGCATCGGGAACAACGCCGCGATCTTCGACTTTGAGCTTTCATCGGAAGAGATGGCAACAATCGGCGCGCTCACGCGACCGGGAAGCCGAATTATCAGCCCTTCCGGTCTTGCACCGGACTGGGGGCATGTAGGGAGCAACAGGCATGAACATCTTCCTGACCGGCGCCAGCGGCTTTATCGGCGGCACCGTCGCCCTCCGGTTGAAGGCATCGGGCCATCGGATCCGCGGCCTGGTGCGGTCGCCGGAGAAGGCGGCGCGGCTGCAGGCGCTCGGCATCGAGCCGGTGCTCGGCGATCTCTCGGACACTGCGCTGCTGGCGCAGGAGGCGAAGTCGGCGGATGCGGTGATCAATGCCGCCAGCTCCGACGATCGGTCCGCGGTCGACGCCTTCCTTGAAGCCCTCGCCGGCAGCGGCAAGCCGTTCCTGCACACGAGCGGCACCAGCGTGGTGGCCGACGACGCCCGCGGCGACTGGGCCTCGGACCGGATCTATGACGAGGACACGCCGATTGTGCCGGTGCCGGGCAAGGCGGCGCGGGTCGCCATCGACCGGCTGATCATCGGCGCCGCCGGCGGCGGTTTACGGTCCGTCGTCCTGTGCAACAGCCTGATCTACGGCACCGGTCGGGGGCTGCACCCCGACAGCGTGCAGATCCCGACCCTGGTCGCGCAGGCGCAGCAGACCGGCATCGTCCGCCATGTCGGGCGCGGCCGGAACATCTGGTCGAACGCGCATGTCGAGGACATGGCCGAGCTCTACGCGCTGGCGCTGGCCCGCGCCCCGGCCGGTGCCTTCTACTATGTCGAGAACGGCGAGGCCTCCTTCGCCGAGGCCGCAGCGGCGATCGCCCGGCGCCTCGGTCTCGGCGCGCCGCAGCCCTGGCCGATCGACGACGCCATCGCCGCGCTGGGCTTCGGCCACGCCGTCTATTCGCTGGGCTCGAACAGCCGGGTGCGTGGCAGGCGCGCGCGGGCGGAGCTGGATTGGTCGCCCAAGCACGCTTCGTTGACCGCCTGGATCGAGAACGAAATGCCGGTGCGCTGATGCGCCCTGCGTCGCACCGCTGTCTTCGTCGATAAGATTTTCAAGGGTGCGAAGCCTGCCGACCTGCCGGTCGAGCGGCCGACCAAGTTCGAGTTGATCATCAACTTGAAGACCGCAAAGGTGCTTGGTCTCACCGTGTCACGATGCTGCCCTCCCGCGCGGACGAGCCGATCGAATAGAGCTGCTTGCTGCGGTGCATGGGCTGGAAATGGCACTTTTGCGAAGTGCCAACCGGCTCTGACCGTGCATGCTAAGGCGCAGCACGAAAATGGCCGATTATTTGACCGCGCCGCCTGTGATGCCGCTGATGAAGCGGTCCAAAAAGAGATTATAAGCGATCGCCACCGGGATGCTGGAAATGAGCGCCGCGCCCATCAATTCGCCCCAATAAAAAATATCTCCGCGGATCAAATCCGTCGCGACTCCCAAAGTAACAGGCTTCTCGCTGGAAGAGGAGATGAAGGTCAGCGCGTACACGAATTCCTGCACCGTTAGCGTGAACGCAAAGATCACTACGGTCAGAATGGCAGGCACCGAAAGAGGAAGGACCGTTTTCACGAATGCCCCCACGACAGTGCAGCCGTCGACAATTGCGGCCTCCTCGATCTCTCGCGGCACCGACTTGAAGAAGCCCATGAGCAGCCAGGTGCAGAACGGGATGGTGAAAGTCGGGTAGACGACGACAAGAGCCCACATGCTGTCCTGCAATCCGAGCAACGTAACGACTCGTGCTAAAGGCAGGAACAGAAGCGTCGGCGGCACCAGATAGGTCAGGAAGATACCGATGCTCAGATTTTCGCCGCTACGACCCGGCATGCGCGCTAGTCCATAGCCGGCTGGCAGGGCCACGAGAAGAGTGATCGCCACGACACAAAGCCCGATGAGGGCGGAATTGGACAGCCATTGCACGAATAGCGTGTCTTCAAACAAATAATTGAGATGCTCGAGCGTCGGCGGCGCGTTGAACCAATAAGGGATGGACTTGAGATTGTAGAGGTCGCCGTCAGTTTTGAAAGTGGTGATCAGCATCCAATAGAAGGGAAACGCGGCGAATACAACCAAAGTAACCACCGCGGCATAAAACGAACTCTGCCCAACTACTTTTCCGGCAAGGCGCGGCATGTCAAATCTCCCGCCGCCGCAGCGACCGCAAGAGAAAGATCACCGCGACCAAAAGGAAGGGGAACAGGAACAAACAAATGGCCGCCCCGTGAGCGACATCGCCCGAGAGGATGCCCACCTGAAACGCCAGCGAGCCGAGCACCTGCGTGCTGTTGATCGGTCCGCCCTTCGTCAGCAAATAGACGACGCTGAGATCCGTGAAGGTGAACACGGTGCCAAAGATCACAGCGATCATGATGATCGGGGCGATGATTGGCAGGATGATCTGATAGTTGCGCCGCCAGAAGCCCGCACCGTCGATCGTGGCGGCATCGAGCACATCCTGCGGCACCGACGTGAATCCGGCAAGGAAGATCACGACGCCGAAAGGAAATAACCGCCAGGCATGCACGACCGCCACGGCAATCATCGCCAAATCTTCTTGCCCCAGCCACTGTGGCCGGTTTGCCGCATCGATCAATCCTACCGCGATCAGCGTCCAGTTGATGACGCTATAGAGCGAGTCGAACATCCACACCCAGGCCAGCGTCGCCAGTGACACCGGTACTGCCCAGGGCAGAACGATAAGCGCACGGGCAAGCCGGCGCCCCGGGAACTCCTGCATGAGGAGCATAGCGCCGATCTTGCCCAGCAGCAGGCCGATGATTTGGGCACTGATCGTGAAGATGAGGGTGTTGGCCAGCGTCCGCCGGAAGATCTCGCTGTCGATGACCTCGCGAAAGTTCTTCAACCCGACAAACGCGTAGCTCGGATTGAAGATGCTGTAGGCGCTGACGCTGTAATATAGGGCAAGTAGGAATGGCAGCCCGACGAGCACGACGACATAAAGGATCGCGGGGAGGATGAACAGCGGCCCGAGCACCTCGAGCCGATCGAACGTAAACCGCGATCGCGCCCGCCGGCGGGGCGCGGCTGCCTCGGCGATCGCGCTCATCGAGCCTGCTCCTTGGGGCTGACGGTACGCCGACCGTCCCGGTCGAAATAGCGCAGCTCGGCTTCCCGAACCGCAAATTTGTGCCATTCACCGGCGCGGATGCCAGACAGCGGAACGTGGGCCGGCAGCTTCGCCGTGACTTCGCGCTTCGCCTGGAAGCCATCCAACGCGCCGTACAAGATACGCTCCGATCCGAGATACTCCATGCGATCGATGCGGAAGGGCAGCTCGGAGAGAGCGGCTCCATCAAGCATCTCCCGCGGCAGGAAATGCTCCGGCCGAAAGCCCAACAGTCCACCGTTATGCTCGACCAGGTTCATGGGCGGGGTGCCGAGGAAACTCGCGACAAAATCGTCGGCGGGGTGGTCGTAAATCTCGCTTGGAGTTCCGACTTGTCGGAGCTTGCCGTAGTCGATAACCGCGATGCGATCGCCCATGCCCATGGCCTCGACCTGGTCGTGCGTGACGTAAATGGTGGTCGTTCCCACCTTCTGCTGGAGCTGCTTCAGCTCACTGCGCGCGCTTGCCCGTAGCTTCGCGTCCAGATTGGACAGCGGTTCATCCAGCAGGAACACGGTTGGATTGCGTACGAGCGCGCGGGCCAGCGCCACACGCTGGCGCTCGCCTCCCGAAAGCTGGCGGGGACGCCGGTGAAGCAAGCGATCGATGCCGAGCAGGCCAGCCGCCCAATCGACCTTGCGCTTGATCTCGGGCCGCGGCGTACCCTGCGTCTTCAGCGGAAATGCAATGTTGTTGGCGACAGTCAGGTGCGGATAGAGGCCATAGCTCTGAAACACCATAGCGACGCCACGTGCGCGCGGCGTGATGTCATTGACGATTTCGTCGTTGATCAGGACGTCGCCGGACGTTTGCCGCTCGAGACCGGCGATGATCCTCAGGAAGGTGGTCTTGCCGCAACCCGATGGACCGAGCAGCACCAGAAACTCGCCGTCGCCGACTGATAAGCTGACACCATCGACGGCAGCGACGTCACCGAAATCCTTTCTGATGTCTTTGGCAACCACCGCGGCCATCTGGACTTCCTCTGTGCCTTGAGCAGTGACCTAAAGCCCTCCGCGGCCGGCAGGCTGCAATTGCCTTGCCCGATCGGTATCAACGTTTCGCGAGGCGAGCAGCTCTACCCGCCCGCCCCGCTGTTCGAATCGGTTCATACCGCCGACCATTTCTTGTAGATCAGCTCGATCTCTTTCTGCGCCCAGGCGACCGCTTCCTCTGGCGTCGCTTTGTCGGTCGCGGCCTTGGCCATCATGTCGACGAGGATGAAATTGTCCGCGACCTCGTCCGAGGCCGGTCCGGCCGGTCCCGGATAGCCATAAGTAGCGTGCCACTCATTGGCGGTCTCCAGCACCTGCAGCTTGTCGGCTGGGTGTGAGGTTGGGTCGTTTGACAAGATCGGCATGGGCTTGGGCAAGATGTTCTCGAACAGCGGATGATTGTAGCCCGTGCTCGCCTCGAAGGATGCAACCCAATTGTCAGTCCAGTAGTGCAGGAACTCGATTGCTGTGTCCTTGTTGCGCGCGAAACGCCAGACGACGTAGGAGTTGGGCGCTCCACTCGCCAGCCTACGCACAGAGCCGGCCGGCGTCTTCCAGACGTAGATCTTGTCGGCCAATTCGGGGCTGGACTTCTGTATCGACCGGTATGCGGAGATCGGGTTGTGAATCCATGATCCTCGACCGGACGCCAGATACCGGTTGTTGCTGGCATCGTCCCAGGACAAGACTTCCGGTTCCATGGCTTCTTTATAAAGGGCGCGAACCAGCCTCACGACCTCGAGCGTCTCTTTCGAGTTGAGGGTGACGCGCTTGCCCGTCTCGTCGCATTCAGACGCGCCATAGCTCCACAACATGCTGCGGTACGAGAGGTTCGGGTCGACGGAGTGCCCAAGCCCGATACCAATCGGGGTGCCCTTCGCCTTCAGCTTGGCCCCACCGACGCGGATATCTTCCCAAGTATCGGGTTTCATCCCGATCTCGTCCCACAGGTCCTTCCGGTAAAGGCCGGGGAACCGGATGTAGTAGGCCGGAAGGGCGCTCCAGACCTTCGTACCCTCGTTGTACGCGATCTGGCGACCGATCGGCTGGACCTTGCCGTGCTTCTTCTCCACCTCGCTGACGAGACTGGTGAGATCGACGACATGTTTTTCGTACAGGTGCGGGCCGCCCGATCCATTGAAGGCAAAAACGTCGTGTCCGGCTCCCGCAGAAATCTCGGCCGCGGCGCGCGCCGGTAGCTCCAGATGCGGGATGTGATCAACAGTTACGGTGACGCCGTTCTTCTTGCCCCACTCCGTTGCAAAACCATCGAACCATTTATCGTATTGCGGCACGAAATGGCTCCACTGGAGGATCTTGAGTGTCTTGGCCTGTGCAAGAGCGCTAGACACAAACGGCGACGAAACCGCCGGCGCCAAACCCGCAGCTCCAGCCGCGGCGCCCACCTGCTTCAAGAACCCGCGTCGTGTGACGGATGATGTGCAAATTTCTCGTTCTGACCGCATGTTTGTCTCCTCCTGACAAGTCGTCCGGGGCAACCACATTGCAACGTGGAAGCCGCTTTTGCAGGCTGGCGCTAAAAATGCCTTAGCCTGCTTCCTCGACTGCGGTGGGCGCCAATGTATGTAAAAGCCTCGCCTCCTAGGTCGGCAGGCGCGCTGCAAAACTGGCCTCCTGGTTGGTCCGGCCCCCAGCTTGTCCAAAGACGGTTATTCAGGCCGCGATAGAATACGTCGATACCCGGGGCACACCCGTCATGGCAGCCGGCTCTGACCATAGCTCAAACCGCGCCCGTGTCAGTCGGCGCGCTCCACCACTCCTGGGCGCGAGCCAAGCCGAGGCTAGGGATGGGTAACTAGCGATGGGGAGCTACAGCACCTGCGTAACCCATCGTTTCTCCCTAACAGGGCAGGACGAGGTCACCCGGCAGTGCAAGTTGAAGTTATGGTACTCCTTCTTCCGCACGGCCACAAATATTCCTCTTTCAGCACCGCCATAAAAGAGAATGACCGACGTGGGGGATACCCAGCCGAGCGAGATTGCTGCACTGCAGCCAACACGCACGCCGCGCGCCATTGGAGCGAGGGGGCGCAGGAACGTCGAAGCCCGTGATCTCCTCGCTCCGATCTACTGCTGGTTCACGGTTTCGGCACGCTCGACTCGAAGGAGGCGAAAATCTTACTCGACGCGGTGGCGCCATGGAGGACACTTATCGTCGCGAGGGCCGGAAGGGAAACGTCGGCTCTTGGCCCCGAGCCGAAGTCGCTCGAATTGGTTCGAATGTCCGCAACCGCGGGTAGACCGGACGTGACGTGCGCTAGGCTTAACCGCTGCTCCTGCGAGGAACGCTCATGACCGACACAAGGCTGAAACATTACGGCTGGGGACGCGAAGGCGAAGGCATGAGCGAAGAGGAACGGAAGTTTGTCCTCGGCCGCTATCACGTCAAATTTGGAGCTGACGAATTCGACACGGTCGCTGTTCCGGGCCTTGAAGAGCTCTCCTTGCGGGAGCCGCGCGTGGTGCCGCCGGCTTCCCTCACGCCCTTCTGCACGAGCGAACGCTACGATCGTGCCGCGCACACCTATGGCAAGTCCTATCCGGATTACGTTAGAGCAATGCTTGGCAATTACGATAGTGCGCCCGACGTCGTCGCCTATCCGCGTAACGAGTCGGAGATTTCCGCTGTGATGGACTGGGCGGGCTCCGTTGGCGCTTCGCTGACACCTTTTGGAGGTGGATCGAGCGTGTGCGGCGGCGTCGAGCCGCGGGTTGACGGCATCACGCACAAGGCTGCCGTCAGCCTCGATCTGCGCAATCTCTCCAATGTCATCGAAGTAGATCCGTTATCGCGCGTCGCATCGATCGAAGCTGGCGCCTATGGTCCGTCTCTGGAAAACCAGCTCAAGCCGCACAACTTCACCTTACGGCATTTTCCGCAGAGCTTCGAATATTCAACCCTGGGCGGCTGGATTGCGACACGATCGGGCGGCCATTTCGCCAGTCTTCATACTCATATCGACGATTTCGTCGAAAGCCTGCGCGTCGTGACGCCTGTTGGCGTGCTGGAGACGCGCCGACTTCCCGGCTCGGGTGCCGGGCCGAGTCCCGACCGCATGTTCATCGGCTCGGAAGGAATTTTGGGTGTGATTTCGCGCGCCTGGATGCGATTGCAGCCCCGTCCAAAGTTCCGCGCTGGCGCATCGGTTCGCTTTCCCTCATTTTTCGATGCCGCGTGCGCTGTGCGTGCGGTCGCGCAAGCCGGCCTCTATCCCTCCAATTGCCGGATCCTGGACCCACGGGAGGCCTTCAACACGGGTGCGGCCGACGGCAGCACTGCAGTCATGGTGCTCGCATTCGAATCGGGCGATCATCCTCTGGACGCCTGGTTCGCGCGCGCACTTGAATGCTGCGCCGACCACTGCGGGACGCCGGAGCCTGCGACGGCGAGCGACGCGCATCTCCAAGGCGCGGCAGGCGTCTGGCGCAACGCATTTATTCGCATGCCCTATGCGCGCGAATTTCTGACGCCCACCGGCCTCATCAACGATACGTTCGAGAGCGCCATCACCTGGGATCGGTTCGAAAACTTTCACGACAAGGTCAAAGCAGCAACCGAACGCGCGATTCTGGAAGCAACTGGGATCAAAGGTGAAGTCACCTGCCGCTTCACCCATGTCTACCCGGACGGGCCCGCACCCTATTTCTCCTTCCACGCGCGCGGTCGACACGGCGCGCTTCTCGAACAGTGGCAGGCCATCAAGAACGCGGCAAGCGACGCGCTGATCACCGCAGGCGGCACCATTACCCATCATCATGCCGTTGGTCGCGATCATAGACCCTGGTACGACAGACAGCGGCCAGAGCTTTTCGCCGCCGCATTGCGGGCAGCCAAGCGCGAATTGGATCCGGAAGGCATGCTCAATCCGGGCGTCCTGATTGATGCCTAGGCGCGTGCTGTCGAAAGAGCTCTTCGCGCGCGAGATCCCCCGGTGCTACATAGGGTCGGCATTTTAGGGCCGGCTTGCGCCAAAAGCTGTGCTTCTGCGACGTCGCGTTTCCTCGCGGGCTCGATGATATCATCGAACAGCGCGGCTACTCGCGCTCCGTATTCGCAGAGCCTCCATGGCACCGATGATCCGGTTGCGCCATTGCTTGGCTCGACGAGAGCATGCTGGCGTCCGGGATGGCCCGGCGCGCCGTGGCAACAGCTCAACGGTGAATTGGCATCGCGCAGGACATCAGGCGCTCCCCGGCAAGAGGAACGAAACAGTGGCGCGGTCCAGATGGCTTAAGATCTCTGAGGCGCCGAGATCACACTAAGCCGAGTCGGCGAGTTTGTTTCCATGTCGCCTATCTCCCGAGCTGCGCGGCTGCGCCGCATCCCTTGTCTTGAAAATATGAGGTTGAACTAGGAACCTTCGCGAACCGGCGCGTTCGTATTCGTACAAAGTGACGCTACGATGGGGAGGACCCTCCATGCGAACCATAATCGTTGCGATGCTTGTTGCGAGCGGAACCATGATCGCCCTGCCGGCGCTGGCGCAGCAGCAGACGGCACCCAACCCGCAGCAGGTGCAAGAGGAGGCGGACAAGGGTGCCAAGACCCGCCAGTCCGGCGAGTCAGGCTATGTCGGTGAGCAGGAAAAGCCGGGCGCTTCCACCCATCCTCCTGGGCGGACTGACACTGCTCCGCCGACAACGGGCTCAGCCACCGGCACCTCGACGGGGGCGGCTGGCAGCGCTGAAAGGCCGCGTTGAGCCTCGTAGAGGGTAGCAAGCCTGCATGTGACCGCGTCGCCTCACGTGCCGGTTTAAGCGTTTTGCCGTTGGGCAGGGAGGTTACGCGCGACTGAAATTCAGGCTCGGTGGCGGAGCTGGAGAAGACAATGCTGTGTCCGAACCAAACGCGACGCTCGCTTCTCTTGACGACGCTCGCGGCCGGAGCGTTCCTGGCGGCGAACAGGTTCGCTGCGGCGCAGGAAGATCAGCCCGGCAGCAGCGACCGGCCGAAGAAAGGGGATCTCCTTGTTGTCTCCGAAGGAGAGCGTGCCGGCGACGTCATCAAGCCCGATGATTTGAAGCTCGGCGACCCTCCGCTGCACGCTTGGCCAAAGGACCCCGAGACTTCGGTAGTCCGCAACGGCTCGCGGCTCAACGAGATTCTGATCATAAGGCTTGATCTCGCTGAATTGGATGAGGAGACCCGATCACGCTCTGCTGAAGGCATCGTCGCCTATTCGGCGATCTGTACTCACGCCGGATGTTCTGTCACCGGTTGGCTGAAGTCCGAGACGGGCGACAAAGACGTTCTTAAATGTTTTTGTCACAACTCCGAATTCGATCCCCGCGAGCGCGCGGAAGTCGTGTTCGGGCCCGCGCCCCGGCGTTTGCCGGCACTGCCGTTGGCGATAGCCGACGGCTCGCTCACCATAACTGCAACCTTCGTTGGAAAGGTAGGTGCTCAACAGCCAGGGTGATGGGGCGCGGTCGCATCCGATTCCCGTGCCCCAGACGATCGCACCACCCACCATAGGGGAGGGAGAGAAGAGCACAGGGAGATGGCGTCATGACCAGAAAGCAATGGCTATTGTCGGGTTGTGTTGCGTTCACAACCCTTATCTCAACCGCTGCTGTCGCCGGTCCGATCGAAAATTACAGTCCGGTGACGCAAGCCCGCCTTGAAAATCCCGAACCCGGCAACTGGATGCTGTATCGGCGGACTTATGATGGGCAGGGCTATAGCCCGCTCCAGCAGATCCACACACAGAACGTGAAGAGCCTGATGCCGGTATGGACTTTCTCCACCGGCGTCATCGAAGGCCATGAGGCCCCGCCGATCGTCAACAACGGCGTGATGTTTGTCACGACGCCGATGGGCCAGGTGATCGCGCTTGATGCCAAGAGCGGCGAAGAATATTGGCGCTACAAGCGGTCACTTCCGGAAGATTTGTTCCAATTGCATCCGACCAACCGCGGCGTCGGCCTGTGGCAGGACAAGCTCTATCTCGCCACGACGGACGATCACCTGGTCGCGCTTGATGCGAAGACCGGCAAGGTGGTCTGGGACACCAAGGTCCAGGACTATAAGAAGGGGCAGTATTTGACCCTCATGCCGCTGGTTGTCGACGGCAAGGTCATCGTCGGCGGATCCGGCGGTGAATTCGGCGTCCGCGGCTATATCGCCGCCTACGACGCCAATAGCGGCAAGGAGCTGTGGCGGACCTTCACTATCCCCGGCCCCGGCGAACCCAGCCATGATACTTGGACGGGCGACGATTGGAAGACCGGCGGTGGATCGGCCTGGATGACCGGCAACTACGACAAGGACACCAAGACCATTTATTGGGGTGTTGGTAATGCTGCGCCGTGGCCCGGGGACGCTCATCCCGGTGACAATCTCTATACGACCTCCGTGCTCGGCCTCGATCCTGAGACCGGCAAGATCAAGGCACATTTCCAGTACCATCAGAACGATTCCTGGGACTGGGACGAGGTCGAGGCGCCGATGCTGGTCGACCTGCAAAGGGATGGCCGATCTGTCAAGAGTCTGATCCATCCGGGACGCAACGCGATCTTCTGGATCCTGGAGCGCAAGCCGGACAAGATCAGCTACGTAGCCGGCTGGCCCTATGTTTACACCGATGTCTGGAAAGGCATTGAGCCCGAGAGCGGCAAGCCGATTGTCGACCCCGCGCACAAGCCGGTGGTTGGCAAGCGGGTCGAGTTCTGCCCGTCACTGTGGGGCGGCAAGGACTGGCCGTCGGCGGCCTACAGCCAGAAAACGAAATATGTCTATGTGCCGGCCATGGAGAACACCTGCGGCGGCTTCTCCGGCGAGAAGGTGGCGCTGGTTCCAGGCCAGCTCTGGCTTGGCACCAAGCCGGAGGACATCGGTCTGACGATCCGTCCCGGCGGCAAACACATCGGCGAATTGCAGGCCTGGGACCCGGCCACCGGCAAGAAGGTCTGGTCGCACACCTTCCCGAAGTCGCAATTGTTCGGTTCGGTGCTGGCGACCGCGGGCGATCTGGTCTTTGTCGGCGGCACCAACGATCGCTACTTCCGCGCCTTCGACGCCAAGGGCGGCGAACTGTTGTGGGAGCAGAAGACCAATTCCGGCATCATGGGCATGCCGGTCTCCTATGAGGTGGACGGCACGCAATATATTGCGATCCAGTCCGGCTGGGGCGTCGATGCGCAGCGCATCCAGGATGCCTTGGCCACCCAGAATGTCGGCGTGGAGAACAATGTGCCCCAGGGCGGCGTCGTCTGGGTGTTTGCGGTCAAGAAATAGCCGCACGCGGAACGGCTGCAAAAAAGCGGCGGACCGAAAGGTCCGCCGCTTCCGTTTCAGCGCGATGACTTTCTTCGAATCGTCATCCTCTCTCATCGGCTTCCACGTTGCCGGATAAAGCCCTCAAGCGTTTCGAGCGAGGTGGAACCGAGCTGCACGCGAGAAGGTCAAACGTCACGGCCAAACTACTTGCCCATCCGTTCGACCTTGCCTTTCTCCTTCACGTTCATGTCCTTCACCGTCGGATCGCGGCTGCCTTCGCCAGTGGTTTGGGTTCGCGTGGCTTTCGGCGCATTGCTTGGTACAGAGCTCTGATCCTTCGGCGTCTTTGCCGGCCGTGTAGCAGTGGCCGGCGGCGGGTTAGTTTGAGCGCTCGTAGCTTGCGCGCTCAAAAGAAAGGCGCCCGACAGTAGCGACACCGCGAGCGCCGCCAAGATCTGTTTCATCGGTCCGTCTCCTGTCCAGACCAATGAAACGGTTGGTGCGAAGTTACGTTCCACCTCACGCCTCCAGTTGCTTGCCGATCGGCATCGCGCGGATGCGCTTGCCGGTGGCGGCGAAGATCGCATTGATCAGGGCCGGCGCGAACGGCGGCACGCCGGGTTCGCCGACGCCGCTCGGCGGCGTATCGGGGCTCGCGGGCGGCACGATGTAGACGTTGGTGACCGCAGGCGATTCGTCGATCCGGATCACCGGGAAGTCGTCGTAATTCCCCTGCTGCACTCTGCCGTTCGTGAAGGTGATCTCGCCATGTTTGGCGAGGCTCATCCCCATGATCGCCGCGCCCTCGATCTGTGATTGGATGCGCTCGGGATTGACGTAGGCGCCGCAGTCGATCGCGGTATCGACCCGTGGCACCGTCAACTTGCCCTTGTCGTCGACGGCAACCTCAACGATGGTCGCGATATAGCTGACGAAGCTGCGGTGCGCCGCAATACCAAGGCCGTGGCCCTTGGGCACCTGCCGTCCCCAACCTCCCTTGTCGGCGACCAGCTCGACCACCTTGCGCAGCCGTCCGGTGTCGATCGGATAGCTGTCATAGGGCTCGCCATAGTTCCATAAATCCTTCACCGAGGCGAGGTTGAGGATCCGCGGCGCACCGATCAGCTCCAGCAGCATGTCCTTCGGGTCGCGGTTGGTCGCCTGCGCGATCTCGGCGACCATCGACTGCACCGCGAAGGCGCGCGGGATGTTGGACACCGAACGGAACCAGCCGATGCGGGTGTGCGCGGCCGCTTCCGGGTTCTCGCACTGGATGTTGGCGATCTCGAAGGGCATGTCGACCAGCCCCATGCCGAGCTCGAACGGTGCCTGGTGCACCGTGCCGGCCGCAAAGGTCGAGGCGATGCTTGGCGCGACGCTGCGATGCCGCCAGGCGATCACCTTGCCGCTCTTGTCGAGGCCCGCCTCGATGCGCTCGACGGAGACGGTGTGCAGGAAGCCGTTGCGGATATCGTCCTCCCGCGTCCACTGCACCTTGACCGGCGCGCCGAGCTCCTTCGACAGCAGCGCGGCTTCGAGCGCGAAGTCGCATTTCGACTTGCGCCCGAACCCGCCGCCGAGCAGCGTGACGTTGACGGTCACGTTCTCCTCGGGGATACCGAGCGTCTTGGCGACGTCCTCGCGCGTGCCGCCCGGGCTTTGCACGGGAGCCCAGACCTCCACCTTGTCGCCCTTGACGTCGGCGACCGCGACCGGCGTCTCCATAGCGACATGGGCAAGGTGGGGCAAATAGTACTCGCCCACGATCACCTTGTCGGCGCCTTTCAGCGCGGCTTCGGCGTCACCTTCCTTGCGCACGACGAGGCCGGGCTTGCGCGCCGCGTCCTCGAGCTCGGCCCGATAGGCAACCGAGTCATATTTGGCGTTGGCGCCGTCCTCCCAGGTGACCTTCAGCGCGTCGCGGCCCTTGATCGCCGCGCCGGTGTTGCGGGCAATCACGGCGATCCCGCCGAGCGGCTGGAATTTCGAGGGCCATGGCCAGCCCTTGACTTCCATCACCTTCTCGACGCCGGAAACCTTCATCGCCTCCGCGCCGTCGAACGACGCCACGTTGCCGCCAGTCACCGGCGGGCGGGCGATCACGGCATATTTCATGCCGGGCAACCGCACGTCGGCGCCGTATTCGGCCCTTCCCGTCGTGATGTCGTGAAGATCGACGATGCTGATCTCGCCCTTGCCCAGGTAACGAAAGTCCTTGGGATCCTTGAGCTTCAGGCCTTCAACGCTCGGCACCGACTCCTTGGCTGCATCGGCGGCCAATTCGCCAAAGCCGAGCTTGCGTCTGCTCGCGCTGTGGACGACTTCGTGATTGACGGCCTTCACCTCGGCTGCCGGCACGCCCCAACGTTTTGCGGCGGCCTGCTCAAGCATGGTGCGGGCCGAGGCGCCGATCTGGCGCATCGGAATCAGATGATGCCGCGTGCTACGCGAGCCGTCGGTATCCTGGTTGCCGAACTTGACCTCGTCGCCATGCGCCTGCTGGACGCGAACGCGCTTCCAGTCGGCCTCCAGTTCTTCAGCGACGATCAGGGGCAGGCTGGTGCGCACGCCGGTTCCCATCTCGGAGCGGTGCGCAACGATGGTGACCATTCCATCCGGCGCGATCGAGACGAACACGCGCGGGTCGACCACGACGCCGTGCGGCATCTTCCCCGCGCCGGTCTCGTAGGCGAAGCTCGGCCGCATCATCACGGGTGCGGCGAGCACGAAGCCGCCGGCGAGGCCGAGGCCCTTGAGGATGCTGCGCCGCGAAACGTTCTCGACCTTGATGTGCTTCTCGAAGCCGCGAAGCTTGCTGGGATTGGTGAGGATATTCATGTCACACCCCCGTCGAAGCGAGATGGACCGCGTTTTCGATCCGCTGGTAGCAGCCGCAGCGGCAGATATTCCCGGACAGGGCTTCGCGGATCTGGTCGTGCGACGGCTTTGGATTATCCATCAACAACGCCGCCGCCTGCATGATCTGGCCGGTCTGGCAAAAGCCGCATTGCGGCACGTTGAGCTGCCGCCAAGCCTTCTGCACCGGGTGGTCGCCGGTCGGATGCAGGCCCTCGATGGTGGTGACCTCGCGGCCGCCGACATCGGACACGGAGGTGATGCAGGCGCGCACCGCCTGCTTGTCGACGATAACGGTGCATGAGCCGCACAGCGCCTGGCCGCAGCCGAACTTGGTGCCGGTGAGTCCCACTTCATCACGGATGAACCAGAGTAGCGGAAGATCGGGATCGCCATCCCAATTCTGTTCCTGGCCATTAATCTTCACCTTGATCATGATCGTCTCTCCCTCTTCCTACAGGAGCCGTCATGAGCGTGTCTTCGAGGTGAGCAAGAGAATCTTTCCTAGGAGATCCCTTGCACGGTCTCAGGCAAAACTGACCTCGCTGAGAAACCGCAGACTGCACCGTAGGATCTGATTGATTGTCTGTGTCAGGCCCATCCTCCTGTTTTAATTTCGCTTGGTTCAAGGTATGGACGACTGGAAGACTAGCACAAAGCGCGGCCGAATAGGATTCACAACGCCCTGTTTGCCTTCGTATTTTAGCGAGGGCTGCCTGCTCGAACGGCGTGCTTTTGGTCAAGGGCCCTTACGCTGTAGCCCTTACGAGACGAGATTTTTTCGAAGCGCTGTATGCGGCTATAAAGATCGACGTGCTCTATTGGAACGCTCTTGAGGGAGATGATGCCGACGTCGAGGCGCCTCACTGCTGCATATTTGGAGCTGGAGTCTAATCAGGAGGTCACGATGAAGATTGACAGCACCACATTTGGCGCGATTACGATTGACGGAACGACGTATCAGCACGACGTGGTCGTTCGTCTTTCCGGCAAAGTTGTGAAGCGGAAAAAGAAGCTTTCTCTTCGAGAAAGGGTGCGACCAAGTCGTCATTGGTTCCGGTCAGATGGGCAACGTGCACCTGTCACCGGAAGCCGAAGCCTATTTCGAAAGGAAGGGCTGCGAGGTGCTGTTGAGGCCGACACCCGAGGCGATCCGGATGTTCAACCGCTCGCACGCCAGGAGGATCGGGCTCTTTCACGTGACCTGTTGAACGAAATGGCCTGGTGAAGCTGTGCATCCACGTTGGATCGGCCGGTTCGGCGCGCCGCTCATCGCCTTTGTTTTGACCATTGCGCCGTCGTTTTCGCCGGCGCGCGCCGTTGAGGATGCTCGCAGGGTAAGCGTCGTGTCCTTCGGCCTTTTCGGCGATCAGGGCGTGTTTAGAAACGAGGCAATCGGTGCAGCACGGGTCGTAGCGGGCCGTTTCGGGAGCGGCCCGGTCAACGTGCAATACAATTGGAAGATAGGCGGAGGTGCAACGATTGAAGGCCTCGCTAGGTCCTTGCAGGCGGCGGCCAATGGAATGGACGCCGAGAACGATGTTCTGTTCTTGATTCTCACCTCGCACGGCTCCCCCGACGGGCTTGCAGTCAAAGCGGGCCGGCTTACGCAAACGCTCACGCCGTCCAATCTCGCCGGCATGCTGGCGCGGACCGGTATGCGATACAAGGTGGTGGTCATCTCGGCCTGCTATTCCGGGGTCTTTATCCCTCGTCTCGCGAACCCCGATACGTTGGTCATCACCGCGGCCGATGCCGACCATCCATCGTTCGGCTGCCGGGACAAAGCCAAGTGGACCTATTTCGGCAACGCCTTTTTCAATGTCGCAGTCCGGCAAGCGAAACGCCTGAAGGACGCCTTTGTTGTGGCGCGCTCGCTCGTCAAAAGGCGAGAACTGCGCGAGCACTTCGAGCCGTCGAATCCCCTCATGGCAGGCGGCGAAAACGTCCAGCCGTTGCTCATTGCGCGTCCTTGAGCGACCGGCCGCCTGGGCAGCCGACACCGGGCTGCCGGAAACCTCGTCCGTATGACTCTCTCGTCCGTATGATCTAATGACCGAAACGTGCCGCATGTCCGCCAATGGCCCCTTTGAGACATGCCGACGGGCGCTGAGAATGTCCGTTGATCGGGGCGGACCGGAAGTGGCTCGAATGACCCAGCCCAGACATGTAGTAAACGTACCGACTTCCGCGTCATGAATGACCTGGTCGCGTCGGACCCGGCGGGGCTTCAGAGCAACACCGAGATCAAACGTCGGGCTGAATGGCTTTGGCGGGGCACACGCGGCGGCCAGGCTTTGCTCGGACGGCTTCAGTTATTTCGAGTACCTTGACATTCGCGGGCACTTGCCCGGAGTTCATGGGTGCGGCAAGCTCCCCATAGCTGCCGGCTCGGACAGTCGGGGAACTGAAAATGAGGATTGTTCCCGCGCTGCTCTCGTCTGTGATCGTTTGTGGCTTGCTCGCGATGCGGATTGCGACCGCCGCAGACGGTCCCCCCGCTTGGGCCTATACGCCGAACAATCCCGACTACAAGCCTCCCGTCGATGACGGAAAGCCAGTTCGCGTACCAGACAGCACGGCCGGCTATACCTGGAGCCAGTTGCGTGATCGTTTCATTGCGCCGGTTTGGCACCCCAGCGACCACGGCGCGCTGCCGGACATCGTCGCGAACGGCCGCAAACCCGGTGTGTTCGCATGCGGATATTGTCACCGCGCCACAGGGCCAGGTGGTCCGGAAAACGCGGACCTTGCAGGGCTGCCGAAGAGCTACATCATCCAGCAGATGGCCGACTATAAGAGCGGGGCACGCGGTACAACTCTCCCCGGGCGAATTCCGCCAAAGCTAATGATCGAGCTTTCTAAGCCGATCACCGACGCCGAAATCGAAGCCGCGGCAGCCTACTTTTCGGCCTTGCAACCGCGCAAACGCATCAAGGTGGTCGAGAGCGACACCGCGCCAAAGACCTATGTGGCGGGTCTGCTTTGGGCTGCGGTGGAAACCAGCGAGCGCGAGCCGATCGGAGCGCGAATCGTGGAGGTCCCCGACGATTTGCTCCGCTTCGAAAGCCGCGACCCTCGATCGACCTTCACAGCGTATGCACCAATCGGGAGCCTCGCCAAAGGCGAGGCGCTAGTCATGAAAGGTGGGTCGGGCAAAACGATCCAATGCACTTTGTGCCATGGCGCGGACCTGAAAGGGCTTGGACCGCTGCCAAGCATTGCTGGTCGTTCACCGAGCTACATGTTCCGGCAGCTCTATGACTTCCAGCACGGCGCCCGAACGGGAGAATGGAGCCCGTTAATGGCCCAAGTTGTCGCCGATCTTGACGAGCAGGATCTTCTCGCGATTGTAGCGTACCTCGCATCTCGCGATCCGTGAGCGGGCACGATACCGCGCCACGCCATCACCGGGACAAGGTCATGCTCCGGAGCGTCGGGCCCAACTCCTGAATGTGCTTTGAGTAGGCATCGGAGGCGCCGGCCGTAGGCGAGCCTGAATAGTCTGGCGGCTCGTGTCGCATCGCTCTCTTCATAGAAGGGCATATGAGGTCCGGTTCTGACCCTGAACGGACCAAGTTGCTGTACTCCAACACCTGATGAAAACCAGCACGCGAAACGGTTATGGATCGCTGTCGCTGGGCCAGCCCCCTGATGAGGTGCCCATCATCCATTGGCCCAGCCACGAGACTTTCTTCGCACGATCCTAATCACTTCCCAGCGAACAAACAGAGTCCTAGAATTATACCGTCAGGCGGAACTATAGTGGGCTCTGAGCTTAGCGAAATACCCAGTCCCGACCTGGTGTACGGAAAGGAAGGATCCCAGCCAATACACCCTTGCCTCGATCTAGGTCCCCGCCAGGGTGAATTTTGTTTGGTTGGGCTTCCTGCAGTGCGGGAGGACATCCATGAGTATCATCAACAATTCAAGTGCGCGCCAGTCGAAGCTCTTATGGATCGCGGTCGCTCTTCTGGGTGCCGCGGCATTCGCGATCGTGGCGCTCAACCGAGGTGAAACTGTCAATGCAGCGTGGCTGGTCGTCGCCGCGATTTGCATCTATTTCATCGCCTACCGGTTTTATGGGTTGTTCGTCGCCGACCGGGCGCTCGGGGTCGATGGCACACGACTAACGCCTGCCGTTCGCCATAATGACGGTCTCGATTACGTTCCGACCAATCGGTACGTGCTCTATGGCCATCATTTCGCGGCGATCGCCGGCGCGGGTCCACTGGTTGGTCCAGTGCTTGCCGCGCAAATGGGCTATCTGCCGGGTACGCTCTGGATTCTCGCTGGCGCGGTGTTCGGCGGTGCGATCCAGGACATGACTGTTCTGTTTCTATCGACGCGGCGCGATGGTCGCTCGCTCGGCGACATCGTGCGTGCCGAGATGGGAGCGGTGGCTGGCACGATCGCAGGGGTAGGCATTCTCCTGATCTGCGTCATTGTACTTGCGGTCCTCGCTCTCGTTGTCGTCAAGGCATTGATCGGCAGTCCGTGGGGAACTTTCGCGGTGTTCTGCTCGATTCCGATCGCGCTACTAATGGGTGTCTATAGCCGCTTTATCCGCCCGGGCAGAGTCGGCGAAATGTCACTGCTCGGCTGCGTGCTGCTTCTCGCTGCGCTGATCTATGGTAAGACCGTGTCCGAGACGCCTGAGCTCGCGGTGTACTTCGATCTACATGGCGAGACGCTGGCGCTGATCATCATCGGATACGGCTTCGTCGCATCCGTGCTGCCGGTTTGGCTGCTTCTGGCTCCGCGCGATTACCTTTCGACATTCCTCAAGATCGGCACAATCGCGCTCTTGGCCATCGGCATCATCATCGTTCGTCCCAATCTCCAGATGCCTGCTGTCACCAAATTCATTGACGGCAGCGGACCAGTTTGGGCCGGCGGCTTATTCCCCTTCCTGTTCATTACAATCGCCTGCGGCGCCGTTTCCGGATGGCATGCTCTCATTGCGTCAGGGACGACGCCGAAGATGATCGAGAACGAAAGGCAGATTGCCTTCATCGGCTACGGCGGAATGTTGATGGAATCGTTCGTCGCGATCATGGCGGTGATCGGCGCGAGCATCATCCATCCCGGCGTCTATTTCGCGATGAACAGCTCTGCAGGACTGATCGGCACCACGGCTGAGCAAGCCGCGCAAGTGATCTCGGCTTGGGGGTTCGTGGTGACCCCGGACGAGATTACTCAAATGGCCAAGGACGTCGGAGAGACGTCGATCATGTCACGCACCGGCGGCGCACCAACGCTCGCCGTCGGCATGGCCCATATTCTGTCGTCGTTCCTTGGTGGCCGTACCTTAATGGGCATCTGGTACCACTTCGCGATCCTCTTCGAGGCCCTGTTCATACTCACCACGGTTGACGCTGGAACGCGCGTGCTCCGGTTCATGATTCAGGATCTCATCGGCAACGCTGTCCCAGCGTTCAAGGAGACTGCGTCCTGGACCAACAACCTGATCGGTTCGGCGCTTTCGTGCGCGCTGTGGGGCTACTTTCTTTACGTCGGCGTGATCGACCCATTGGGTGGTATCTGGACGCTATGGCCTCTGTTCGGCACCGCCAACCAAATGCTGGCGGCAATCGCGTTGACGGTGTGCACCGTCGTCCTGTTCAAGATGAAGCGCGAGCGGTTCGCTTGGGTGACGATTGTGCCCGCCACGTGGCTCGTGGCCTGCACGACGACCGCGGGGCTCGAGAAGGTGTTCAGCCCCGATCCGAACGTGGGGTTCGTCAGCCACGCGCTCAAATATAGCGATGCGATCGCAGCAGGTCAGTTGTTGGCACCGGCAAAAACGCTTGGCGAGATGAGTCGGATCGTCTTCAACGACTACGTCGATGCATCGCTCGCAGCTTTGTTCGTGCTGGTGGTCGTTGCGACAGTGATCTACGGCCTGATCAATATCTGGCGAGCACTGGGCAATCCGCAGCCGACCGCAATGGAAATAGAGTTCGCCGGGGTAGCCGCGGGAGGTAGCCATGCCTGACCTGCAGAATTTGTTCGACCAGTCCGCCAGCGCGATGCGAACCGCCGGTTATTGGAGCACGCGTACTGCGCGTCTTATGATCGGCGTTCCCGATTACGAAACATACGTTGCGCACCGGCGAGTGAAGCATCCCGACCAGCCGATCATGACGTATGTGGAATTCTTTCGCGAACGCCAGCAAGCGCGCTATGCCGTCGGGAAAGGTCGCTTTAGAGGTTGCTGCTGAAAGCCGATAATACTTCTGCACCTGACCGCCATCCGATGTGCGGGCGAGTGCTTGTCGAAGACGGTGCCAAGGTTGTCTCCGTCGCAGCGGCTGTCGGCTTCGAATCAGAAGCTGCGTTCAGTCGCGCTTTCAAGAACGTGCGTTGGCCTTTCTCCAGACGAATGGCGCCGACGACGAGGAGATTGAGAGATGGGGAGCGTTCCGATCATCGCCAACTTGTTCCGCAATTGGCCCTGAACCGAAGCGAACCGGGTTGCACGTCTGCTGTCGTGAGAAGATCTTTTAATTAGATAGTTGTCCACGTCGCTTTTGCGTCATCGCCTCTGATAGATAACCCGAAGCTCCCCCGCGGCGCATCCCGGCGCATTTTCTGATGGTCCCACCGTTAGTTTGCTGAGGAGAACTTAACCCTGCATAGGTTGAGCTCTCGGATCCTAACCAGCGCATATACAGCTAAGCGAGAGTGCTCGGAGCGGGCAGGCAGGACGCTTCCGACTCTCGCACCTTTGAGACGTGCCGGCAGGCACCAAAATGTCTGTTATCAGGGATCGACCAGAAGTATCTGGCGCACGGTCGGAATGACGCAATTGACCGATCTCGGAAGTCATCCGCCCGTCCGAGGGGGAAAAAGCTTCAATGACCCTTCCAATTGAGCCACCACGCGGACATGACGGGCAGTCGTTGGCGTGGTGATGGGACACCTAACTTCCTAAACGAGGAGGGCTGGGCGGCGCGTCGTCGGTCGGCACAAGCTTCGATCGCCGTTCGCGCGCCCGAGCGGCATCAGACGCGCCCGCGGGTGCGCGCCTAGATCCGGCTCAAGAAAAACGCCTCCAGTTTGCCTTTGCCCTTCACGTCAATGCTGCCGCGTGGCTCCAGCGC
>NZ_JCAMOQ010000039.1:0-84350 GCF_059512365.1 Bradyrhizobium sp. Ses1
ACCTCACACCCTTAGGAGGGTTCCGACCCTCTTCACCCGACGGCGAATCCCCAACCGATTTACGTCGGCTGTTGAGTCACTCATCAAAGTGAGGAGCATCAAGGGCGCGAAAGCTTGCCTTGGCCACCGGGCCAATGCAGCGCCGCGCTCAGTGGCCGCCTTATAGGCCGGCCCAATCCGGCTTGTCAACGGCCATTGTCAACAAATCGTCGCATCAGGTGCAGATTCTTCTGATGCGCAGAATTGCTCGATTTTTCGGGACTTTACGCCGTACTTGAGCCACAATCCTGCGACGTTCTGACGATTAGTTATGCAAAATGAATCGCCGGATGCCAGTGGGGGCTGCCGGTGGTTTCTCTACCAAGGGACTGACGATTTCGATGAATCCGTCGCCAGTTCCACGCGGCCGAGCAACATCGAGAGATTTACACATCGTTGGCATTCGAGATTGTGGTTGGCCATCGGCCTTCGATAATTCACGAATGTTGCTGTATGTGACGCGCCGTACTGCCGGATCGCCCCGCTAGGGCGAATGCGGGCGCAAGGGAGTGCGGAAGTCTCGTCGTATGCTGATGGAACTTGGGGGGACACGGGTTTGAGCCAACGGGCGTCACGCGGGAGCGGCTTTGGACGCGAGACCGGGATGATCGATCTCGGTCACGAGCCGCCGCTGTCGGTTGACGGCTCGGAGGCTGCGGTGATCGACCGCCGCCGTGTTTCCGTACAGTGGTTCAGCGGCACGATCCTCACGGGCCTGTGCGGCGCGGCCTTGATCGGCGGCGCCGTTTTTGCGTCCCTCGACGGCGAGATGACCTTTGCCAAGCTCCCGGAGCGGGTCGAGGGCGCGCTGCGCGGTGCCATCAGCGCCAATGACCGTGCCGCCACCCTGCACAAGAGCGACCGCCTGCCGCCGCCGTCGGAATCAAGCGCCTCGCGCAACGTGGTGCGGGTATCGACGGTGACCCGCGTCGGCAACCGCGACGTGATGCGGGTGCGGCCGTATGTTCGCATCTCCGGCAACCTGTCGATGACGACAAGCGATCTTTCGGCCAAGATCCCGCCGTTCAACGCCCAGCGCATGCTGACCGATGTCGGCACCAATCAGACCGCGGCGGCGGACGATCCGAACAACCCCGAGGCTGTGGAGCCCGACGCCGAGGTCTCATTCGTCACCAAGGATCTGGGGCAGGTGCTACCGAAGGCGAAGATCGCCGCGGGGGTGGCGCTCGACGAGATCCTGATGCGGGTGCGTGACGCGGCCAACTGGCGCGGCAATAACGGCGGCGTCCGCTATACGCTGGCCAATGCCACCGCCGATGTCGGCGGCGCGCAGCCCGACCTCAAGCTCGCCTATGCCACAGAGGGCAACGTTTCCGATCCCTATGCCGGCTTTGAAACCCGCGTGGTGCCGGAAAACGTCACGCTGCTGCCGAAGACCAAGGAGCAGGTCACCGGCGGCAACCCGACCGGGGAGCGGGTGCATATCGTCAAGAAGGGCGACACCGTCACCTCGGTGCTGCGCGACATGGGCGCGACAGCCGACGAGGCCAAGGCGATCGCGGCCATGCTCGGCGCCCGCGGCCGCGATGGCGGCCTGAAGGAAGGCCAGAAGCTGCGCATCCTGATGGCGCCGGCAAATCCGGCCCCGGGAGCGCGGCTGCAGCCCTATCGCGTGATCGTCGCCAACGACGCCCAGGTCGAAGCGGTCGCAGCACTCTCGGACATCGGCAAATATGTCGCCGTCGACGTGCAGAGCTTGAACACCGTGTCCGACACCGCCGACAACAGCGACGATGACGACGAGGATGATGGCAGCGGCGTACGGCTCTATCAGAGCATCTACGAAACCGCGCTGCGCAACAAGGTGCCGCAGAACGTCATCGAGGACATGGTCCGCATCTATTCCTATGACGTCGACTTCCAGCGCAAGGTGCAGCCCGGCGATAGCTTCGACGTCTTCTACGCCGGCGAGGACGAAGGCGTAACGAGCAGCGAAAAGACCGAGGTGCTGTACGCCGCGCTCACGGTCGGCGGCGAGACCAAGAAATACTATCGGTTCCAGACGCCGGACGATTCGGTGGTCGACTACTACGATGAGACCGGCAAGAGCGCGAAGAAGTTCCTGGTGCGCAAGCCCGTCAACAACGCGATCATGCGCTCCGGCTTCGGCGGCCGCCGCCATCCGATCCTCGGCTACGTCAAGATGCACACCGGCGTCGACTGGGCGGCCCCTTACGGCACCCCGATCTTCGCGTCGGGCAACGGCGTGGTCGAAAAGGTCGGCTGGGAGGGCGGCTACGGCAAGTATGTCCGCGTCAAGCACAACAATGGCTATGAGACCGCCTACGGCCACATGTCCGCCTTCGCCAAGGGCATGGAAGCCGGCAAGCGCGTCCGCCAGGGCCAGGTCATCGGCTTTATCGGGTCGACCGGTATGTCGACCGGCGCCCACGTCCATTACGAGATCCTGGTCAACGGCCGTTTCGTCGACCCGATGCGCGTGAAGCTGCCGCGCGGGCGCTCGCTCGAGGGCTCGATGCTGGCAGGTTTCGAGAAGGAGCGCGACCGGATCGATGCCCAGATGAGCAGCCGCGGCAGCTCCCGCATCGTCTCCGACGCCACCGGCTCGACCGGTTCGCGCCCCGTCAGCAACCGCTGATCTCCCCCGTCAAATCAAGCAAATTTGCCGCGGCGGCCGTGGAACCGGGAGGGCATCAGCTCGGTTTCAGGGATGCACGAAACCTCCAACGGAGGGTGTCATGGAGAATTGGACGAACGCGAAATTGTGCGACGTCGCAAACCTGATCCTCGGCGCGATCCTGTTGCTGTCGCCGTGGCTGTTCGGCTTCACCGCCGGAACCGTCTCCACCAACGCCTACATCACCGGCATCGTCATCGCGGTCCTTGCAATCGCGGCGCTGGCGGCGTTCGCGGTGTGGGAGGAGTGGCTGAACCTGATCGTCGGATTGTGGGCCCTGGTGTCGCCCTGGGTATTGGGCTTCCACGGCACCACCGCGATGACGGTCCATGTGGTGATCGGCGCGGCGGTGGCGATCCTGGCTGCAATCGAGCTCTGGATGATGTCGCAGCACCCGCCACGGCTGACCACGGGCCGCTGATCGAGGGCTGTCTTACTCTGGTCCCTGCCCGCCATGACGGCGGGTGGAGGCCTTGTTTCGCGTAGAGGGTACCGGACATGAGGCACATCACACGCGATGACGTCGTCAAGGCGGTCGGCCAGATCGACGATGTCACCATCGCCAAGATCATCGCGACGGGCGCCACCGTCGACGAGTTGGCGGAGGCGCAGGCTTGGCTCGCCAATGACGAGCCGCTGATGAACGCCGGCAAACCGCTTGCGACCGGCCGCGCCCGCGAGCTCGTGGACATCCTTTCCGAACTCGAGCCGAGCGACGAGGACTATGTCGGCCCGGCAGTGACGCAGGAATAGCCTCCCCCAAACTCGAAGCCCTCTCCGCCGGGCCGCGGAGAGGGCTTCGATCGTTTCATGATTTAGTTCAGCTTGCGCTTCGCTACCGGCGCGTCGAACTGAGCGACCTCTGCGGTCTGCTGCGCCTTGCCGTTGAAGGTCAGCACGTTGCCCTCGGCCGAGATCTTGACCTGGTCGCCGTCCTTGACGTCGCCAGCCAGGATCATCTCGGCCAGCGGATCCTGCAGGTTGCGCTGGATCACCCGCTTCAGCGGGCGGGCGCCGTAGGCCGGATCCCAGCCCTTGGCGGCCAGCCAGTCGCGCGCCGCCGCGTCCAGCGTTAGCGTGATCTTGCGATCCTCCAGGAGCTTCTGCAGCCGCGCGAACTGGATCTCGACGATCCGGCCCATCTCGCTCTTCTGCAGCCGATGGAACAGGATGATCTCGTCGACACGGTTGAGGAATTCGGGGCGGAAATGCGCCCGCACCGTCGCCATCACCTGCTCGCGCACCGCGCCCGTATCCTCGCCTTCCGGCTGGTTCACCAGGAACTCCGAACCGAGGTTCGAGGTCATGATGATCAGCGTGTTGCGGAAATCGACTGTGCGGCCCTGACCATCGGTCAGACGCCCGTCGTCGAGCACCTGCAGCAGCACGTTGAAGACATCAGGATGCGCTTTCTCGATTTCGTCGAACAGCACCACCTGGTAGGGCCGCCGTCGCACCGCCTCGGTCAGCGCGCCGCCCTCGTCATAGCCGACATAGCCCGGAGGCGCACCGATCAGGCGCGAGACCGAGTGCTTCTCCATGTATTCGGACATGTCGAGGCGGACCATCGCGGTCTCGTCGTTGAAGAGGTACTCAGCCAGCGCCTTGGTCAGCTCGGTCTTGCCGACGCCGGTGGGCCCTAGGAACATGAACGAGCCCATCGGCCGGTTCGGGTCCTGCAGGCCGGCGCGCGAGCGGCGGACGGCGGTCGCGACCGCACGCACCGCCTCGGCCTGGCCGACCACGCGCTTGCCGAGCGCATCCTCCATCTTCAGGAGCTTCTCTTTCTCGCCTTCCAGCATCCGGTCGACGGGAACGCCGGTCCAGCGGGAGACCACCTGCGCGATGTGGTTGGCGGTGACCGCCTCCTCCATCGTCGCGCCCTGGTTTTCGCTGGCCTCGATATCGGCGAGCTGCTTCTCCAGCGCCGGGATCTTGCCATAGGCAAGCTCGCCTGCACGCTGGAATTCACCGCGGCGCTGGGCGTTGGCCAATTCGACGCGCAGCGCGTCGAGTTCGGCCTTCAGCTTCTGGGCGTTGGAAAGCTTGTTCTTCTCCGCGCTCCAGCGCGCCGTCAGCGCTGCCGATTTCTCCTCGAGATCGACGAGTTCCTTCTCCAGCGCCTGCAGCCGGCTCTTCGAGCCCAGATCGCTTTCCTTCTTCAGCGCCTCCTGCTCGATCTTGAGGCGGATGATCTCGCGGTCCAGCGTATCAAGCTCTTCCGGCTTGGAATCGACCTGCATCTTCAGCCGCGCCGCCGCCTCGTCCATCAGGTCGATGGCCTTATCGGGCAGGAAGCGGTCGGTGATGTAGCGGTTGGACAGGGTCGCGGCCGCCACCAGCGCAGAATCGGCGATCCGCACGCCGTGGTGCTGCTCGTACTTGTCCTTCAACCCGCGCAGGATCGAGATGGTGTCCTCGACCGTCGGCTCGCTGACAAAGATCGGCTGGAAACGCCGAGCCAGCGCGGCATCCTTCTCGACATGCTTCTGGTACTCATCGAGCGTGGTCGCGCCGATGCAGTGCAGCTCGCCGCGGGCCAGCGCCGGCTTCAACAGGTTGGACGCGTCCATCGCGCCATCGGCCTTGCCGGCGCCGATCAGCGTGTGCATCTCATCGATGAAGAGGATGAAGGTTCCCTCAGCCGAGGTGACCTCCTGCAGCACGGCCTTCAGCCGCTCCTCGAACTCGCCGCGGTACTTTGCACCCGCGATCAGCGCGCCGAGGTCGAGCGACAAGAGCCGCTTGTCCTTCAGGCTCTCCGGTACGTCGCCGTTGACGATGCGCAGCGCCAGGCCCTCGACGATGGCGGTCTTGCCGACGCCGGGCTCGCCGATCAGGACGGGGTTGTTCTTGGTGCGGCGGGACAGCACCTGGATGGTGCGACGGATCTCCTCGTCCCGGCCGATCACCGGATCGAGCTTGCCGTCGCGCGCGGCCTGGGTCAGGTCGCGGGCATATTTCTTCAGCGCGTCATAGGCGTTCTCGGCGGTGGCGCTATCGGCCGTGCGGCCCTTGCGCAGCGACTCGATCGCCGCGTTCAGGTTCTGCGGGGTGACGCCGCCCTTGCTCAGGATCGAGCCGGCCTCGCTGTTCTTCTCGAGCGCAAGCCCGAGCAGCAGACGCTCGACGGTGACGAAGCTGTCGCCGGCCTTCTCCGCCGCCTTTTCGGCCGCATCGAATGCCCGCGCCAATTCGGGTGAAAGGTAGACCTGCCCCGCGCCGCTGCCCGACACTTTCGGCAGCTTGTTAAGCGCATCCTCGGTTGCCTTGAGGATGGCGCGGGAATTGCCGCCGGCGCGATCGATCAGACCGCCGGCAAGGCCTTCGCTGTCGTCCAGCAGCACTTTCAACAGATGCAGCGGCGAGAACTGCTGGTGCCCCTCGCGCACCGCAAGCGACTGCGCCGACTGGATGAAGCCGCGCGCCCGCTCGGTGTATTTTTCGATATTCATAACTTTGCTTTCCCTCGGCCTGCCTCCCCAGCCCCGCAGGCACTGTGAAGGCATCTTCATTGGGTTTCCGCCCGGCTGTGTTGACGTCGGTCAACCTGCCGGCGGTCGTCGCCCTCATTTCAGGCTTGACGCAAATGTGGGCATTTGGCTTCCGAAACGGAAGAGCTTTCCGCAATGATTTCGTAAGGTTGTATGGCCCGATCGATGAAAATCTCCTAAAAGGCCTGATGTCCTCCGCTTCATCCCCAGAGATCGCCGGCATCTACCGTTATCCCGTCAAAGGCCTGACGCCCGAGGCGCTGCCGCGGGCCGAGCTCAAGGCTGGCCAGACGCTGCTGTCCGATCGCCGCTACGCCATCGAGAACGGACCGAGCGGCTTCGATCCCGCCGAGCCCAAATGGCTGCCGAAGCCGCATTTCCTGATGCTGCAGCGGGACGATTGGCTGGTGCCGCTCCGTGCCGAATTCGACGACGGCAGCCACGTCCTGACCCTGCGCCGGAACGGCGAGATGGTGGCTCAGGGCGACCTCGAAACGGCCGCCGGGCGCGCCGCGATCGAGCAGTATTTCGCACTCCACCATGCCGGCCAGATCAAGGGACCGCCAAAGGTCCTGACCAGCCCCAGTCACAGCTTCTCCGACGTCGCCCGCAAGGTGGTCTCGATCATCAACCTCAATAGCCTGCGCGCGATCGAGGAGATGGTCGGGCAATCCGTGCATCCGCTGCGCTTCCGCGCCAACCTCTATGTCGAGGGCTGGCCGGCCTGGCACGAATTCGAGCTGCTCGACCAGACGATCGCGATCGGCAGCGCACGGGCCAAGGTGGTCAAGCGCATCACCCGCTGCGCCGCGGTCAATGTCGATCCCGACACCGGCGTGCGCGACCTCACCATCCCGCACACCCTGATGCAGCGCCTCGGCCACAACGAATGCGGCGTCTATGCCGAGGTGGTCGCGGATGGCGCGGTGGCGGTCGGGGACGCGATCGCAGCGGAGCAGCCGGAGCTGTTGTAGCAAAAGCGAACCCCCTCGCGACGGAGCAAGCCGCGCGAATGAGGGGTTTCGCTCCGCTCTACCCACCCTACGATTCCGATTCAGTTTCAAACAGCCTCTCCGCTGTCATCGTCCGGCTTGACCGGACGATCCAGTATTCCAGAGACGGCGGTGCTTGAGCCGAGAGGCCGCCGGATACTGGATGCCCGCCTTTGCGGGCATGACCGTGGAGCGTGAGGAGACGATGTGCGTTCGCGTTCTCGCGGCGCGTTGCGTCCGAGTTTTGCGTCTCGTTCCACCCTCCTCGAGATCAGAGGGCGCAGGGAAAGCCGGGTGCCGGTTGCACCCGTGGGTCCCGTGCAACAAAAAGCACGGGGGTAGGACCACAGGTTCAACCGAAGCATTCCGGCTTTCCCTGCGCGATGGTGTTACGGTTTCCTTCGCGCTCTCCCCGGTGACCGGGCTTTCTTGCCACCGTCGCCCTTAGGGATGTTTCCATCCCGCAAGGACTTAGCGCCAGCGTCGGGGCGCCAGGACCACACGACTTCGCCGTCCGCGTTACCTGCGCTCGTCAGTCGCACGCATCGCGTCCACCGCATCTCACCGCAACGTTCGTGACGATCGCGAGCCGCCCCTCATTCGGATGAGACGCGCGGAGTTAAATCACTGATTTGCCCGACGGCGGAAGCGGAATGTTTTTCGCGCGAGGGCTGGACGGCGCAAATCAGGTTGGAATTGCTCACGAATTTTCCTCCACTGTCATTCCGGGGCGCGCCTCTTGGCGCGAGCCCGGAATCCATTGCGCCACATGCGCGAGCGGACAGATGGATTCCGGGCTCGATGCTTCGCATCGCCCCGGAATGACGGATGGAGAGAGAACGAAGAACGATCAGCTTAGGTGACGCAGCGGCCGGGCTGCAGGCGCTTTGCTACTTCGGTCAGCACGCTCACCACGGGCTCGCAGGCGACCGTCATCCTGCGCTCGCCAGATTTGATCAGCGCGGGCGGCTTGGGGTGGCTGCGCGCCTCGTCCCTGACGACGGGAACGCGGATCACGACCGAGGTCTCGGCCAGGCTGTCGAGCTTCAGCGAAATGGTTTCGGTTTTGCCGGTGGCTGCCGGAACTGTCGCCCGGTCGGCCTTCGCCGTACGGTTGACGTCATGTTCCGCCTTGGTGGAGGTGATGAGGCTCTGGCCCCCGATTAGATCATGCCCGGAGGCAAATTGCACGGCGCCGAAGGTCAAAGAAACGGCGAGCGCACCTAAAATTCCCTTCAATATCTGTGACATGGCGATTCATCCCTCGCCCCATGGCGATCACGAACACAACTCGAACGAAACGCCCCCGTTCGTATGTCTGCGGATCACTTAACCGTGTTCAAAATTATTTTCGGAATCTCGGAACGTTTTTTCGCGGTCCGCGTCGTTCTGGCAGCCGGTTATTCCCCCTGCCCCATTGACCGGCGATGTAGGGCGCGACCGTGGTGATGCCGGTCGCGCTCTACTTTTTTGTCGGAGTTTTCGAGCGGTCCGACCGGCTTCCCTACCTTCGGCGGTCAGTGCCCCATGGCCCGCTCCTGGAAGCTCCGGGGCCTATTCGATTGCCAACGCGAAGTGGTGACCGTCTCACCCAAGCTGTTGCGGCCGGTGGTGATGGTGTACGTGCCATGCTTCGAAGTCGAAGTGGTCGTGGTGTATCCCAAGCTGTCCCTGCGAGTGCGGGTAACGATTTCTGTATCAGCGTGGGCGGCTCCGGCGCTAAAGACGACAAGCGCCAGCAAGACCATAATACGCATTTGATGACTCCCTAATAGAAAGCCGACCAAAGCTGCCTTTGGCCGGACCTTCCACGTGCACACCCTCTGAGAAAGAGCCGGCGACTTACTTCAGGCCGTCGTCCACCGCTACCAACTTGGTATTGAGATCGGTGCCGATGACTCGAAGGGTGCCGATGATCACGACGGCAATAAGAGCGGCAATCAGACCGTACTCGATGGCGGTCGCGCCAGACTCGTCCTTAATGAAACGGGAAACAAGGTTACGCACGGCTGGTCTCCTGGGATGGTTGTGTGGCTGAACGCATGCAACCATATGCGCGCCGGCCTAAAGGTCGGTGAATCGAAAGCCGCGAACTCTCTTAAGCAGGGTTAACCTGAAGAGATTGCATTCGAAACAAATACTCGTCACGCGCAACCGGCAAGGCGAACAGCCTCGCCCAGCACAAAGGTCACATGAAAGGCGGATGTCTCGGTGCAAAAAATCCGGCGCGCCGTGCGGCACGCCGGATCAGCCGACCTAACCAGAGTCAGTTCACGCCGAGGCGGCGCGCGGCGCACGGTTGCGCGAATTGCGCTGGAAGAACAGCGCCTGGCTCGCAACGGCCGAGACCATTGCGGGCTGGAACGGCTTTGAGATCAGGAACGCCGGCTCCGGGCGTTCGCCGGTCAGGAAGCGTTCGGGATAGGCGGTGATGAACACCACCGGCACCTCGAACACGCGCAATAGCTCATTCACCGCGTCCAGGCCCGACGAACCGTCGGCGAGCTGGATGTCGGCGAGGATCAGGCCGGGCTTCTTGTTCTTGGCGAGCGCCACCGCATCCGAATGGGTGCGGGCGACGCCGATGACATTGTGGCCGAGATTTCGCACGAGGCTTTCCAGATCCATCGCGATGAAGGTCTCGTCCTCGATGATCAGGACGTCGGTCGCGATCTCGGCGGCCATCTCACGGCCGGCGGCATCCGTGAGCTTGCGCGTCTCGCCGATATCGATGTTGAGGATGTAGGCCACCTCCTCTTCCGAGAAGCCCTCCAGCGACAGCAGGAGGAAGGCCTGCCGCGGCAGCGGCGTGATGTTGGAAAGCCGGCGCTCCGGCGGCAGCGCCAACGTCGCTACGTCGGCGTTGTCGTTGATCGAGACCGAATTCCAGATCTGGGTGAACAGCCGGAACAGGCCGGCACGCGGACCGTGCGTTTCATCTAGAAGCGCGGGGTCCTGAAGCAGGGCCTCCAGCATGGCCGCGACATAGGCGTCGCCCGACGCCTGGTTTCCGGTCAGCGCGCGGGCGTAGCGCCGCAACAATGGCAAGTGTTCGGCAACGAGCTGCGATCGGGACATTCCCACTCCATCCTTGTGTTCGAGGCAATTGCCTGAAACGCCTTATATCTCTCGGGCCGGCACATCCGGTGGGGCGACCCGCCTTCCCCTTGAGCGTTACGCCCGGACTACGCTTGAGCGCCGATAAAGTTCCACAAAAAGTTCCGGACATTCGGAACTTTCGGGCGAACTTCGAATTAGCGTACGACCGGCAGCAAACGCGGCCAAGACCGAATTTCGAGGAAACTGCTTGGAACACAGGGACTTAACCTCTCGGGGAAACGTGGATCAGATCATGAAGGAAACCAAGAAGCAGGGCGGTCTCAACGCTGAGATCCAATCGAGAATCGGCCACCAGCTTCGCGCCATGTACGATGATGTGGTGCGACAGGGCGTGCCGGACCGCTTTGCGGAGCTTATCCGCAAGCTCGATGATCCCGCGGAGGCCGCCAAGCATTTGGCAGAGACTGACGAGCAGCAAGCAGCAAAAAATGACGGGAGGGACTGATGCCTCTCACCGACCAACTTCGCGACGATATTTTGGCGTCGGTGCCAAGCCTACGCGCGTTCGCGATTTCGCTCTCCGGCAATGGTGACCGCGCCGACGATCTGGTGCAGGAGACCTTGTTGCGCGCAATCGCCAACATCGACTCGTTCCAACCCGGCTCGAACCTGCCGGCCTGGCTGTTCACCATCCTGCGCAACCTGTTCCGCTCCGACTATCGCAAGCGGCGGCGCGAGGTGGAGGACGCCGAGGGCAACTATGCCAAGACTCTGAAGACCCAGCCTGCGCAGAATGCGCATCTGGAGTTCGAGGAGTTTCGCGCCGCACTCGACAAGCTGCCGCAAGACCAGCGTGAAGCTTTGATCCTGGTCGGCGCGTCCGGCTTCTCATACGAGGACGCGGCTGCGATCTGCGGCTGCGCCGTCGGCACTATCAAGAGCCGCGTCAACCGCGCGCGATCGAAATTGAGCGCATTGCTCTATGTCGAAGGCGCGGAAGATTTCGGCCCTGATGACACCGTGCGCGCCGTGATCGGCGGCAACGGCGGCTGATGCTCGTCAACTCTTGATCGTCATGCGCGGGCTCAACCCGCGCATCCATCTCGGAAAAGAGATTTTTCTGAGGGACGATGGATTGCCGGGTCAAGCCCGGCAATGACGGCGAGAGCAATGTGTAAGGTGGGCAAAGCGAGCGTGCCCACCTTCTCTTGCACCGCCTGGGCACGCTGCGCTCCTACACGACTTACCTACGGATCTATTCCGACGGCGCGCTCCTACTTATCCCCTCACCCTGAGGAGGTCGCGTAGCGACCGTCTCGAAGGGCGAGGCCACCGGCGGGGCCTCATGGTTCGAGACGGTCGCTACGCGACCTCCTCACCATGAGGGGAAGCAGGGTCGCCACCGGCCTGCAATCAGCGCGCCGGCCTCACCGGTGCGGAAAACTTCTCCGTGCGGTCGCGCTCGTTCATGTCGATGACGGTTTCCATCGGCGCGGTGAGCTCGTAGACGTAGCTGATGTCGGTGAAGTAGCGTTTCGCCGTCCCGCCGAGCGCTTCGGGGGCGACGCGGTCGAGCAGGATCAGGCCGAAATCGGAATCGGGGCGGCGGGTGGCTTCGCTGGTGTTGAACTCCTCCCAGCGGAAATGAAAGATCGCCTCCGCATCCTTGCCGTTGACTTCCCAGTTAGCGACGATGTGCGGGTGCTTGCCGACCAGGGACAGGCCCTCGTCGGAATGCGAAGCGAGCTCGAAGAACAACAGCGACAGCGACTGCGCAGCGCGCGCGCTGACCGCGATATCGGGACCGGAGATCGCGATGCGCTCGGCATGCGGGATCGCGCGGGCCTCGAACAATCCCTTCAGCTTCACGCCCTGCCACTGGCTCTCGCTGAGCAGCGTGACCACGTTCGACATGGCGTGGATGCGGCCGATCAGGAGATCGCGCGCGGCATCGATGTCCGAGCCATGGCGCAATGTGCGCGTGACGATCGACTGGATCACGGCCAGGATGTTCTTGACCCGGTGGTTGAGCTCGTCGATCACAGCGGTCAGCCGCCGCTCGAACCCGATCCTCACCTCGATCTCGCGGCTGAGCCGAAGATTGTTGTAGGCGACATAGCCGAACAGGCCGCAGACGATGCCGGTCAGCGCGAGGCCGATCGCCGCCACGATCGCTGCGGTCTGGTTCGCCCGCGCGGCGGCGGAGGTCTTGGCGTAATAAGCGAGTGACCAATCGCGGCCGCCGAACGTCACCGTCCGGACCATCGATGGCGCCGGCCCATCCGGCCGCACCGCGCGCGAGGTGATGACGCCCTGGTCGTTGGCGACCAGCTCGTCGTTGGAATCGCGCGGGTCCTTCAGCACCACCGAGAACAGCGACATATCGTCATTCGCCAGCATCAACGGCCCGAGCTCATACGAAAATGTGACGAATCCCGCGGGCTCCGAAGCGCCCTGTTGAAACACCGGCGCGGCGAGCGCGACCCCGATCGGCCCATTCTGGCGCAACAGCGGAATCGGATCCGACGCCACCGGCTTGCCGTCCGCCATCGCCTGCGCCAGCATCGGCCCGATCACGGAATGGTGGTCAAAGCTGCGGCCCGGCAGGATGATGGTCTCCGGCGTCCGCGGCTCCAGGTCCATCATCACGTTGACGGGCTTATCGAGCGCCTTGATGTCGAGGGGCTGGTCGTCGAAGTCGCGGATGGTCGGATTGGGGAAGCCGGCCTTCTTCAGCTCCTGCTCCGCCGCCGCGAGCTCGTCGGGCCTGAGCCGCGCAATCCAGGCGGCAATCACGAAATCGGTCTTGAAGGCATAGATCGAGGAGCGCAGCGGCTGCAGCATGTCTGCCTTCACCACCGACGGCGCGCGAAACAGGCCCGAGGAGACGCGGGCGAGCAATTCGCGCTCGGTGAGCCGGTCCTGCACCAGGCTGGCGTGGACGTCGATCGCCCGCGCCAGCGCGATGCCGTCGAGCGTCAGCTCCTGCTCGTGCACGCGATAGGCCGCGAGACCGGAGAGCAGCACCCCGATCAGCGCAATGAAGGCGATAATGAAGCCCAGCCGGACCACGCTGTTACTCGGAGACTGTGGGTTGGCGGAGATGAACAGCGGACATCTGGCGTCTGCGGGGGCGACAACGATTCGATACGGGGTGAACGCCAACCGCGGCGGAATATGGAGTGGCGAGCATCGGTACGCAACGGAAGGCGGCAATTAACGTGGACGACGGCCGGCGCCGGCTCCGGCTGGCGAAAGCAGCGTCAGAGTTGGCTAATGGGAGTGGCTGGATTTTGTTCCCATTGCGGCAAGGAATATTTCGTCGCACCCGCCGTTTGCAGCTTGCGTGAAGCAGTGAGCGTAAACCGGACCGCTCGTGGACGTCGACGCAGATGTCCCGGGTTGCGCGTCGCTTCACCCGGGGCTACGAGCTCGCCGCGTTAAAATATTAACAAATCGGATATCATATTAACACACGATTCAACCCGCCTTTGCCTTGCCTTTGGCAGAGGCTTTCGGGCGCAGGCCGCCCTTGGCCTCAATGAAGGCGATGATGCGCTCAAGCCCGTCGCTCTTCTTCAGGTTGGTCATGACGAAGGGACGCTCACCGCGCATCCGCTTTGCATCGGTCTCCATCTTCTCAAGCGACGCGCCGACATAAGGAGCGAGGTCGATCTTGTTGATCACCAGCAGGTCGGAACGGGTGATGCCGGGGCCGCCCTTGGATGGGATCTTGTCGCCGGCGGCGACATCGATGACATAGATCGTGAGGTCGGCAAGCTCCGGCGAAAAGGTTGCGGCCAGGTTGTCGCCACCGGACTCGATCAGCACCAGATCGAGGCCAGGAAATTTCGCGCGCATGTCGGCGACCGCCGCCAGATTCATCGAGGCGTCCTCGCGGATCGCGGTGTGCGGACAGCCGCCGGTCTCGACACCGGCGATGCGGTCCGGCGTGAGTGAGCCCGAGCGCACCAGGAACTCGGCGTCCCATTTGGTGTAGATGTCGTTGGTGATCGCGGCGATGTCGTAACGCTCGCGCATCGATTTGCAGAGCAGGTCCATCAGCGCGGTCTTGCCGGATCCGACCGGACCACCGACGCCGACGCGAAGCGGGCCGTGAGAAGATGTCATGAGAGCCAATCCTCCTAAGCGTCGTCCCGGCGAAGGCCGGGACCCATACCGCGTGATCTCTCGATAAGGCGAGTTGACCGCCGCCCTTCACAAGAAGGAACGAGGCGCTGCCCTCTCCTCGTCATTGCGAGCGTAGCGAAGCAATCCATGCCTCAGCAAGCGGTGCGATGGATTGCTTCGCTCCGCTCGCAATGACGGCGGAACGCGGGAACGACAAATACATCATGACCGGAACAGCCTCGTATATTGCGTCTCGTGGCGCAGGCTGGCGAGATCGGCGCGGAAGGTGGCACTGCCGAGATCGTCGAGCGAAGCCCCGCCCGCACGTGTTGCGGTCGCACTGACCACCGGTTCGAGAGTGGCAAGCACGCGCTGACTGTCGGTCTGGCCGAGCGGGATCAGGCGGGCGCCGGCGGAGATCCAGTTCGAGACCACCGCATGGAAGAACGCGTGCAGCACCGGCGCAAGCGGAATGTCGTGCGCGGCGCTGACCAGGCCGACCGCGACGGGATAGACGATCGCGCCGTCGCAGGCGGCGATGAACTCGTCGAGGCCGGGCGAGGACCAGGCGGCGCGCGCCGTGTCGATGAAGGCGCGGCCCTGCGTCGTGGTCTCGAGCTGGCGCTCGCGCGAGGGCACGAAGGCGGCGGCCAGCTCGGCGATCTCGCGGAGCCTTCCAAGGTCGTGCGCCATGGTCGCCCGATGGGTCTGGGCGAGGAACACACCATCGCAGAAGCCGGAGCCGTCGCTCAGCATCGCGGCGAGCCAGCCGCGCAGTGAGGCGGTATCCTTGATGTCGCCGGCCTCGACCGCCCATTCGAGGCCGCTGGAATAGGAGAAGGCCCCGACCGGGAATGACGGCGACAGCCAGGTCATCAAACGGTAGAGCGAGGCGGCCTCGCTCTCCGTCATCCCACCCCACGCCTCGCTGCGCGGCAGCTCATTTGTGGTCATGAGCATGGGAGTGGTCGTGATGGTGGTGATGGTCGTGGTCGCAATGCTCGTCGTGGTGATCGTGATCACCGTGGTGATGGTGATCACCGTGGTGATGGTGATCACCGTGGTGATGGTGATCACCGTGGTGATGGTGATCGTGAGCACCGTGATGGTGGTGATGATCATCGTGGCCATGATCATGCGCATGGTCATGGCCGGTGTGGTGATGCGCGGCCGCGTCGCCTTCATGCGCATGGCCGGCATAGGCGCCGCCTTCGGGATCGAACGGCGCCTCGATCTCGATCACGCGTGCACCCAGCCCCTTCACCATCGCCTCGATGACGTGATCGCGCCGGATGCGCAGGCCCTTCTTCATGATCTGCGTCGGCAGATGGCGGTTGCCGAGATGCCAGGCGACGCGGATCAGATGGTGCGGGTCGGCGCCGCGGATCTCCAGAAGCGGCTCGGGCGCGGCGACCACCTCGACCAGCCGGCCGTCCTCCAGGACCAACGCGTCGCCGCCGCGCAGCGCGATCGCGTTCTCGAGATCGAGCAGGAACTCCAATCCGCGCGTGCCCGTCATCGCCATCCGACGGCGGTGGCGGTCGTCGAAATCGAGCACCACGGTGTCGGCCGCCGGCTCATTCCAGCGGTGTTGCGGCTTGACGGACGTCGCGCGGATCATATTGGCCTACTCTCTTAGCGGACTTCGACCTTCTCAGGCGTGATCACTTCGATCTTCGGCGGGGCCGAGAAGCACTTCACGGCGACGCGGCCAAAGGTCTTCATGTGATCGGCGGTGCGGTGCGGCACCAGCGCCTCGGCATTCTCCCACTGCTCGACGAACACCATCTTGGTCGGATCGGTGACGCTCTCGTGCAGATCATAGGCGATATTGCCGGGCTCCTTCCGCGTCTCCTTGATGCAGGCGGTGGCGGCCGCAATGAATTCGGCGCGCGTTTCAGGCTTAATGGTCAGTGTGGCGACGACGTAGATCACGGAATTTCCTCCCGGCTTTGGTTTCTGGGCGTATTTGCCGGAGAGGTTTTAGAACATGAAATAGCGCTGCGCCAGCGGCAGCACCTCGGCGGGCGCGCAGGTCAGAAGCTCGCCGTCGGCGCGCACCTCATAGGTCTCCGGATCGACCTCGATCCTGGGCGTGGCGTCATTGTGGATCATGCTCTTCTTGGAGATCTTGCCGCGCGTGTTCTGGACCGCATAGAGCTTCTTGCCGATACCAAGCTTGCGCGCCAGCCCGCCGGCGACCGCCGCCTTGGACGTGAAGACCACCGAGGATGCGGTGAGCGATTTTCCGTACGCCGCAAACATCGGCTGGTAATGCACCGGCTGCGGGGTCGGGATCGAGGCGTTGGGGTCGCCCATCGGCGCCGCCACGATCGAGCCGCCCTTGATGATCAGGTCCGGCTTGGCGCCGAAGAACGCCGGCGACCACAGCACGAGGTCGGCGAGCTTGCCCTTCTCGACCGAACCGATCAGCTTGGAGACGCCATGCGCGATCGCGGGGTTGATGGTGTATTTGGCGATGTAGCGCTTGACGCGGAAATTGTCGTTGTTGCCCTTCTCCTGCGGCAGCGATCCGCGCTGCTTCTTCATCTTGTCCGCGGTCTGCCAGGTGCGGATGATGACCTCGCCGAGCCGGCCCATGGCCTGCGAATCCGAGGACATCATCGAGAGCGCGCCGAGATCGTGCAGGATATCTTCCGCTGCGATCGTCTCCTTGCGGATGCGGCTTTCGGCAAAGGCGAGATCTTCGGCGATCGAGGGATCGAGGTGGTGGCACACCATCAGCATGTCCAGATGCTCGTCGATGGTGTTGCGCGTAAACGGGCGCGTCGGGTTGGTCGAGGACGGCAGCACGTTCTTCAGCCCGGCGATCTTGATGATGTCAGGCGCGTGGCCGCCGCCGGCGCCCTCGGTGTGGAAGGCATGGATAGTGCGGCCCTTGAACGCCTTCACCGTATCCTCGACGAAGCCGGATTCGTTGAGCGTGTCGGTGTGGATCATCACCTGGATATCGTGATCGTCAGCGACCGCAAGACAGTTGTCGATCGCCGCCGGCGTCGTGCCCCAGTCCTCATGCAGCTTCAGCGCGCAGGCGCCGCCCTTGATCATCTCGACCAGCGCCGCCGGCCGCGATGCGTTGCCCTTGCCGGAAATGCCGAGATTGACCGGGAAGGCGTCGAACGACTGGATCATCCGGCCCATGTGCCATGGGCCCGGCGTGCAGGTCGTCGCAAAGGTGCCGTGCGAAGGGCCGGTGCCGCCGCCCAGCATCGAGGTGACGCCGCTCATCAATGCATGCTCGATCTGCTGCGGGCAGATGAAATGGATGTGGCTGTCGAATCCCCCTGCGGTGAGGATCTTGCCCTCGCCCGCGATCACGTCGGTGCCGGGACCGATGATGATGTCCACATTGGGCTGGATGTCGGGATTGCCGGCCTTGCCGATCGCCGAAATCATGCCTTCCTTGATCGCGACGTCGGCCTTCACGATGCCCCAATGGTCGACGATCAGCGCGTTGGTGATGACGGTATCCGCCGCCCCTTGCGCGCTCGTGACCTGCGACTGCCCCATGCCGTCGCGGATCACCTTGCCGCCGCCGAACTTCACCTCCTCGCCATAGGTGGTGAAATCCTTCTCCACCTCGATGATGAGATCGGTGTCTGCGAGTCGCACACGATCGCCGGTGGTGGGCCCGAACATGTCGGCATAGACGGAACGTTTGATCTTCACGGACACTGTAAGCCCCCTACTTCACTTGCCTTCAAAACGCGCTTTTCGCGGTTTTGGCGGCTTCATCAAATTTGGCATCGAGCATCGGGTTGACGCCCCGACATCCGGCGACGACTTTTTCGGCCCATATGACATAGGCGGCGAGATCTTCGCGCTCGTCTTCGCTCAGGTTTGGCCCGATTCGGGCGCGCGTGTTGCTGATCTTGTCCGCGATCTTGATCATCTTGGCGCCGGGCGATTTGTGCGGGGCGTCCTCAATCTGCTTTTGCCGGCGCTGGGTCTTCGACAACGTCATGTCGTCGGTCACCTCGACCACGAGCGCGGCGACGCGCTCGCTAAATTTTGCCGCCAGTTCCTCGCCCGTGGCGTCGGTGTCCTCGCCCGTGTCGTGCAGCCAGCCGGCCGCCACCAGTTCGGCGTCGGCGCCATCGGTCGCTGTTGCGAGCAGGTTCGCGACCTCGGCGAGGTGGTTGATATACGGTTCATTGCCACGCCCCTTGCGGGCCATGCCCGTGTGGCGATGCGCGGCGAACTCGGCGGCTTCGGAGATGAGGCGGATTGGCTGCGGCATGGGGAAAAACTCCTTTTTGCCTCAACCGCGCCACCGCGCACTCCGTTCCTGCCTTGCGAAAGAGGGGACGGCCGGGCGACAGCGAACTTGGCGCCAAGGATCACAGCTTGCCCTTCACCTCGCCGCGGAAGCCGTGGATGACGCGTTTGCCTGCGAGGGCGACGAGCTGGACGTCGCGGGTCTGGCCCGGTTCAAAGCGGACCGCGGTGCCGGCGGCGATGTCGAGGCGCATGCCGCGGGCTTTCTTGCGGTCGAATTTGAGGACCGGGTTGGTCTCGAAGAAATGGTAGTGCGAGCCGACCTGGATCGGGCGGTCACCGGTGTTGGCGACGGTGAGCGTCACGGTCTTGCGGCCGGCATTGAGCTCGATCTCGCCGTCCTGGATGAAGAGTTCGCCGGGGATCATGTGTGCTACCTCGTATCGCTCTGCTGCGTCATGGCCGGGCTTGACCGGCAATCCACGTCTCACCGCTCAGCCCGAAGGGCGTGGATGCCCGGGTCGAGCCCGGGCATGACAACATTGATGGACTTGCGCTCCTCACCGGATCGGCTCGTGCACGGTGACGAGCTTCGTCCCGTCCGGGAACGTCGCCTCCACCTGGATGTCGTGGATCATCTCGGCAATTCCCTCCATCACCTGCGCCCGGGTCAGGACCTGCGCGCCGGCCTGCATCAGGTCGGCGACGGTGCGGCCATCGCGCGCGCCCTCGACGATGAAGTCGGTGATCAGGGCGATAGCCTCGGGATGGTTCAGCTTGACGCCGCGTTCGAGCCTGCGGCGCGCCACCATGGCGGCCACCGAGACCAGGAGCTTGTCCTTTTCGCGGGGAGACAAATTCATGCGGGCACTCTGATGGTTTTCGAATGATTAGTTGAGCCACAGCCTCGGCAGCGGGACGGCGGAGGCGCGGCCGAGCACCGTCATCATGTCGGCGCGCAGCCTCATCGCATCTTGGGCACAGAACCGCGCCATTGCAAACCCATTCCAGCAGGAGACGCCGACTTCACCACGGAAGGAATCCTGCGCCTCGCGTATACGCTCCACGACCGCCTCATCTCCGGGCACGATCAGCGCAGTGCCGATCGCGACGCCGCCATTGGCGACAGCTGATAGGGCTAGCTTTTCACCGATATTGCCGTCGAGCCGGATGGTCTCGGCAAACACCAATCTACCACCGCGGCGCATCCGCCAGCGGTCGACGAATTCGCCATGGCGCATGGTCTCGCCCATGGCCGAGCGGCCGAACACCACGATTTCGCACAGCAGCAGCGACGCGCCCTCCGAGAGGTCGATATCGATCCGCCGCGAAATCCGGGCGCGGTCGAACAGGATGGTCTCCTGCGGCAGCCAGGACAGATGCGAACCGGTCGCGGCTTTCAGCGCGATATTGAGCTGGGCGGCGGGTCCGGCCGCACGATAGACTTTCTCGGCGGCGGCTGTCGTCAGCGTCAGCCGCGCGCCCTCACCAGCAGCGATATCGATGTCAAAGCGATCACCGCCGGCAACCCCGCCAGCGGTATTGACGAACACCGCCGACAGCCCCTCGCCCTCCGGCGACGGAAAACGCACCCGCAGCGAGCCGGATTCGTGCAAGTCGCCGCGGCGGGTAACACCATCCTGCAGGTGCACACCGAACCGCACCGCGCCGCGAGCACGGTTGGCCGCAAAGGTCGCTGCATCAGCGCGTGCATTCTCGGTGTGCATCCGTCCCCCCGTTGGCCGGTTGCGTCCCTTATAGCGCCATTTGGCGGGAGATTTCAGCGGGATCGAGATTGGAGCGGTCGCAGGCATATTTCACCGCGCCACGATCCATCACCGCAAAGGAGTCGCCGAGCTCGCAGGCGAAATCGAGATATTGCTCGACCAGCACGATCGCGATGTTGCCGAGATTGCGCAAATAGGAGATGGCGCGGCCGATGTCCTTGATGATCGAGGGTTGGATGCCCTCGGTCGGCTCGTCCAAAAGCAACAGTTTCGGCCGCATCACCAGCGCGCGGCCGATCGCCAGTTGCTGTTGCTGGCCGCCGGAGAGGTCGCCGCCGCGGCGGCCGAGCATCGATTGCAGCACCGGAAACAGCGAGAACACGTCGTCCGGGATGAAACGGTTCTCGCGCTTGAGCGGACCGAAGCCGGTCTTGAGATTTTCCTCCACCGTCAGCAGCGGAAAGATCTCGCGGCCCTGCGGCACGAAACCGATGCCGCGCCGCGCGCGCTCATACGGCCTCAAACCGGTGATGTCGCTGCCGTCGAACTCGATAGAGCCCGACGCGATCGGATATTGGCCGACCATCGCGCGAAGCAGCGAGGTCTTGCCGACGCCGTTGCGCCCGAGCACGCAGGTGACCTTGCCGGGTTCGGCCGACAGCGAGACGCCGCGCAGCGCCTGCGCTGCGCCATAGAAAAGGTTGATGTTCTCGACCTTCAACATCGCTTACCTACCCAGATACACTTCGACAACCCGCTCGTTCGACGACACCTGGTCGATGCTCCCCTCCGCCAGCACCGTGCCTTCATGCAGGCAGGTCACCTTGACGCCGAGCTCGCGCACGAAGGTCATGTCGTGCTCGACCACCATGATGGTATGGTCCTTGTTGATCTCCTTGAGCAGCTCCGCGGTCTGGTGGGTCTCGACATCGGTCATTCCGGCAACGGGCTCGTCGACCAATAGCAGCTTCGGATCCTGCGCCAGCAGCATGCCGATCTCCAGCCACTGTTTCTGGCCGTGCGACAGACTGCCGGCGAGACGGTTGCGCGCGTCGGTCAAACGGATGGTCTCCAGCACTTTCTGGATGCGCTCGGTCTCGGCCCTGCTCTCGCGCCAGAACAGCGTGCCGCGCACGCTGTGGTCGACATTGAGCGCGAGCAGGAGATTGTCCTGCACGGTCTGGCTTTCGAACACCGTCGGCTTCTGGAATTTGCGACCGATACCGAGCTCGGCGATGCGGGTCTCGTCCAGCCGGGTCAGGTCGGTGACCCCGTCGAACAGCACGGTGCCTTCATCCGGCTTGGTCTTGCCGGTGATGATGTCCATCATCGTGGTCTTGCCGGCGCCGTTCGGGCCGATGATGGCGCGCATCTCGCCGGGCTCGAGCGCGAGCGAGAGGTTGTTGATGGCGTGGAAGCCGTCGAAGGAAACGTGCACGCCATCGAGATAGAGCATCGCGGACGTGGCACGGGTATCCATCACGTTCATTGCGCCTGCTCCGCCGAATTGGGTTCGCTGATGCCATCCTCGCGCGCGGCGCTTTCCACGGCCGCGACGCGCTGCGCCCTCCATGGCTCCCACCAGGAATTGAAGGTGCCAACGATGCCCTTCGGCAGCAGCAGCGTCACCAGGATGAACAGCGCGCCCAGCATGAACAGCCAGTACGGCGCGAGTGGCCCTGAGGTGAAGAACGTCTTGGCATAGTTGACGACGACGGCGCCAAGCGCAGCGCCGACCAGCGTGCCGCGGCCGCCGACCGCGACCCAGATCACCGCCTCAATTGAATTGCCCGGCGCGAATTCGCTCGGATTGATGATGCCGACCTGCGGCACATAAAGCGCGCCCGCAACGCCGGCCATGCAGGCCGACAGCGTGAACACGAACAGCTTGTAGGATTCGACGCGGTAGCCGAGGAAGCGGGTGCGGCTTTCGGCGTCACGCACTGCGATCAAGACCTTGCCGAGCTTCGAGGTCACGATCGCCCGGCAGATCAGGAAACCGATGATCAGCGCCAGGCAGCTCAGCGCGAACAAAGCGGCGCGGGTGCCGTCGGCCTGGACGTTGAAGCCCAGGATGTCCTTGAAGTCGGTCAGGCCGTTGTTGCCGCCGAAGCCGAAATCGTTGCGGAAGAAGGCAAGCAGCAGCGCATAGGTCATCGCCTGGGTGATGATCGAGAGATAGACCCCGGTGACGCGGGAGCGGAAGGCGAGCCAGCCGAAGCAGAAGGCGAGCAGGCCCGGCACCAGCAGCACCATCAGCGCCGCGAAGGGGAACATGTCGAAGCCGTACCAGTACCAGGGCAGCTTGTCCCAGTTCAGGAACACCATGAAATCAGGCAGGATCGGGTTGCCATAAACACCGCGGCTGCCGATCTGGCGCATCAGATACATGCCCATGGCGTAGCCGCCGAGCGCGAAGAAGGCGCCGTGGCCGAGCGAGAGGATGCCGCAATAGCCCCAGATCAAATCGATGGAGAGCGCGAGGATGGCGTAGCAGGCATATTTGCCCCACAGCGCGACCAGATAGGTCGGCACCTGCAGGAACGAGCCCTGCGGCAGCAACAGGTTCGACAACGGGACCAGGATGCCGACGGCCGCGACGATCAGGATGAAGGCGGTCGCGGCGCGGTCAAGCGAGCGGGTGAGGACATGCGCGCTCATGCTTCCACCGCCCGCCCTTTCAGCGCGAACAGGCCGCGCGGCCGCTTCTGGATGAACAGGATGATCAGGACCAGGATGGCGATCTTGCCGAGCACGGCGCCGGCGACCGGCTCCAGGAACTTGTTGGCGATCCCCAGCGTGAAGGCGCCGACCAGCGTGCCCCAGAGATTGCCGACGCCGCCGAACACGACGACCATGAAACTGTCGATGATGTAGCTCTGGCCGAGATTGGGGCTGACATTGTCGATCTGCGACAGCGCGACGCCGGCGATGCCGGCAATCCCCGAGCCGAGGCCGAAGGTCAGCGCGTCGACGCGGGAGGTGGCAATGCCCATCGAGGCCGCCATGCGGCGGTTCTGGGTCACCGCGCGCATCTCGAGCCCGAGCGCCGTGTAGCGCAGCATCGCGAGCAGGATCACGAACACCGCGAGCGTGAAGCAGAGGATCCAGAGCCGGTTATAGGTGATGGTGATCTGGCCAAGCTCGAACGCGCCGCTCATCCAGGAGGGGTTGCCAACCTCGCGGTTGGTCGGACCGAATACGGTGCGCACCGCCTGCTGCAGCACCAGCGACAGGCCCCATGTCGCCAGCAGCGTTTCCAGCGGACGGCCGTAGAGGAAGCGGATGATGCTGCGCTCGATCGCAACGCCGATCCCGCCCGCGACCAGGAAAGCCAGCGGCACGGCGATCAGGAGCGAATAGTCGAACAGGCCGGGATAGCGGGTGCGAATCACCTCCTGCACCACGAAGGTGGTGTAGGCGCCTATCATCACCATCTCGCCATGCGCCATGTTGATGACGCCCATCACACCGAAGGTGATGGCAAGCCCGATCGCCGCCAGCAGCAGCACCGAGCCGAGCGAGAGACCATACCAGGCGTTCTGCACCGCCGACCACATCGCCAGATTGCTCTGGATCGAGGAGATCGCGCCGGTGATGGCCTGCGCCACCAGCGGCGGCTGGTCGGAGCCCACGCTGGTGAGTAGCGCCAGCGTTTCCTGGTCGCCGCGGGCCTTGATGACCGCGACAGCGTCGAGCTTGTCGTTATCGGAGGCGTCAGACTTGAACAGGATGATCGCTGCACGGGCCTCGGTGAACGCCTGCTTGGCCGCCTTGTCGGTCTCCTTCGCAAGCGCGCCCTCCACCACGGGAAGCGCGTTCTCGTCATGGCTCTTGAAAACGGATTGCGCGGCAGCGACGCGCTTCGCCGGGTCGGGCGAGAGCAGCGTCAGGCTGCCAAGCGCGGCCTCGACCGTGCGGCGCAGGCGGTTGTTGAGACGGACGGACGCCGCATTGTCCGGCAGCTTGTCGACCACAGCGCCGGTGGCGGCATCGATGATCTTGCCGTCTGCCTGGGTGATGAAGACTTTCTTGCTCTCAGGATCGGCCGACAGCCGCTCTTCCTGGAGCGCCGAGATGATCGGGAAGGCGAGCGGATTGCCCGAGCTTGCGACCGCCTCGATCGCTTCCGCGGTATCGGAAAATTCGTCATTGGCGAACTTGGCGACCGCATCCTCGAACGGGCCCGCGAAGGCGGGCAGCGCGAAGCAGGCAATCAGCAGGACTGAAAGAACGAGCGCGCGAAAACGCTCAAGGAAATAGCCAAACACGTGACGACCCCGGCAGGAGTGGTGAGGAGAAGGCGACGAACACCGCCGCCTTCTCCAGTCTCTTGGAAGGTTGTTGAATGAACGGATCAGATCAGGAGCCCTGACCGCCGCACTTGTTGGTCTTGGTGTTCCAGTTGCCGCACTTCTTGCCGACCCAGTCGCCGATCAGGTCCCTGGAGCCCTCGAGCTCCTTCGACCAGGCATCGCCCGCGACGAGGCCGGGAGTCTTCCACACCACGTCGAACTGGCCGTTGCCCTTGATCTCGCCGATGAACACCGGCTTGGTGATGTGGTGGTTCGGCAGCATCTTGGAGACACCGCCGGTCAGGTTCGGCGCTTCGATGCCGGGCAGCGCGTCGATCACCTTGTCCGGATCGGTCGACTTCACCTTCTCGACCGCCTTCACCCACATGTTGAAGCCGATGTAGTGCGCTTCCATCGGGTCGTTGGTCACGCGCTTCGGATTCTTGGTGTAGGCCTGCCAGTCCTTGATGAACTTCTCGTTGGCGGGGGTCTTGATCGACTCGAAGTAGTTCCAGGCGGCGAGATGGCCGACCAGCGGCTTGGTGTCGATGCCGGCGAGTTCTTCCTCACCGACCGAGAACGCGACCACCGGGATGTCGGTCGCCTTGATGCCCTGGTTGCCGAGCTCCTTGTAGAAGGGAACGTTGGCGTCGCCGTTGATGGTGGAGACCACCGCCGTCTTCTTGCCGGCCGAGCCGAACTTCTTGATGTCGGCCACGATTGTCTGCCAGTCGCTATGACCGAACGGCGTGTAATTGATCATGATATCTTCCTGCTTGACGCCCTTCGACTTCAAGTAGGCTTCCAGGATCTTGTTGGTGGTGCGCGGATAGACGTAGTCGGTGCCCGCCAGCACCCAGCGCTTCACCTTCTCGTCCTTCATCAGGTAGTCGACCGCGGGGATCGCCTGCTGGTTCGGAGCAGCGCCGGTGTAGAACACGTTGCGCTCGGACTCTTCGCCCTCATACTGCACGGGGTAGAACAGGATGTTGTTCAGCTCCTTGAACACCGGAAGGACGGATTTGCGCGACACCGAGGTCCAGCAGCCGAACACGACCGCGACCTTGTCCTTGGTGATGAGTTCGCGCGCCTTTTCCGCGAACAGCGGCCAGTTCGATGCGGGATCGACGACGACAGCCTCGAGCTTCTTGCCGAGCACGCCGCCTTTCTTGTTCTGCTCGTCGATCAGGAAGAGAATCGTATCCTTCAGCGTGGTCTCGCTGATGGCCATGGTGCCGGAGAGTGAATGCAGGACGCCGATCTTGATGGTGTCGTCGGCCGCTTTGGCCGGAGAAAATGGCGACGACGCCAGGCCCAAAACCAGACCCGCGGCGGCCGCGAGCCAGCCGCGGCGGCTCAGCGTTGCTATATCGTGAGTAAGCTGTGTGATCATGAAATGTCATCTCCCTGACGCAGGCGTGAACGCATGCGAACGGCCCCACGGCCGCCTGCGACAAAAGGAATCGCAAGAACCATGCCACGGTGGAGGCACCGCTTAAGCCACTGCTGGCGCACCGCAATTTGGCGTTTCAGGAAGAATGCAGAGAACGGCTGCCCAATTATTAGGCAACAAAAATGTATGCCAAAGCGGCAATCAGTTCATTTTCTGAGCAATTAAACCGAGCTGGCTAAATTTCCGGCAGCCAATTGTGACGCTGTCGCGACATCGGACTCGCCCCTGCAATAGCAACTTCGCTCCCGAGGCCGACCCAATCCGAGGAGAGTTTACCTTGAAAGTGCCGCGTTCATGTTCCATATGACTGTATGTCCCGCGCGAATCGCCGGGTCGGCGCAAGCTTGCGTGTTCTAGGCCGCCTTGGTTCCAACCAGCCTCGGCGGCTTTTGGCTTGCCTTTGATCAGCCAACAGCACCGATGCCCCAAACACGCGGGTATCACTGATGCCCTCACGCGCCCGGCCAACATGGCCGGCGCGCCTGACGTTTTGATGGAAAGACCTCCCTTTTGACCTCCTTTCAGGATTTCGGCCTTGCCGATCCCATCGCCCGCGCGCTTCGGGAAGAGAACTACGTCACCCCCACTCCGATCCAGGCCCAGACCATTCCGCTCGCGCTCGAAGGCCGCGATGTGATCGGCATTGCGCAAACCGGCACTGGCAAGACCGCTTCCTTCGCGCTGCCGATCCTCAACCGGCTGCTGGAGAACCGCAGCAAGGTGCAGCCGAAGTCATGCCGCGTGCTGGTGCTCTCGCCGACCCGCGAATTGTCGGGGCAGATCCTCGACAGCTTCAATGCCTATGGCCGCCACATCCGCCTCTCTTCCGCGCTCGCGATCGGCGGCGTGCCGATGGGCCGGCAGGTCCGCTCGGTGATGCAGGGCGTCGAGGTCATGGTCGCCACCCCCGGCCGCCTGCTCGACCTCGTGCAGAGCAACGGCTTGAAGCTCAACCAGGTCGAGTTCCTGGTGCTCGATGAAGCCGACCGCATGCTCGACATGGGCTTCATCAACGACATCAGGAAGATCGTCGCCAAGCTGCCGCAGAAGCGACAGACGCTGTTCTTCTCGGCGACGATGCCGAAGGATATCGCCGAGCTCGCCGAAGCGATGCTGCGTGATCCGGCCCGCGTGGCGGTAACACCGGTGTCCTCGACCGCCGAGCGCGTCACGCAGCGCATCATCCAGGTCGATTTCACCGCCAAGCCCGCCATACTGGCGCAACTGCTGAAGCAGGAACCGGTCAACCGCGCGCTGGTGTTCACCCGCACCAAGCACGGTGCCGACAAGGTGGTGAAGGGGCTGGAGAAGGCCGGCATCGCGGCTAACGCTATACACGGCAACAAGTCGCAGAATCACCGCGAGCGCACGCTGGCGGCATTTCGTTCCGGCGAAATCCGCACCTTGGTCGCGACCGACATCGCCGCGCGCGGCATCGACGTCGACGGCATCAGCCATGTCGTCAATTACGACCTGCCCAACGTGCCGGAGACCTATGTGCACCGCATCGGCCGCACCGCACGCGCCGGCGCCGACGGCGTTGCAATCTCGCTGATCGCGGGCGCAGAGGAGATGGGATACTTGCGCGACATCGAACGGCTGATCCGGGTGGCGCTGCCGCGCGAAGATCGCCGTACACCGGGCAGTCGCGAGCAGGCGCCTGCTCCCGCCGCCCCACATCGGGCGGCTGGACGATCGGCTCAGCGCCCCCATCAGACCAGAGGAAATGAATCACCTCAGGCAGCAAAAGGCCCTCGCCGCCGCCGCCGTCGAGGTGGTAAGAATGGCGCGCCACAGGCGAACCGGGGCGAGTCGCCACGTCCGCCGCAGATCGGCAAGAGCGAGGGTAAGCAGGGCGGCATTCAAGGCGTCGCCTTCTTGCACCGCGAAAGCCGGGCGAAACCGCAGCCCAACCGCAACAACCAAACGCAGCACTAGCCGTCTATCGATTCTGGAGAACCACATGGCTAAGGAAGAGCTGATCCAGTTCGAGGGGCTGGTGACCGAAATCCTCCCCGACGCACGCTATCGCGTGCAACTCGATACCGGACACGAGATTGTCGCCTACACGGCCGGCAAGATGAAGAAGAACCGCATCAAGACGCTGGCCGGCGACCGGGTTACGATTGAAATGTCGCCCTACGACCTCGAGAAGGGGCGGCTGATTTTCCGTCACAAGGATGAACGCCCGAGTTCGCCCGGCGGCCCGCCACGCGGCCAGCCGCCACGGGGCGGCCAGTTCCGCCGCCGCTGACGTGCCCGAAGCCGTCCGGAATCGCGCACGACGCCCTGACGTCTTGCGCGATCCCTGCGGTTTCCACGTTCGAACGAAATCCGCGCACGTCAGGATTGTTTTAGGCCCGTTTTTCGCATAATATCGGGTTAATCGATTTTCGGCCGGACGACATTAGCCATCCACCGGTATCCCGGTTCGGCGCTGACGACCCTTCCAAAATTCGATCCACCAGCCTGCCACAAGCGGGCTTTGACTTGTCTATCTGAGAAGGGACTATCCCGTGAGCATGGGAACCGTGAAGTGGTTTAACGCAACCAAGGGCTACGGCTTCATTCAGCCCGATGACGGCGGCAACGACGTGTTCGTGCACATCAGCGCTGTCGAGCGCGCTGGCTTGGGCACGCTGCGCGAAGGCCAGAAGATCTCCTACGAGATCGTGTCCGATCGTCGGTCCGGCAAATCCGCCGCCGACAATCTGCGTTCGGCGGGCTGACCGACGACGGGCCTGCGTCCGCAGCGCCCATACGCATCAAGAACACTGAACAAAGAGAAGCCGCGCCGACCGCGCGGCTTTTCGCTTTAAGAAACCGGCGTGCAGCTACTGCTTGGCTTGGTGGGCGGCGGATAGTCGACGCAGGGCGACTGTCTCGGCCGGGTGTAGGCTTGGTCTTGCCATGGAATCTCGGTCTTGAGCACGTAACCAGTTAGCGACTTGTATTTGTAACTGACCTCGCTCCAGATCAGCCAGGTATTCGGTATCAATAACCCCGGTGGAACCGGTACCGTATCATTCGGCTTGTGCGGCGAATTCTGAAGCGCGGCTGTCGGCGAGCCGCTCATTGTGACGGTGGCCGACTGGCTCCACTGGATCTTCGCGATGCCGTTCTTGTCGATGAATACTTCCGAGACGGTCGCGGTCAGCGGTGTCAAGGAATAAGGCAACAGGATTGCTCCGCTCAGGGCGAAGACATTCTGCATGTCCGTGGTGGTGACGCTGTTCAGCGATTGCGACGTCAGGTCGGATGCCGCGCGCGCCACCAGCGCCAGCTTGCGCTGGATGGCGACGAAGGAGCTGACCTCGATCGTTCCGAAGACCAGCACCAGCATGATGGGCACGATCAGCGCGAACTCGGTCGCTGCCACGCCGCGGCAATCGTTGACGAGATTGCGGACCGTGCGGCGCACGTGCCAGATCGATGAGAGAAACCTCATTTTCATCGTTTCGCTCATGAGCATGTCGTCCCGCCATTTAGGAAGGGCTCGTTCCTGAAGACCGCGATTGCCGACAACAGGCGTTTGCTGCCATTCAGATTGGAGGGGTCGTAGCCGAGCACGTCTCCAAAGTTGAGCATCTTGGTGACGATGACGGGCCACTGATAGAACAACCTGGCCACGACGAAATTGCCGTCTTGGCCAGGACAGTATTTCATATCATCGATGAAGGCGCCGCCCGAACCGATCTGGTTAGGGATTTTGATCACGTTGACCTGCGGGTAACTACGAACGTCGACATAGATGCCCTTGCAGTCGAACATGAAACTGAGCTTGTGGGCGCAGACCGCATTCTTGAAGTCCTGCGGAGTGAGCGAGCCGCTTTGCGCCTGTCCGGTCAGGACCAAGCGCGCGGAATCCTGGGTGATCGTCTCGAGCACCTGGCCGGCGAAGAATATCAGCGCCGTCTCGATGATCGCAAACAACAACACGAAGAACACCGGAGCGACGAGGGCGAATTCGACGGCGGTTACGCCGCGACGATCGCGGCGAAACCGGCGCAACAATTTCCGGAAAGAGCCTGGAGGCTGTGACATCGGAGGAGTCTCGTAGCGGGGTGATGCCGCAACGATTATCTGAAACAGATTGTCGAAATGTTTCGTCGGATCGCGACAGCACGACCCGTTCCGTTAGGTCGGCGTTAAGCATGGGCGGACAGCGCAAGGCCGCCGCCGACGGCCTCTGCAGGTTTCGTTAGTTGGGGGACGCCGGTTTGGGGGCGGTCCCGCCCTGCCCGCTTGCCTGGGTGCTGAGCGAGCCGGCCTGATCGATCGTGGACTTGAAGTAGTTCTCGCCGTCGCCGAGCGTCACGCGGCGCTGGCAGATCGGCATGCAGCTATAGGATTCCCGCTCGATGCCGCGATAGACGGTGACGAGCTGGTCGCTCGGGCCCTGGACCTGGATCTGGCGGTCGACCAGGATCTCGCCATTGCGGTCCATCGCGATGAAATTGGTGGCGCCGTAACCCTTGCCCGTGACGACCACGACGCCGCCGGTCTGCAGCGTCACATCGGCGATCATGGGGTTGCCGACCACGATGGTGGCGATGCCGGTCGGGAGCTTGACGAGCTTGGCCTGGTCGACATTGACCTCGATCCGATCAGGATCGGCCGCGGCAAAGCTTGCGGAAGGCCATGCCGCGGCGGCGGCTGCGAGAAGGCTGAAGGCAAGACCCGCCAACGTGCGGACAAGCTCTGACTTGAACGACATACTCTACCCCGGGGCATTGACAAGCCGGCAACCGCGATACGCAGCGGAAGCGACACCCGACAGAGCTAAACTGACAACAATTCATGAACGAAGTGCAAAAAGCGCTTCCGCAATTTCATCCGCATTCATTTCCAGGAGGGACAAACGAACTGCCCGATGATCTAGCTTGTCGAACCGAGGTCTCCCCAGTGAGGATCAATCATGGGGCGGCTCGGACGCGATCGCTGCATTCTGGGCGTGGCGCGCCATAGAGGAGCACGATCGAGTCTCTCATCGAACCCAAGATATGTGCATTTTATCGATTGTCTTAAGCCCGCGTTGACTCTGCGTCGGAACTGTCAAATTTGGTACGATCTTTCTGCAATCGAATTAACTGCTGCGCAATTGTCGCACCCCTAGGTTCGCGTGCATGGTCACGGTGCTGAGAACGCCGGAGAGACCAAAACGCTAAGTTCGACCAGCCACGTGCACACCAGGAGTAATCTATGAAGAACCTCGTTTCGCGTTTCATTAAGGACGAATCGGGCGCGACCGCCATCGAATACGGTCTGATCGCCGCCCTCATTGCCGTCGTGATCATTGGCACCCTTCGAGTCATCGGCACCGATCTCAACGCCAAGTTGGTCCAAGTGGACAACGGGCTGAAGTAATCGGCTCTTTTCGGCACAGAGGCCCCGGCGATCCGGGGCCTTTGTCTTATTTCGTCGAGTTGAACCGCGAAAATATGCGTAGATCAACCGTTCCACGACTTGCGGCGACAAAGGCCTCCTTTCGCGCCGGTCATCTGAACGACGCATCCGCACAGATCGTCTGCGTCGCCCTGGCACTGGCAGTTATCACGCTCGCCTGGCGCATTGCGGCAGTTTGGTGACGTGCCGGCCTTCGCCGATTATTCATCTCTCGCGGCTAGATTCGAGGCGCCCCTCATCCTGACCGCTCGGGCTCGCGTAATCACATGATCCTCGACATTCTTCGCCTGCTGCTGTTTCCCGCACTGATGGCGTTCGCGGCTGCAAGCGACCTTGTCAGCATGACGATTTCAAACCGTGTGTCGCTGGCGCTCGTAGCAGGCTTCGTCGTGCTCGCGCTTGCGAGCGGCATGGGGCTCTACGAGGTGCTTTCGCATGCCGGTGCCGGCGCCGCCGTGCTCGCGGCTGGATTTGCCTGCTTTGCGTTCGGCTGGATTGGCGGCGGGGACGCCAAGGTTGCAGCCGGCGCTGCGCTCTGGTTCGGCTTCGATCATCTCCTGCCCTATCTGCTCTATGCGTCCGTATTCGGCGGCGCGCTGACGCTGCTGCTGCTCCAGTTCCGACGATGGCCGCTGCCCTACCCGCTGCTGGGCCAGGCCTGGCTGCTGCGGCTGCACGCCAAGGAGACCGGCATTCCCTACGGCATCGCGCTCGCGCTTGGCGCGCTCGTGATCTATCCCGAGACCGGGTGGATGAAGGCGGTCGACTTCGCGCATTTCGTAATGCGTTGAAAGGGCGGAAGTAACTGCCCGTTAAGGCGATTTAGATACGCCTCATTAACCATGCTTTGACGAATAGCTGGTCAACTGCCGATCACGGCGGCGGAACCGTCGCGTCGTCCTGTGGAAAGTGAAGCGTAATGAACACCGCACGCATTGTGGTCTTGGCTATCGCCGGCGTTGCCGGCCTCGCGGCCCTGTATCTGGCGAGCGGAAGCAATAACCAGCCCGCTCCCAAATCCCAGCCCGCGGCGCAACTGCCGACCATCGACATCCTCGTCGCGAAGTCCGACATCGGTCTCGGCCAGTCGGTCAAGGCCGACGATTTGCAGTGGCAGACCTGGCCGGCCTCGAGCGCGAGCGGCTCGTACATGCGGCGCGACGGCAAGGCCGACGCCATGAAGGACGTCATCGGCTCGATTGCCCGCGCCCCCTTCATCGCCGGCGAGCCGATCCGCGAGCAGAAGCTGGTGAAGGCCGATGGCAGTGGCTTCATGGCCGCGATCCTGCCGTCCGGCATGCGCGCGATTTCGACCGAAATCTCGCCGGAGACCGCTGCCGGCGGCTTCATCCTGCCGAACGACCGGGTCGACGTCATTCTCTCCCGGCGCGAGAAGAACCCGGACGGCCAGGGCGCCGACATCGTCAATTCGGAGATCATCCTGAGCAATGTCCGCGTGCTCGCGATCGACCAGGCGCCGAAGGAGAAGGACGGTACCAGCGCGCTGATCGGCAAGACCGTGACGCTCGAGCTCAAGCCCGAACAGGCGGAAACGCTGGCGCGTGCGCGCCAGAGCGGCACGCTGACGCTGGCGCTGCGCAGCATCGCCGACGTCAATATCGTCGAGGCCAACGCCGACAATCAAACACGCCGGCGCGGCCAAAGCATCAACGTCATCCGGTACGGCATCGCCAGCCCGCAAACGGTACAGAAGTGAGCGAAAGGGCGCAGGGAATGAAGGGCTGGGGGAATCGATCGATGATGCGGGCTTTCGTCGTTCGCGCCCTGTCGTTTTCGGCCGCCGTCGCCTTCACACTGAACCCGGTCCTGACGCCGGTGGTGGCGAGCGATTACCGCGTCGCGGCGCCGCCCGCGGCCGACGGCCAAGCCAGTGCGCGCTTCCTGTCGCTCGGGGTCGGCAAATCGGTCGTGATCGACCTGCCGCGCGACATCAAGGACGTGCTGGTAGCCGATCCCAAGATCGCCAATGCCGTGATCCGCTCCTCGCAGCGCGCCTACATCATCGGCGCCGCGGTCGGCCAGACCAACATCGTGTTCTTCGATTCTGCCGGCGCGCAGATCGCCGCCTATGACATCGCCGTTAAACGCGACCTCAATGGGGTACGCGCGGCGCTCCGCCAGGCGCTGCCGAATGCCGACATCCAGATCGACGGCGTCGGCGACGGCGTGGTGCTGACCGGTACGGCATCGAGCCCGATCGAGGCGCAGCAGGCCGGCGATCTCGCCGCGCGGCTTGCCGGCGGCCCTGAAAAGGTAGTCAATTCGATCGTGGTCCGCGGCCGCGACCAGGTGATGCTCAAGGTCACCGTCGCCGAGGTCGCGCGCAACATCATCAAGCAGCTCGGCATCGACCTCACCGCCAACCTGAACTACGGCACCGCGGTGGTGAGTTTCAGGAACGACAACCCCTTCACCGCCTTTGGTCGCCCGCTGCTGCCCAACAACACGGCGACAACCGCGTTCGGCGCCAGCCCCTCGGTATCGGCAACGCTGCGCGCGATGGAAAGCGCGGGCGTGGTGCGAACGCTGGCCGAGCCGAACCTGACGGCCATTTCCGGCGAGTCGGCCACCTTCATCGCCGGCGGCGAATTCCCGATCCCCGCAGGCTACTCCTGCGACCCCGTCACCCATGTCTGTATCACGCAGATCCAGTTCAAGAAATTCGGCATCTCCTTGAACTTCACTCCGGTCGTGCTGACCGAAGGCCGCATCAGCCTGCGGGTGATGACTGAAGTGTCCGAACTGTCGAACGACAATTCGATCACGCTCTCGCAATCCGTCACCGCCAATCAGGTGAACACGCTGACCATTCCTTCGATCAAGACCCGCCGCGCGGAAACGACCCTGGAAATCCCTTCCGGCGGCGCGATGGCGATGGCCGGCCTGATCCAGGAGCAAACCAAGCAGGCCATCAACGGCTTTCCGGGTCTTGCCCAACTGCCGATCCTCGGCACGCTGTTCCGCAGCCGCGACTTCGTCAACAACCAGACCGAGTTGATGGTGCTGGTGACCCCCTATGTCGTGCGCGCGGTGGCGCAGAAGGACCTGTCGCGACCGGATGACGGCTTTGCCAACGCCTCGGACCCGCAGGCCGACTTCCTCGGCAGCATCAACCGCATCTATGGCGTGCCGGGCCGTACCGAGCCGGGGCGAAATTACCGCGGCACCTACGGCTTCATTACCGACTGAGGCGGGACGATGACACCCAAGCTGACATCCAAACGTTCCGCCGATCGCAGCCGCGCCCTCGCCCGTCTCGGGGCACTGATCGGCATTGCCGTGGCGCTCGGTGCCTGCCGGCACACGGATGATTCGCCGCTCGCGAGCTATCCCGACGATTATCGTCTGCGCCATCCGATCGCAGTCCAGGAAGCCGACCGCTCCATCGTGGTGTTCGCCGGCAGCGGCCGCGGTGGCCTCACCGCCGAACAGCGCGCCGACGTGATGGGGCTGGCGCAGACCTGGCTGCGCGAAGGCACGGGCGCGATCAGCATCGACGCACCGGTCGGCACGCCGAATGCGCGCGCCGCCGCTGATTCCCTGCGTGAGATCCAGGCGACCTTCGCCGCCGCCGGCGTGCCGCCGCGCGCGGTCGCCGTGCGCCAGTATCACCCCGAGGATCCGCGCCATTTCGCGGCCATCAGGATCAACTATGCGCGGATCTCGGCGGTGGCCGGCCCCTGCGGCACCTGGCCGGAGGACCTCGGACCGTCGATCAACAACAAGAGCTATTTCGACAACAAGCCCTATTACAATTTCGGCTGTGCCTACCAGCGCAACCTCGCCGCCATGGTCGACAATCCGAGTGACCTCGTGCAACCGCGCGCGGAGACGCCGCCATACACCGAGCGGCGTGACATCGCCTTCGCGAAATACCGGAAGGGCACCTCGACGACGACCACCTATCCCGAGGCCGACAAGGCCAAGCTGAGCGATGTGGGCAAATGATCAGCTACGCGCGCCAGAATTCCGACGCCCAACCTGATGTCCCGCCGCCGACGGAGGAGCATATCGCGCCGGCGCCGCGGGTGTCGGTGCAGGCATTCTGCGACACGGTGGAGACCGCCGCCGCGGTGCAGTCGGCCGGCGAGGACCGCAGGCTCGCCAAGGCGCATCTGAAGATCCAGATGGGCGGCATGGCCGCCGCCATCGAGGCCTATCGCTCGGCGCCGACGCCAAACGTCATCATCCTGGAAACCGCGGCCAATGGCGACATCCTCGGCGGTCTCGACCAACTTGCCGCGGTCTGCGACGCCGGCACGCGCGTGATCGTGATCGGACGCCTCAACGATGTCGCGCTCTATCGCGAGTTGGTGCGCCGCGGCGTCAGCGACTACATGATCGCGCCTGTTGTCGCCATCGACGTGGTGCGCTCGGTCTGCAACCTGTTCTCGGCGCCGGAGGCCAAGGCGGTCGGGCGCATCCTTGCCGTGGTCGGCGCCAAGGGCGGCGTCGGCGCGTCCACGGTGGCGCATAACGTCGCCTGGGCGATCGCGCGCGACCTGGCGCTGGATTCCGTCGTCGCCGATCTCGATCTCGCCTTCGGCACCGCCGGCCTCGACTACAACCAGGATCCGCCGCAGGGAATCGCCGAGGCCGTGTTCTCGCCCGACCGCGTCGACACCGCCTTCATCGATCGGTTGCTGTCGAAATGCACCGATCACTTGAGCCTGCTGGCGGCGCCGGCCACACTCGATCGCGTCTACGATTTCGGCGCCGAGGCGTTCGATGCGATCTTCGACACGCTTCGCACCACCATGCCCTGCACCGTGCTCGACGTCCCCCACCAATGGTCGGGCTGGACCAAGCGGGCACTGATCGCCGCCGACGACATCCTGGTGGTCGCAGTCCCCGACCTTGCCAACCTTCGCAACACCAAGAACCTGGTCGACCTCTTGAAGGCCTCGCGGCCGAACGACCGCGCGCCGCTCTACTGCCTCAACCAGGTCGGCGTGCCGAAGCGCCCCGAGATCAACGCCGCCGAATTCGCCAAGGCGATCGAAGCCGAGCCGATCGCAACGATTCCGTTCGATCCGCAGATCTTCGGCTCGGCCGCCAATAACGGCCAGATGATCGCGGAGATCTCCGCCAATCATCGCACCATCGAGATGTTCCTTCAGATCGCGCAGCGGCTGACGGGCCGCGGCGAGACCAAGAAAACCAAAGGGTCGTTCCTGTCGCCCCTGCTGGGGAAGCTGCGGGCGAAATAGCCGCTCTGGAGTAGAGTCGTGTTTGGTAAGCGTAGCGCAAATGACAGTGACGTGCGGGCACTGAGGCCCGCTGCTCACGCGCCGGAACCGTCGGCCGCAGCCACGCCGGCGCGCGAGATGGCGCCTCCGACCATGCCTTCGCCCCCGATCGCCCCGCCCAAGCCGCCGCCGGCGCCGACCGTCGACACGCGCCGGTCCGACACGTACTACCAGGTCAAGGCCACCATCTTCGGCGCGCTGATCGAGGCAATCGATCTCGCCCAGCTCGCCAAGCTCGACGGCGACTCCGCGCGCGAGGAAATCCGCGACATCGTCAACGAGATCATCGCGATCAAGAACATCGTGATGTCGATCGCCGAGCAGGAGGACCTGCTCGACGACATCTGCAACGACGTGCTCGGCTACGGCCCGCTCGAGCCGCTGTTGTCGCGCGACGACATCGCCGACATCATGGTCAACGGCGCCGGCACGGTTTACATCGAGGTCGGCGGCAAGATCCAGCGCACCGGCATCCGCTTCCGCGACAACCAGCAGCTTCTCAACATCTGCCAGCGCATCGTCAGCCAGGTCGGCCGCCGCGTCGACGAGTCTTCGCCGATCTGCGACGCGCGTCTCGCCGACGGCTCGCGCGTCAACGCCATCGTGCCGCCGCTCGCGATCGACGGGCCCGCGCTCACCATTCGTAAATTCAAGAAGGACAAGCTGACGCTGGAGCAGCTCGTCAAGTTCGGCGCAATCACGCCGGAAGGCGCAAGCATCCTGCAGATCATCGGCCGCGTTCGTTGCAACGTCTTGATTTCCGGCGGTACCGGTTCGGGCAAGACCACCCTGCTGAACTGCCTGACCAACTATATCGAGCACGACGAGCGCATCATCACCTGCGAGGACGCCGCCGAGCTGCAACTGCAGCAGCCGCACGTGGTCCGGCTGGAGACCAGGCCGCCCAACATCGAAGGCGAAGGCCAGGTCACGATGCGCGAACTGGTCCGCAACTGCCTGCGTATGCGCCCCGAGCGCATCATCGTCGGCGAGGTCCGCGGACCGGAGGCGTTCGACCTGTTGCAGGCGATGAACACCGGCCACGACGGCTCGATGGGCACGCTGCACGCCAACAACCCGCGCGAGGCGCTGTCGCGCTGCGAATCCATGATCACGATGGGTGGCTTCGCGCTGCCCTCGCGCACGATCCGAGAGATGATCTGCGCTTCGATCGACGTCATCATCCAGGCGGCGCGCCTGCGCGACGGCTCCCGCCGCATCACCCACATCACCGAGGTGATGGGCATGGAAGGCGACACCATCATCACGCAGGACGTCTTCCTGTATGACATCGTCGGCGAAGACGCCAACGGCAAGATCATCGGCCGGCATCGTTCGACCGGCATCGGCCGGCCGAAATTCTGGGAGCGCGCCCGCTACTACAACGAGGAGAATCGCCTGGCCGCTGCGCTCGACGCCGCCGAAGCGCCGCCGCCGGCATAAGGAAGCCGATGATGAACCTGCAATCGCTTGCCCTCGCCTTCCTCGCGGCAACCGCGGTCGGTGGCCTCGGCTGGGTCTTCCTCTATCCTTTGCTGTCGGGGGAGAAGCAGGCGGAAGCGCGCCGCGCCTCGATCGGCCGTTCCGAACCCGCAACCGTTCGGCAGGCCGAACGAACCCAGCGTTCGCGCCGCGAGCAGGTCGAAGGAACCTTGCGCGAGCTCGACGCGCGACGGCAGAAGGAGGCGAAGCTTCCGCTGAGCAAGCGCCTGACCCAGGCCGGCCTCGACTGGACGCCTCAGAAGTACTGGATCATTTCCGCCGTCCTTGCAGCGATCGGCTTTGCGCTCTCCTACGTGATCGGCGGCGGACTGCTCGGCGCAGTAGGCATTGCCTTCGCCGCCGGCTTCGGACTGCCGCGCTGGCTGATCGGCTACCTGAAAAAGCGCCGTGAGGCAGCGTTCCTCAAGGCGCTCCCCGACGCAGTCGACGTGATCGTGCGCGGCATCAAAGCCGGACTGCCGTTGTTTGAATCGCTCAAGGTGGTCGCCAGCGACTCGCCTGAACCGCTCAAGAGCGAGTTCAAGGCAATCATCGAGACACAGACCATCGGCATGCCGCTCGGCGATGCCTGCGCCCGCCTCTACGAGAGCATGCCGCTGCCAGAAGCGAACTTCTTCGGTATCGTGGTCTCGATCCAGCAAAAATCCGGCGGCAATCTCTCGGAAGCGCTTGGCAACCTCTCCCGCGTGCTGCGCGACCGCAAGAAGATGAAAGAGAAGATCAAGGCGATGTCGATGGAAGCCAAGGCTTCCGCAAGCATCATCGGCGCACTGCCCCCGACCGTCATGATGCTCGTCTATATCACGGCACCCGATTACATCTCCCTGCTGTGGACCCATTCGACCGGCCAACTGATGCTGGTCGCCTGCGTGCTCTGGATGAGCATCGGCGTCTTCGTGATGAAGAAGATGATTAATTTCGATTTCTGATGGGTGAAGCATGATTGATCTTCTGGCCAGCAAGCTCCACGACGTCAGGTTCATGACCATGCTGCTTGCGGCGATCGCCGTGAGCGCAACCTGCTACTCGCTGATCATGCCGTTGTTCGCCGGCGAGAATCTGCAGAAGCGGATGAAGGCGGTGGCGAGCGAACGCGAGCGCATCCGCCAGCGCGAGCGCGAGCGGATGGCCAAATCGGAGAAAGCGTCGCTGCGACAGGCGCCGAGGCAGTTCGTCTCCAAGGTCGTGGAAGACCTCAACCTGAGCAAATGGGTGGCGCAGGAGAGCGCTCGCGACAAGCTCATCATGGCCGGCTATCGCGGCAACGCACCCTACATCACCTTTCTGTTCTTCCGTGCCCTGACGCCGATCGCCATGCTGGTCGGCGCCGCACTGTATGTTTTCGTGATTGCGAAACTGGAGGGCTCGATGCTGATGAATATCGGCATCTGCCTCGGCGCGGCGTATCTCGGATTGCAGGCGCCCATGCTGTTCCTGAAGAACGCCATCACCAAGCGTCAGCTTTCGATCAGGCGCGCTTTCCCCGATGCACTCGACCTGCTCTTGATCTGCGTCGAGTCCGGCATGTCGGTCGAGGTCGCTTTCAGGAGAGTCGCAACCGAGATCGTCGGGCAATCGGTCGCGCTGTCCGAAGAGTTCACGCTCACCACGGCGGAGCTCTCCTACCTGCAGGACCGCAAGACGGCCTATGAAAACCTTGCTGCCCGCACCGGGCTCGAGAGCGTGAAGTCGGTCTGCCTGGCGCTGCAGCAGTCCGAGCGCTACGGCACGCCGCTCGGCCAGAGCCTGCGCGTGATGGCACAGGAAAATCGCGACATGCGCATGTCGGAGGCCGAGAAGAAAGCTGCCGCGCTGCCGCCGAAACTGACGGTGCCGATGATCCTGTTCTTCCTGCCCTGCCTCTTCATCGTCATTCTCGGACCGAGCTACATCAGGATCACCGAGCTGCACTGAACCGGTTGCGCGCGTCCCCGCGAGGGCGTTTTCGAGCGAAGTGGATACCGGTGCGCGTGATGAAAACGCGTCAAATCAAGAATCTAGAGCTTCGGTTCTGATTCAATCAGAACCGAAAATGCTCGAGAGATCTGGAGCTGGAACGCCTGAGACGGATCAGTCGTCGCGCGCGACGATCGGCACCGGTTTCGCCGCTGCGGTTCGCGGATTGTCCCGGCCCTTCAGCATGTCGCGGAGGTAGGCGACATTGGCGGCGGCTTCGTCCGCCGGCAGGTCGGCCTTGACGATATTCTCGGCTTCCGCGAACCGGCCCTGCAAGCCGACCACCAGGGCAAAGTTCTGCCGCACCCGGCTGTCGGCCCGGCTGCTGGCATAGGCACGGCGCAGATTCTCTTCCGCCTTGGGCAGGTCGCGGCTCAGCATGTAGGACAGGCCGAGATTGGACAGCACGGACGGTTCGTCCGGCGCGAGGCGCAGCGCGCTCGCATAATAGCGGCGCGCCTCGTCATGCCGGCCAAGCCTGTCGAGCGTGGTTCCCTGCACCGACAGGATGCGCCAATCGGGGTTGTCGGGTGAGTGCGCGCGGCTCAGCACGTCGAACGCCGCCTGCGCATTGCCGTTGTCGGCAAGCGCCCGGCCGTAGGCTGCGAGCAGTGGCCGGTTGCCGGGATTGGCGATGGTGGCCTGTTCCAGCATCGCGACCGCCTGCGCCCGCTGTCCGGTCGTGCGCAGCGCCTGACCGTAACCGATCGCGGCTTCGACATCCTTCGGATTGGCGCGATAGCGCTCGCCATAGAATTCGACGGCGCGGCGCGGGTCATCCGGCGCGGCTGCGGCAGTCCTCGTCCGCGTGGTGAGGGAGCCCGCGACGTCGGAGAGCGTCTGGCAGCCGCCAAGACTTGCCGCCAGCAGCGCCGAAAGGGCAGCCGACGCGAGCGCGCGGGCAAGACTGGACTGTCGACGCATGGCGCTTTAACTCACAATTTCGCGCGAAGAGAACGAGCCGAATGCACCAGCAATAGACTGTTAACCCTAACGTCTGGTTAATTAGGCAGCGCCACTGCCATTGATGAGAGTCGCATGCCATCCATCTTCGAAACTGCATCCGTGTCGAACGCCATTCCCATCACCTTCGTCACCAAATCGAACTGGGAGCAGATCCGCGAGACGCTTCCCGCGCATGCGCGGCAGTTCGCGCAGGCCAATGGCTTTGCGGCCAGGCCCGGCAAATATCTCGCCCTTCCGGCGCCCGACGGTTCGCTCGCACAGGTGCTGTTCGGACTTGAGGATGAGGCAAGCCGGTCGCGCGATCCGTTCCGGCCGGGCAGCCTGCCCGGATTGCTGCCATCAGGCGTTTACCGCTTCGCCAATGCGCCGCACGATACGCGGCTCGCCGCACTCGCCTTTGCGCTCGGCAGCTACCGTTTCGGCCGCTATCGCAAGGCGGAAGCGCCCGACGTGCAGCTGGTGCCGCCGGATGGCGTCGACGCGGCAGACCTGGCGCGCATGGTGGAGGCCGCATGCCTGGCGCGCGACCTCATCAACACGCCCTCGAACGACATGGGGCCGCAAGAGCTGGCGCAGGCGGCGGAGCAGGTCGCGGCGCGGTTCGGCGCCACTTTCAACTGCATCATCGGCGACGAGCTGGTGCGACAGAATTTTCCGCTGGTCCACGCCGTCGGCATGGCGTCGAACCGCGCGCCGCGCCTGATCGATTTCACCTGGGGCAACCCCGATCACCCTAAGGTGACGCTGGTCGGCAAGGGCGTCTGCTTCGACACCGGCGGGCTCGATCTGAAACCATCGAGCGGCATGCTCATCATGAAGAAGGACATGGGCGGCGCCGCCAATGTGCTGGCGCTGGCACAGATGGTGATGGATGCGAAGCTCAAGATACGGCTGCGCGTGCTGATCCCCGCGGTCGAGAATGCGGTCGCGGGCAACGCTTTCCGCCCGCTCGACATCTTCACCTCGCGCAAGGGGCTGACCGTCGAGATCGGCAACACCGACGCCGAGGGACGGCTGGTGCTTGCCGACGCGCTGGCGCTCGCCGATGAGGAGAAGCCGGATCTCCTGATCGATTTGGGTACGCTGACCGGCGCCGCGCGCGTAGCGTTGGGGCCGGACCTGCCGCCATTCTATACGCAGGACGATACGCTGGCCGCGGAGGTGGCGGCGCATGCGAGAGCGGAGCATGATCCATTATGGCGCATGCCGCTATGGCCTGCCTACGATGCCTGGCTGGATTCGAAGACCGCCGACATCACCAACGCGCCGTCGGGCACCTTCGCCGGTTCGATCACGTGCGCGCTGTTCCTGCAGCGCTTCGTCGAGCACGCCGAACGCTGGCTGCATGTCGATATCTACGGCTGGACTCCCAGCGCGAAACCGGCGCGGCCCGAGGGCGGCGAATGCCAGGCGGCGCGCGCGATCTACAAACTGTTGAGCCAGCGCTATGGATGATCCGCGCCTGACACCTTCCCGCGGCGACATCGCAGCCAAATATCTCGAAGGCAAGGTGCGCGCTGAGCGCTTCGTTGCGGGCGAGGAGTTCGAGATCGCGCACGCACTCGCACCGCTCCGCGACGGCCCCCGCTCCGACGCTACGCTGCTGACGCAGGCTCTGAAGGGCGAGCGCGTCACCATCTATGACCGCAACAGCGAGGGATTCGCCTGGGGCCAGCTTGGCAGCGACGGCTATGTCGGCTGGCTGCCCGACGCCGCGCTGGCAAAACCTTCCGCCGCGCCGACCCACAAGGTGACGGCGCTGCGGACTTTTGCGTTCCCCGGTCCCTCGATCAAGCTACCGCCGGTCGAGACGCTGTCGCTCGGCGCCAGACTGAACGTCGCGCGCGAGGACGGCACGTTCGCGGTGACGCGCGAGGGCTGGTATCTGCCGCGCCGCCATGTCGGCAGCATCGAGGGGATCGAGGATGATTTCGTCACCGTGGCCGAACGTTTCGTCGGCACGCCCTATCTCTGGGGCGGCAAGAGCAGCCTCGGTATCGATTGCTCCGGCCTGGTGCAGGTCGCGCTGACCGCCGCCGGCACCGGCTGTCCGCGCGACAGCGACATGCAGCAGCAAGGCCTCGGGCGCGAGCTGAGCGCGGCGGAAGCAAAGAAACTGCAACGCGGCGACCTGATCTTCTGGAAGGGCCATGTCGCCATCGTGCGCGATGCGACCACGATCGTGCATGCCAATGCGCATCACATGGCAACCGTGATCGAGCACACCACGGAAGCCATCGCCCGCATCAAGGCCGCCGGCAACGACGTGGTCGCGATCAAGCGGCTTTAACTCGTAGCCCGGGTGGAGCGCAGCGCAACCCGGGACAGCTGCTTCAAGGTCCCACCGGCGGACCCCGGGTTATGGACTAACGATGGCGCTCCTTCACCTCTCCCATTGGGAGAGGTCGGCGCGCAGCGGCTCCGCTCTCTCGAGGGACCTGCCCCCCTCACCCGATTTGCTTGCGCAAATCGACCTCTCCCCCGTGGGGAGAGGTGAACCGAGCCCGCGGCTCCCTCAACGCGACTCGAGACAGGCCAGCATGGAGTTACGTCGCCACGGCACCATTGCCTGCCGTCTCCAGGCGGAAGGCGGCGGCGAAGAGGGCGCGGGTGTAGTTGCTCTTCGGGTTCTTGAACAGTTCGGAGGCCGGGCCCTCCTCCTCGACCTTGCCGGATTTCATCACGATCAGATGGCTGGCGAGCGACGCCACCACGCGCAGATCGTGCGAGATGAACATGTAGGTGAGGTCGCGCTTGCGCTGCAATTCGCGCAAGAGGTCGACCATCTGCGCCTGGAACAGCATGTCGAGCGCGCTGGTCGGCTCGTCGAGCACCACGAAATTCGGCTCCAGCACCACCGCGCGCGCGATCGAGATGCGCTGGCGCTGGCCGCCGGAAAATTCATGCGGATAGCGGAAGCGCCATTCCGGCTTGAGGCCGACATCCGTCAGTGCCTTGATCACCCGCGCCTCGCGCTCCTCGGCCGACAACTGGCGCTGATGAACGGTCAACCCTTCGGCCACGATGTCGCCGACCGACATGCGCGGGCTCAGCGCGCCGAACGGATCCTGGAACACGATCTGCATGTCGCGGCGGAACGGCCGCATCTGCTTGAAGCGCAGGCCCTGGATATTGCTGCCCAAGAATACGATCGGCCCGTCGGAGGAGATCAATCGCAGCAGCGCGAGCCCGAGCGTGGTCTTGCCGGAGCCGGATTCGCCGACCACGCCGAGCGTCTCGCCCTTGCGCACGGCGATGCTGACGCCGTCGACCGCCTTGATATGACCGACAGTCGAGCGCAGCAATCCGCGCTTGATCGGGAACCAGACCTTTAGATTATCCGCCGACATCACCACCGGCTGGTCCGGGCGCGGCGGCGCCGGATCGGGCTTCGGCTCCGCGGCGAGGAGATCGCGGGTGTAAGGATGCTTGGGCGCGGTGAAGACCTGCTCGACCGGACCATGCTCGACGATCTTGCCGCCATTCATGACGCAGACGGTATCGGCGATCCGGCGGACGATGCCGAGATCATGGGTGATGAACAGCATGCTCATGCCGAGCCGGGTGCGGATTTCGGCCAGCAGCGCCAGGATCTGCGCCTGCACGGTGACGTCGAGCGCCGTCGTCGGCTCGTCCGCGATCAGAAGGTCGGGCTCGTTGGCGAGCGCCATCGCGATCATCACGCGCTGGCGCTGGCCGCCGGAGAGCTGATGCGGATAGCTCTGCAGCCGCGTCTCCGGCTCGGGAATGCCGACCTGCGTCAGGAGCTCAAGGGTGCGCGCCCGCGCCGCCGCGCCGCGCACACCGCTGTGCAGCGACAGGATCTCGCCGATCTGCGACTCGATGGTGTGCAGCGGATTGAGCGAGGTCATCGGCTCCTGGAAGATGATCGAGATGTCGTTGCCCCGCACCTCGCGCATCTCGCGCTCCGAGGCGGTAAGAAGGTCGCGCCCCTTGAACCGGACGCTGCCGGAAGGATGGGACGCGGCCGGATAGGGTAACAGCCTCAGGACCGACAATGCGCTGACGGATTTGCCCGAGCCGGATTCGCCGACCAGCGCGACGCATTCGCCGCGCTTGATCGAGAACGAAACATGGTCGACCGCGATCGACGGGCCGAAGGCGACCGAGAGGTCGCGGACATCGAGCAGCGGCTGGTTGATGGCGTCCATGATACGGCCCTCTACCTGAACGTCTTGCGCGGGTCGAAGGCGTCACGCGCGGCCTCGCCGATGAAGATCAGCAGCGAGAGCATGATCGCGACCGAGAAGAAGCCGGTGAAGCCGAGCCACGGCGCCTGCACATTGGCCTTGCCCTGCGCCAGCAATTCACCGAGCGAAGGCGAGCCCGGCGGCAAGCCAAACCCTAAGAAGTCCAGCGCGGTCAGCGTCATCACCGAGGACGAGACGATGAACGGCAGGAAGGTCATGGTCGCCACCATCGCGTTCGGCAACAGGTGGCGGAACATGATCACCGCATTGGAGACGCCGAGCGCGCGCGCCGCCTGGATGTACTCGAAATTGCGCCCGCGCAAAAATTCCGCGCGCACCAGGCCGACCAGCGACACCCAGGAGAACAAGAGGAGGATGCCGAGCAGGATGAAGAAGCCCGGTGGCAGCACCGCCGAGATGATCAGCAGCAGATAGAGCGAGGGGATCGCGGTCCAGACCTCGATCAGGCGCTGGAACGTCAGATCGATCCAGCCGCCGAAATAGCCCTGCACGCCGCCGGCGGCGACGCCGATGATCGAGGACAGGATGGTCAGCGTCAGGCCGAACAGCACCGAAATCCGGAAACCATAGATCAGGCGTGCCACCACGTCGCGGCCCTGGTCGTCGGTGCCAAGCCAGTTGTATTCGAGGTCGCGGCAGCCGCTGAGCTGCTTCCTCTCGACCACCTCCTTGCACTGCGCTTCGGTCAGGAGCCAGGTCGGCTTCGACGGCGCCGGCGTCGGCAGATCGAGATTGTGGGTATCGTAGGAATAGCGGATTGGCGGCCAGATGATGGTGCCGCCCTTGGCCGCAATCTGCTTCTGCAAGTAGGGATCGCGGTAATCCGCCGTGGTCTCGAAATCGCCGCCGAACGTCGTCTCCGCGTAATTGAAGAGCACCGGCCAATAGAGCCGACCATCATATTTGACCATCAGCGGGCGATCATTGGCGATGAAGTTGGCGAACAGCGAGATCACGAACAGCGCGAGGAAGATCCAGAACGACCAGTAGCCCCGGCGGTTGGCCTTGAAGTTCTGCCAGCGGCGCTTGTTGAGCGGCGACGGCTCGAAGGGATGGCGGCTCGGCGGCACCGCTTCGCCGAGTGGCGATTGCGTGGTGGTCTCGACCGGCTGGGGCGCAAGCATCGTCATCAGACTTCCCTCGCCTCGAAATCGATCCTTGGATCGATCCACATGTAAGCGAGATCGGAGATCAGGTTCACGACCAGACCGACCAGCGAAAAGATGAACAGCGTGCCGAACACGACAGGATAGTCGCGGTTCAGCACGCTCTCGAAGCCGAGCAGGCCGAGCCCGTCGAGCGAGAAGATGGTCTCGATCAAAAGCGAGCCGGAGAAGAAGGCGTGGATGAACGCGCTCGGAAAGCCCGCGATCACGATCAGCATCGCATTACGGAAGATGTGGCCGTACAGCACCTGCCGCTCACTGCAGCCCTTGGCGCGCGCGGTCATGACATATTGCTTGCGGATCTCATCCAGGAACGAGTTCTTGGTCAGCAGCGTCATGGTGGCAAACGCCCCCAGCGCCATCGAGATCAAGGGCAGCGTGATGTGCCAGAAATAGTCGATGATTTTCCAGTACCAGGGGAACTGCGACCAGCCGTCCGAGGTCAGCCCGCGCAGCGGGAACAGGTTGAAGAACGAGCCGCCGGCGAACAGGATGATCAGCAGGATCGCGAACAGGAAGCCGGGAATCGCAAAACCGATGATGACCACCGCCGAGGTCCAGGTGTCGAACCGCGAGCCGTCATGCACGGCTTTGCGGATCCCGAGCGGGATCGAGATCAGGTAGGTCAGCAGCGTCATCCAGATGCCGAGCGACATCGACACCGGCAGCTTCTCCTTGATCAGCTGGATCACGCTGACGTCGCGGAAATAGCTCTTGCCGAAATCGAAGCGGGCGAAGTTCCACACCATCAGCAGGAAGCGCTCGGGCGCCGGCTTGTCGAAGCCGAACTGCTTTTCGAGATTCTTGATGAAGGCCGGATCGAGGCCCTGCGCACCGCGGTACTTCGAACTCACCGCATCCGCCGAGGCGCCGCCCGGCGCACGCGCGGCAAAATCACCGCCGGAAGACCCCGAGACTCGCGAGGAGCCGCCGGTATCGGCGCCGGAGAGCTGGGCCAGCACACGCTCGACCGGTCCGCCCGGCGCGAACTGCACGACCACGAAAGACACGAAGAGGATGCCGAGCAGCGTCGGCACCATCAGGAGAATGCGGCGGGCGATATAGGCGCTCATGTCTTACTTCGGCTGTTCGGCGTTACCGGCCTTGGCCGGGTCGGCCCACCAGTTATCCGGCGCTCCCACGCCTTGTGCATAGCGCGCCGGCTTCGGCGGATGGGCGAACAGATCCCAATAGGCCACCTTGTGCGTGTTGGCGTACCACTGCGGCACCCAATAGCGCCCGGCACGGAACACGCGGTCGAAGGCGCGGCAGGCGGTGGTTAGTTCCGCCCTGGTCTCGGCGGCGATGATCTTCTCGACCAGCGCATCGATCACCGGACTGGAAATGCCTGCGAGGTTATAGGAGCCTTTGGTGCTGGCGGCCTGCGACGAAAAGAACGCCCGCATGACATCGCCCGGGGTCGCCGACATCGAGAAGCGCTGGATGGTCATATCGAAATCGAAATCCTCCAGCCGCGCGCGATACTGCACGGCATCGATCAGCCGGAAGGTGGCGTCGATGCCGAGCACGCCAAGGTTCTTGATGTAGGGCCCGTGATGTGGCTGGATCGAGGCTTCGTCATTGAGGAATTCGATGGTGAAGGGCTCACCGTTCGGTAGCAACCTCTTGCCATCCTTCACGACGCAGCCGGCCTCGTTGAGCAATTGGGCCGCCTTGCGCAGCAGCGCCCGGTCCTGCCCGGAGCCGTCGGACACCGGCGGCACGAAGGGCATGCCGAACACCTCGTCCGGCACCTGCCCGCGGAACGGCTCCAGCAACGCCAGCTCTTCCGGCGACGGCGGGCCGGACACCATCATGTCCGAATTCTGGAATGGCGAATGGGTGCGCGCATAGGCGCCATACATGATGGTCTTGTTGGTCCACTCGAAATCGAAGGCATAGATCAGCGCCTCGCGGACGCGCGGATCTTTGAACTTGTCGCGGCGCATGTTGATGAACCAGCCCTGCGCGCCCGACGGCGTCTCGTCCGGCAACAGCTCGCGCTTGACCCGGCCGTCCTTGATCGCAGGAAAATCATAGCGCGTTGCCCAGATGCGCGCGGTGAGCTCCTCGCGGTAGAGATAGTTCTTGCCCGTGAAGCCTTCGAAGGCGACGTCGCGGTCGCGATAGAACTCGTAGCGGACGGTATCGAAATTGAAGCTGCCGCGGCAGACCGGAAGATCGGCAGCCCACCAGTCCTTGACGCGGTCATATTCGATGAAGCGGTTGACCTCGAAGCGGCCAACCTTGTACGGCCCCGAGCCGAGGGGCGTATCGAGCGTCGATTCCTCGAACGGCCGGTTGGCATAGTAGGCCTTCGAGAAGATCGGCAGGCTCGCAACATAGAGCGGCACATCGCGCGCGCGCTTCGGCGCGAAGCTGACGACGACGGTGGCATCGTCGGGCGCCTCGGCCTTGATGAAGTCGCGGAGCTGAACCAGGATCAGCGGGTGCCCCTTTTCCTTCAACGTGTTCAGCGAGAACGCGACGTCCTGCGCCGTCAGCTTCGAGCCGTCGTGAAACCGCGCCTCGGGCCGCATCGTGAAGGTGTAGGTGAGTTTGTCTGGCGAGATCCGCACCGACTTCGCGGCCAGCCCATATATCGCATCGGGCTCGTCACCGGCGCGCGCCATCAGCGCCGTGAACGTCATGTCCATGCCCTGCGCGCCCTCCCCCTTGAGGATGTAGGCGTTGAGCGAATTGAACGTGAAGTAGGACTGGTTGTAGGCGCGGACCGAAGGGATCAGCGAGAACGTGCCGCCCTTCGGCGCATTCACGTTGACATAGTCGAAATGGTGGAAGTCGGCGGGGTATTTCAAGTCGCCGAACGCCGACATGCCGTGCATGTCGACGCCGTTATCGGCGGATGCCGGACGAAGCCGCGTCGCGCATAGCGCACCGATACCGAAGCCGAGCGCGTGCCGACGGGTGAATAGCGCCATGCGCGAAAAATCCCTCAAGACCGTTTGCCGATCCGGTTCGCCCTCTCCGCGTCGTACCACCACAGCGAGGGCAGGCCGGAGCGCGCGTATTTCGGCAGTTCCGCATGGCCGAAGCGATCCCAGAGCGCATAGCGCGCGTAGGGATAGCCGAACTGCGGCACCACGTAGAAATTCCAGAGCAGCACCCGGTCCAGCGCCTTGGTCGCGGCGACGAGGCTGGCCCGGTCCTTGGCGAAGATGACCTTCTCGATCAACGCATCCACTGCCGGGTTCTTGATGCCGATGGTATTCTTGGATCCCTGCTGATCCGCGGCCTGCGACCCCCAGAATTCGCGCTGCTCATTGCCGGGCGAGAGCGACTGGCCCCAGAGGTCGGTGATGATGTCGAAATCGAAACTGCGGATGCGGTTCTCGTACTGCACGTCGTCGACGACGCGGATCGAGGTCGTGACGCCGATGCGTTCCAGCGACGGCTTGAAGAACAGCGCGATCCGCTCCGAGGAAGGATCCTGCACCAGGATCTCCACGCTCACCGGCTTGCCCGACGGATCGACCAGCTTGCGCTCGCGCACCTCGAAGCCGGCTTCCTTCAACAGCCTGGTCGCCTCGCGCAAATTGGCGCGCACCGCTTCGGGATTGCCACCGACAGGGTTCGTGTACGGCGTCGTGAAGACTTCCGGCGGCACCTTGTCACGCACGGTCTCGAGGAGTTCGAGCTCCTGCCCCTGCGGCAAGCCGGACGAAGCCAATTCCGTACCCTCGAAATAGCTGTTGATGCGCTTGTACTGACCATAGAAGAGCTGCTTGTTCATCTCCTCGAAATCGAACGCAAAGTTGAATGCGCGCCGGAGGCGGGCGTCCTTGAATTGATCGCGGCGCAGGTTGAGCACGAAGCCCTGCATGCGACCGGAATCGTTGATCGGAAATTCCTGCTTGACGACGCGCTTCTCGGTTACGGCCGGGAAGTCGTACGCGGTCGCCCACTGCTTCGCCGAGTTCTCGGTGATCCAGTCCGCCTGGTCGGCCTTGAAAGCTTCGAGCGCGACGACGTTGTCGCGGAAGAATTCGAAACGCAGCTCGTCGAAATTGTTCTGGCCGACCTGGACCGGCAACTTGGCGCCCCAATAGTCCTTCACGCGCTCGAGCCGGACGGAACGGCCGGCGACGAAATCGGCGATCCGGTAAGCGCCCGAACCGAGCGGCTTCTCCAACGTGGTCGCGGAAATATCGCGCTTGCGGCCCTGGCTGTCCGTGCCTTCCCAGTAATGCTTCGGCAGCACCAGCAGTTCGCCGACAATGTGCGGCAGTTCGCGATTGCCGGGAGTGTCGAAGGTGAATTTGATGTCGCGCTCGCCGCTCTTTTCGGCCTTTACCACGTGCCGGTAGTAGGACGAATAGAACGGGCTTTGCTTCTTCAACGTCTCGAGCGAGAAGATGACGTCTTCCGGCGTCACCGGTTTGCCGTCGTGCCAGCGTGCCTCCTTGCGCAGCCGGTAGATCACCCAGCTGTAGTCGTCGGGATGGGCCGCGCTTTCGGCGAGCAGGCCGTATTCGGTCGCGATCTCGTCCTGCGAGCGCGACATCAGCGTCTCATAGATCATGATCGCGGCCGGTGCGATCGAACCTTTCACGCCCATCACCGCGACGTTGAAGTTGTCGAATGTGCCGAGCGAGATAATCCGCGCGACGCCGCCTTTCGGTGCATCCGGATTGACGTAGTCGAAACGCTGGAAGCCGGCCGGATATTTGATATCGCCGAACAGCGACAGCGCGTGGCGCCACGCTGGCTCGGTGCCTCCCGGGTCCGCCTGCGCGCTCGACATCACCGGGATGCCGGCTGCCACGCCCATGATGGGGGTCAGCGCGGCCACCGCGCCGGTCTGCAGAAGGTGTCGTCGGGTAATGGCCAAAGGGAGCTTCCTGTCGTGAACCTGGGTTACGCACTAAGTGCGTAATATAGGGCAAGGTTTCGGCGGATTATGTTGCTTTTTCCTCATCTTGGAAGCCTGGGGGCCATCACGTCTGCGGCGAAACGTCCCGCTGACAAAGATGCGACCCATACGGAAACGGCCAGGCAATGCCTGGCCGTTCCGATTGAATCCATGAGGGAAATGCTATTTCTGCGCGGTCGGCAGCGGCTGGGGGTGATCCGACAGCGAGTTCAGGTAGGCGATCACGTCTGCGCGCTCGCTGTCCTTCGGAATACCGGCGAAACCCATCGCGGTGCCCGGGATGAAACCCTTCGGGTTGGTGAGGAACTTGTTGAGGTCGTCGAAGGTCCAGGTGCCCCCCTTGGCCTTCATCGCGGCCGAGAAGTTGAACCCGCGTCCCTCGCCCCTCGGCTCGCCGACGATGCCAAAGAGATTCGGACCGACCCGGTTCGGACCGCCCTTCTCGAAGGTATGGCAGGCCGCGCACTTCTTGGCGGCCGCGGCGCCCTTTTCCACAGAAGCGGTCTGCAGCAGTTTCTCGATCGGCTCGGACGGTGCGGCGGCTTCCGCGGGTCCGCCCTTGCTCTCCTCTTTCACCGCGATCTCGAAACCGGGCTTCTCCAGCGGCTTGGGCGTGAACACCGCCTGCGCGGCAAAGCTCGTCACCAGGATAATGAGGCAGGTGCCGAGAATCGCACCCAGAATCTTGTTGAGTTCGAAGGAGTCCATTTCGGATCAGGCTCCAGGGCGAAAATGTCGACTTCAGGCGGGCCGAACGGCCGCGGGGGTAAGCCTCGGAATCAGCCCTCGTCGCGCCTCCCCCGAGCAGAGTGGAGATATCGGTTTGCCTGCGCTCTGGCAACCCGTATAAACGCGCCGACTTTCGTCCCGTCCCCACCCTGTTTCCTGCCTCCGGCAGGGTTTTGAATAGATGTCCGACCCGCGGAATTTGGTGCTGATTCCCGCCCGCATGGCGGCCACGAGGCTGCCGGGCAAGCCGCTCCTCGACATTGCCGGCCAGCCGATGATCGTGCACGTACTGCGGCGCGCAATCGAAGCCGATATCGGCCGCGTCGCGGTCGCAACCGACACGCCGGAGATTGCCGCGGCGGTCAGGAGCGCCGGTGGGGAGGTGGTGATGACCCGCGCCGATCACCCCTCAGGCTCCGACCGCATCTTTGAGGCCGCGACCACGCTCGATCCTGCCGGCAACGCCGAGATCGTGGTCAACCTGCAGGGCGATTTTCCGACCATCACGCCCGACACGATCCGCGCCGTGCTGCCGCCGCTCGACGACGGCGCAGTCGATATCGCCACCCTCGCCTCCGAGATCCACACTGAGGAGGAGAGCCTCAACCCGAACGTGGTGAAGGCGGTCGGCTCGCCGATCACGGCAGGGCGGCTGCGCGCGCTCTATTTCACCCGCGCCACCGCGCCGTACGGCGACGGCCCGCGCTACCATCATATCGGCCTCTACGCCTATCGCCGCGCCGCGCTGGAGCGCTTCGTGCGGCTGCCGCCCTCGCCCCTGGAACAGCAGGAGAAACTCGAGCAGCTCCGCGCGCTGGAGGCCGGGATGCGGATCGACGTCACCATTGTCGACACCGTGCCGCGCGGCGTCGACACCCCGGCCGACCTCGAAACCGCCCGGCGCATACTGGCGAAAACCTGAACCGCTGCTAAAACCCCGCCATGACCAAGAAGCTGAAAATCGCCTTTCAGGGCGAGCCCGGAGCCAATTCCCACATCGCGATCGTCGAGGCCTATCCCGACGCAGAACCGATGCCGTGCGCGACCTTTGAGGACGCGCTGTCGGCGATTTCCTCGGGCGAGGCCGATCTCGGCATGATCCCGATCGAGAACTCGGTCGCCGGCCGCGTCGCCGACATCCACCATCTGTTGCCGGCCTCGGGCCTCTTCATCGTCGGCGAATGGTTCCTGCCGGTCCGGCATCAGTTGATGGCGGTGAAGGGGACGAAGCTCGGCGACATCAGAAGCGTGGAGAGCCATGTGCACGCGCTTGGCCAGTGCCGGCGCATCATCCGCAAGCTCGGCGTCAGGCCGATCGTCGCCGGCGATACCGCAGGCAGCGCGCGCGACATCTCCGAACGCGGCGACAAGAGCGTCGCCGCCATCGCCTCGCGCCTTGCCGCCGACATCTACGGCCTTGATATCCTCGCCGAGGACATCGAGGACGAAGCCCACAACACCACCCGCTTCGTGGTGCTGGCACGCGAAGCTAAATGGGCCGAGCAGGATTCAGGCCCCCTGGTCACCACATTTGTTTTCCGGGTGCGCAATTTACCCGCCGCGCTCTACAAGGCGCTCGGCGGCTTTGCCACCAACGGCGTCAACATGACCAAGCTCGAAAGCTACATGGTCGACGGCAATTTCTTCGCGACGCAATTTTATGCCGACGTCGACGGCCATCCGTATGATCGCGGACTGGCCTTTGCGCTGGAAGAGCTGAAATTCTTCTCCCGCGAATTCCGCATCGTGGGCGTCTATCCCGCCCACCCTTTCCGCGCGACGTTCAGCGAAAAAGCGGATTAAGGGGCCTGTCATTCCGGGGCGATGCGCCAGCATCGAGCCCGGAATCCATTTCTCCGCTTGTGTGAGCCTCCCGATGGATTCCGGGTTCACGCTTCGCGTGCCCCGGAATGACGCCGTGTAAGGTCAGGCGGCCTCCTTCTTCCCACGCCCGAACGCGTCCGCCAGCAGGCTGTATGACTTCTTCCGCGCCTCGTGATCGAACACCGCGGTGATGATCATCAGCTCATCCGCCTCGGTGGCCGCGATCAGCGGCTGCAATTTTGCCATCACCGTCGCCGGGCTGCCGACGAAGAAACGCGCGCGGTTCCGCGTGATGGAAGCGCGCTCGGCGTTCGTATAGGGATAGGCCAGCGCCTCCTCGACGCTCGGCAGCGGCAGATACTGGCCGCGGTCCCGGCGCAGGCGGTTGAGGTCCATCGACAGCGCCAGCTTTTCCGCCTCTTCATCGGTCTCGGCCGCCACCGCCGCCACTGCGAGGATCGCATATGGCGTCTGGCGCCAGGGCGACGGCTTGAAATGCGCGCGGTAGTTTGTCATCGCATCGACCGCGTCATGGGTCGCGAAATGATGCGCGAAGCCGAAGCCCATGCCGACCTGCGCGGCGAGCTCGGACGAATAGCCGCTGGAGCCGAGCAGCCAGATCGGCGGCAGCGGCGAATCGTCGGGCATCGCCACCACATTGTTGAAGGGATGGCCGGGCGGGAAATCCCGCGTCTCCCACAGCGTCAGTTCATGCAGCCGCTCCAGGAAATCATCGCCCTCGCGGCGGTCGAGCCGGCTCCGCAGCGCATAGGCGGTGGCGCCGTCGGTGCCGGGCGCCCGCCCGAGGCCCAGATCGATGCGACCGGGGAACAGCGCCTCCAGCATCTTGAAGCGCTCGGCAACCACCAGCGGCGCATGGTTGGGCAGCATTACGCCGCCGGAGCCGACGCGGATGTTCTTGGTCACGGCAGCGATCTGCCCAATCATCAGATCCGGCGCGGGGCTCGCGACGGAGGCAAGGTTGTGGTGCTCGGCGAGCCAGTACCTGATATAGCCGAGCCCATCGACGTGGCGCGCCAGATCGATGCTGTTGCGCAGCGCTGCGGCAGGCTTTGTGGCTGTGGTGACGATCGAAAGGTCTAGGACGGAAAGCGGGATCATCGCACCAAGCTAGGGCGACACATTGAAACCACAAAGCCCCTCCGCGTGCAGATCAGCTCCGCGACACTCTGAACCCGAAGCCGCTTCGAGAGTGGGACAAAATATCGTTAATCCGCAATAACTCACCTTTGCCCACACCGGAGGAGGGAACTGACTTTCCCATAAACTTACAGAATATGGCTATAATTTCCGAATTTTCGCGATAAGCCGCGAAACTCATAGTCTTGCCCATTACGAATTTAGGTTGCCATCGAGAGCCAGCAGATTCATCAAAAGTGGGCAAAATCCCATTGTCGATGGGCTGTTTGGACGACCCGCTTTGCCCTATCTTACCTGCTCGACCGCCCAGCCTGTCGCCGATTGTTCCGTGGAGCTTGTGAGAGCCATGACCGAGGTTGCTGCCCCGCCGTTCAGGACTCCCGCCATTTCCTTCGAGTTCTTCCCGCCGAAGACCGAGGAGATGGAGCGTAACCTGTGGGACACGATCAACCGCCTGGCGCCGCTGTCGCCCACCTTCGTCTCGGTGACCTATGGCGCCGGCGGATCGACCCGCGAGCGCACCCATTCGACCATCGCCCGCATCCTGAACGAAACCAGGCTGTTGCCGGCAGCGCATCTGACGTGCGTAAGCGCCTCGCGCGGCGAGATCGACGAGATTGTCGACCGCTATCACGAGGTCGGCGTCCGCCACATCGTGGCGCTGCGCGGCGACCCGCCCGGCGGCATCGGCACGCCCTATTACACCCATCCGGACGGCTACCAGAGCTCGCCGGAGCTGGTCGCCGGCATCAAGAAGCGTCATCCCGATATCGAGGTGTCGGTCTCGGCCTATCCGGAGAAACATCCGGAGAGCGCGAACTTCGACGCCGATATCGACACGCTGAAGGCCAAGGTCGATGCCGGCGCCACGCGCGCCATCACCCAGGTGTTCTTCGACAACGATCTCTATTTCCGCTACCTCGACCGGGTGCGGGCCCGCGGCATCGAGATCCCGATCGTGCCGGGCATCATGCCGATGCACAATTTCAAGCAGGCCCGCAATTTCGTCACCCGCGCCGGCACCACGGTGCCGGACTGGTTCGCCGCGAAATTCGACGGCCTCGATGATGATGCCGAGACCCGCAAACTGGTGGCGGCTACGGTTGCCGCCGGCCAGGTGCAGAAGCTCGCAAAACACGGCGTCGACACCTTCCATTTCTACACCATGAACCGCGCCGATCTCGTGTTCGCGATCAGCCATCTGCTCGGCATCCGTCCGAACGGCGCCAAGAAAGCCGCTTGAAAAAAGCTGCTTGAAGAAAGCTGCCTGATCAAATGACCGTACCCGTCTCTCCCAAGCGTACCGCCCTCATCGCCGCCGCGCGCGAGCGCATCCTCGTGCTTGACGGCGCCATGGGCACCATGATCCAGGGCCTGCAATTCGACGAGGCCGCCTTCCGTGGCGAGCGCTTCAAGGATTTCCACCGCGACATCAGGGGCAACAACGACGTCCTGATCCTGACGCAAGCGCAGGCGATCGAGGACATCCACGCCGCCTATCTGCGCGCCGGCGCCGACATCGTCGCGACCAACACCTTCTCCTCGACCTCGATCGCGCAAGCCGACTACGACATGTCGGATCTCGCCTATGAGCTCAACCGCGAGGGCGCAAGGCTCGCGCGCGCCGCCGCCGAGAAGGTCAGTGCCGAGGACGGCAGGCCGCGCTTCGTCGCAGGCGCCCTGGGGCCCACCAACCGCACCGCCTCGATCTCGCCGGACGTCTCCAATCCCGGCCACCGTGCGGTGACGTTCGACGACCTGCGCAAGGCCTATGGCGAGCAGATCAACGGCCTGCTGGACGGCGGCGCCGATCTTCTCCTGGTCGAAACCATCTTCGACACGCTCAATGCCAAGGCCGCGCTGTATGCGATCTCCGAGATTACGGAAGAGCGCGGCATCGACGTGCCCGTGATGATCTCGGGCACCATCACCGACAAGTCCGGCCGCCTGCTTTCGGGGCAGTTGCCGGAAGCGTTCTGGAATTCGGTGCGGCACGCCAAGCCGATCACCATCGGCTTCAACTGCGCGCTCGGCGCGGAGGACCTGCGCAGCCACATCGCAGACATCGGCCGCGTCGCCGATACGCTCATCTGCGCCTATCCGAATGCCGGCCTGCCCAACGAATTCGGGCAGTACGACGAGACGCCGGACTATATGGCGCGGCTGATCGGCGAGTTCGCAGCAGCAGGCCTCGTCAACATCGTCGGCGGCTGCTGCGGCACCACGCCGGACCATATCGCCGCTATTGCCGCGGCGGTTGCGCCGCACAAGCCGCGCATTGTTCCTGAGATCGCGCCGCGCCTCCGGCTATCGGGCCTCGAGCCGTTCGCGCTGACCGACGCCATTCCTTTCGTGAACATCGGCGAACGCACCAACGTGACGGGATCGGCGCGCTTCCGCAAGCTGATCACCGCGGGCGACTACACGGCCGCGCTGCAGGTGGCGCGTGACCAGGTCGAGAATGGCGCGCAGATCATCGACGTCAACATGGACGAGGGCCTTCTGGATTCCGAGAAGGCGATGGTGACGTTCCTCAACCTGGTCGCCGCCGAGCCCGATATCGCCCGCGTGCCTGTCATGGTCGATTCCTCGAAATTCGCCGTGATCGAGGCCGGGCTGAAATGCATCCAGGGCAAGCCTGTGGTGAACTCGATCTCGATGAAGGAGGGCGAGGAGAAGTTCATCCACGAGGCCACGATCGCCAAGCGTCATGGCGCAGCCGTCGTGGTGATGGCGTTCGACGAGACGGGACAAGCCGACACGTTCGCCCGCAAGACCGAGATCTGCAAGCGGGCCTACGACATCCTGGTGAACCGGCTCGATTTCCCGGCCGAGGACATCATCTTCGATCCGAACATCTTCGCGATCGCGACCGGGATCGAGGAGCACAACAATTACGGCGTCGATTTCATCGAGGCCACGCGCTGGATCCGCCAGAACCTGCCCGGCGCGCATATTTCCGGCGGCGTCTCCAATCTCTCGTTCTCGTTCCGCGGCAACGAGCCGGTACGCGAGGCGATGCATTCGGTGTTCCTGTATCACGCCATCAAGGCCGGCATGGACATGGGCATCGTCAATGCCGGGCAGATGATCGTCTATGACGACATCGATCCCGAACTGCGGCAGGTGTGCGAGGACGTCATCCTCAACCGCGATCCCGGCGCTTCCGAGCGACTGCTGGCGCTCGCCGAAAAATTCCGCGGCAAGGAGAAGCAGAGCAAGGAAGCCGATCTCGCCTGGCGCGAATGGCCGGTCGAGAAGCGGCTCAGCCACGCACTGGTGCACGGCATCACCGAATTCATCGAGCAAGATACCGAGGAGGCGCGACAGGCATCTTCCCGTCCGCTCGACGTCATCGAGGGTCCCTTGATGGCCGGCATGAACGTGGTCGGCGACCTCTTCGGCGACGGCAAGATGTTCCTGCCGCAGGTGGTGAAGTCCGCGCGCGTGATGAAGCAGGCGGTCGCTTATCTGATGCCATTCATGGAGGAGGAAAAGGCCCGCAACCTCGCTAATGGCGTGGCCGGCGACGGCCGCAATGCCGCTGGCAAGATCGTGCTCGCCACCGTGAAGGGCGACGTCCACGACATCGGCAAGAACATCGTCGGCATCGTGCTGCAATGTAACAATTTCGAGGTCATCGACCTCGGCGTGATGGTGCCGGCGGCAAAGATCATCGAGACCGCGAAGGCCGAAGGCGCTGATATCATCGGCCTCTCCGGCCTGATCACGCCCTCGCTCGACGAGATGAGCTTTCTCGCCGGCGAACTGGAGCGCGAGGGCCTGAACCTGCCGCTCCTGATCGGCGGCGCCACCACCAGCCGTGTCCATACCGCCGTGAAGATCGATCCGAACTATCCGGGCGGACCAGTCGTCCACGTCAATGACGCCAGCCGCGCGGTCGGCGTCGCCTCCTCGCTGCTCTCGCCCGAGAAGCGCGAGGCCTATGCCGCCGATATCCGCGCCGAATACGCAAAGATCTCCGCGGCGCATTTCCGAGCGCAGCAGGACAAGAAACGGCTGAAGCTTGCGGATGCCCGCGCCAATGGCGTCAAGATCGATTTTGCCAAGATGCCGCCGAAGCAGCCGGCCTTCTTCGGCATCAAGAGCTTCGATGCCTACGATCTGGCGGAACTGGCAAAATACATCGACTGGACGCCGTTCTTCCAGACCTGGGAATTGACCGGGCGCTTCCCGGCCATCCTCGACGATCCGAAGGTCGGCGAGGTCGCGCGCTCGCTCTATGATGATGCGCAGAAGATGCTTGAGCGCATCATGGCGGAGAAATGGTTCACGGCGCGCGCCACCATCGGCTTCTGGCCCGCCAATGCCGAAGGCGACGACATCGCCGTCTATGCCGACGAGACGCGCAAGAAGAAGATCGCGACCTTCCACACGCTGCGCCAGCAGCTCGAGAAGCGCGAAGGCCGCTTCAACGCCGCGCTTTCGGACTTCATCGCGCCAGTATCGTCGGGCGTACCTGACTATATCGGCGGGTTCGTCGTCACCGCGGGCATCGGCGAGGACGCGGTCGCCGACCGCTTCAAGAACGCCAATGACGATTATTCCTCGATCCTGTGCAAGGCGCTGGCCGATCGCCTCGCCGAAGCTTTCGCCGAGCGCATGCACCAGCGCGTGCGCAAGGAGTTCTGGGGCTACGCGCCCGACGAGGCGTTCTCGTCGGACGAGTTGATCCTGGAGAAATATCAGGGCATCCGCCCGGCGCCCGGCTATCCCGCGCAGCCCGACCACACCGAGAAGGCGACGCTGTTCGCGCTGCTTGACGCCGAGAACACGGCCGGCGTGAAGCTGACGGAGAGCTTTGCGATGTGGCCGGGCTCCTCGGTCTCCGGCCTCTATTTCAGCCATCCCGAAAGCTTCTATTTCGGCGTCGGCAAGATCGAGCGCGACCAAGTCGAGGACTATGCCGCGCGCAAGGACATGGCGGTCGGTGAGATCGAACGCTGGCTCGCGCCCGTGCTGAACTACATCCCCTCGCAGAACGCGAAGCAGCCAACGCCCGCGCCCGCACCGGTCGCCACGCCCGCCAACGACGTCACCTCACACCCACCCGGTTGCACCTGCGCCGTCCATCTCGCCTGGCGCAAGAAAGCCGTCGGCGCGGGTTAGCGCGTTTTCGAGCGAAGTGGACACCGGTTCGCGTGAAGAAAACGCGTCAAAACTAGAATCTAGAGCTCCGGTTCTGATTCCATCAGAACCGAAAATGCTCTAGACGGCCAGCTGCTCGCAATGACGCGGGGATGGGTTCTGATTCAAATTTCAAACAGCTCTCCGCTGTCATCGTCCGGCTTGACCTGACGATCCAGTATTCCAGAGGCGGTTGTGCTTGAGCCGAGAGGCCGCCGGATACTGTATGCCCCGTCATCGCGGGGCATACAGGTACGCGCCGAACCAAAGCGCCCTACTCCGCGGTCCAGCCGCCATCGATGGAGTAGTTGGAGCCGGTGATCTGCGCGGCGTCGTCGCTGCAGAGGAACAATGCGAGCGCGCCGACCTGGTCGGCGGTGACGAATTCCTTGGTCGGCTGGGCCTCGAGCAGCACGTCCTTGATGACCTGCTCCTTGGTCATATTGCGCGCCTTCATGGTCTCCGGAATCTGGTGCTCGACCAGCGGCGTCCAGACATAGCCGGGGCTGATGCAGTTGCAGGTGATCTTGAAGGTCGCAAGCTCGAGCGCCACTGTCTTGGTGAGGCCCGCGATGCCGTGCTTGGCCGAGACATAGGCCGACTTGAAGGGCGAGGCGACCAGCGAATGCGCGGAGGCGGTGTTGATGATGCGGCCCCAGCCGCGCTTCTTCATCCCCGGCACCGCGGCGCGGATGCCATGAAACGCCGACGACAGGTTGATCGCGATGATCGCATCCCACTTCTCGATCGGAAATTCCTCGATCGGAGAGACGAACTGGATGCCGGCATTGTTGACGAGGATGTCGACCGAGCCGAAGGTCTTTTCGCCGAGCGCGATCATTTCGGCGATCTCGGCGGGCTTGGTCATGTCGGCCGGCGAATAGGCGGCCTTGACCTTGAAATCGGTCTCGATGCCGGAGCGCTCGCGCTCGATATCGGCCGGCACGCCCATGCCGTTGATGACGACATTGGCCCCCGCGCTGGCGAATTTACGCGCAATCGCCAATCCGATGCCGCTGGTCGAGCCGGTCACGACAGCGGTCTTGCCTGTCAACGTAGCCATATCTGCTTCACTCCTTCTTTGCGGGGAACGGATCGACGTCCCCCGTGAGATCGTAGGTCACCATGGTTTCCCCGGACTGCGGCCGTTCTAGCCATTCTTTGTGACGCATCGACAAATGAACGTCGCGGACGCCCGCCTCCCAATGCTCGACCATGGCGACATGGGAGAAGTCGTAATCCTTCGACGAGGTCTCATAGTTCTTGCTGCGGTAGATCAGGTGCACCACCGTGACGGTGTTCTCCTTGGAGGCCTGCCGCAGCAATTCAACGGAGGGATCGTTCTTCAGATAATCCGGCAGCTTGCCGATGAGATCACGCACCGCCATGCGGGCATTGTGGATCTGCCTGTTCTTGTCGGTGTTCATCCGCGTGCGGCTGGAAAAGCGGATGTCCTTTTCACGCTCGGCCGCCTCCAATAGCGAATTCGGCAACGGTCCGCGGGCGCTGAACAGATCGACCTGGAAGATCAGGAGATCGCGGCGGGTCTCCTCATCAAGCACGAAGTCGAGCGGGGTGTTGGAGGCGATACCGCCATCCCAATAATGCTCGCCTTCGATCAGGACCGCCGGAAAGCCCGGCGGCAGCGCGCCGGAGGCCATGATGTGCTCGGGGCCGATCTTCTTGCCGAGCTTCTTGAACTCGTAATTGTCGAAATACCTGAAATTGCCGGAGGTCACGCCGACGGCGCCGACCGAAAGCCGGGTCTTGAGGTCGTTGATGCGGTCGAAATCGACCAGCCGCTCCAGCGTCTTCTTCAGGGGCGCGGTGTCGTAATAGCTTTGCGACTGCGCGCTGCCCATGGGCCAGAACGGCGCAGGCGGAATCCGCGGCGCAAAGAAGCCAGGCACGCCGAATGTCGCGATGATGGCGGCGCTGGTCTCGTTGAACAAAGTGCGGGCGCGGTCGCCGGGCGCTATCGGATTCCAGGATACCGGACGCGACACCATCTCCCAGAATTCCTTTAAGCGCGGCACCTGCTTGTCCGGCTCGTTGCCGGCGATGATCGCGGCATTGACGGCGCCGATCGAGATTCCGGCAACCCAGTCAGGCTCGAAGCCGGCGCGACAGAGCGCCTGAAATGCTCCGGCCTGATATGAGCCAAGGGCGCCGCCGCCCTGCAGGACCAATACGCGCTGCGCCTGCGCGGGCGTCGTGGCGGGCGGAGGATCTGAAGTATCCATCGTGACCGTCAATCAGTGGTGTATAATGGCGCCCACCGTGGCCGCAGTTCGCGACCGCGTCAATCGGCCTGATCTGGCGTGACGATCACGCAGAGTTAGGTTGACGCGAGAATGAGCGTCCAGAACACCTTGTACTTGGTGTTCGGCGCATAGCTCGCGGCAATGCCCAATTTTGTGACACCGCCCTTGAGCATATTGGCTTTGTGTGGCGGCGAATCGCGCCAGCCGGAAAACGCTTCCGCCAGCGTATGATAGCCGGCGGACACGTTTTCGACCGCCACCGTCGCCGGATAGCCGGAGCCTTCCAGCCGTTTGCCGAGCGGGGCCTTCACGTCATGGTCCATCTTGTTGCGCGCCGCCATGGCCTGCGACTGCTGCTCGGCGAGCTTGACGAGCGCAGGGTCCACCACCACGGCGCCGAGGCCGTTGTTCTGGCGATATTGCGAGATCATGGTCGCGGCGGCCTGGGTGTCCAGGACGGCGCCGGGTGCAGCCATGTTGACATACATGGCCGGCTGTTCCGGAAGTGGAGTGTCTGCCGCGCAGCCGCCCAGCACCAGAAGCCCAAAGAGGGCGACGGTCGTCCGTTTCACTGAAAGGATTCCCCCAAGGTTGGTCCGCCGTTGTTGCATACCAACCGTGGCTGAATGGTGAACGGGGGGCTTTTTTTGCCGCGGCGATGGCGGTCCGCGAGATCCTGTAGCCCGGATGGAGCGAAGCGTAATCCGGGGCCTTTTCGCGCCTGGATGCGAATCCCGGGTTGCGCTCCGCTTCACCCGGGCTACGGCAGCTATTCGTGAGCCGCGAAAATACGGTAGCGGCGGGGTTCCAGCGAGATGATTTCGCCGGCCTGCAGTTCCCGATCGCGCGGCGCATCGATCTCGATCACGGTCTTGCCTTCACTGTCGGCAAGCGCGACCTCGGCACGCTGGATCGGGCCGAAGGAGCGGACGTGGCGCACCGCCCCTTCCAGCGATCCGCCTCCCGCCGGGCCGATCTGCATGTCATGGCGGCGCACGAACAATTTGGAGGCGCCGGGCGCCGCACCATTGGCGGCGATGTTGAGCGGCCTGCCGCCGAGCCGGACCGCGCCATCGCTGACATCGACCGGCAGCACGATGGATTCGCCGATGAAGCCGTGGACGAAGGCCGTCGCCGGATTGTCATAAACCTCGCCGGGGGTGCCGATCTGCTCGATGCGGCCTTTGTCCATGACGACCACGCGGTTGGCGACCTCGAGCGCCTCTTCCTGGTCATGGGTGACGAAGATCGAGGTGACGTGGATCTCCTGATGCAGCGAGCGCAGCCATTGCCTGAGCTCCTTGCGCACCTTGGCATCGAGCGCGCCGAAGGGCTCGTCGAGCAACAGGATGCGCGGCTCGATCGCGAGCGCACGGGCGAGCGCGATGCGCTGGCGCTGGCCACCGGATAGCTGGCTCGGATAGCGATCCGACAGCCAGTCGAGCTGCACCAGATCGAGCAGCTCCTTGACGCGGGCGCGGATCGCCTTCTCGTCCTTGCGGATCGCGCGCGGCTGCACGCGGAGGCCAAAGGCGACGTTCTCGAACACCGTCATGTGACGGAACAGCGCATAGTGCTGGAACACGAAGCCGACATGGCGCTCGCTGGCGCCGCGGCCCAGCGCATCCTCGCCGTCGATCGTGACTTCGCCCGCCTCGGGCCAGTCGAGGCCGGCAATGATCCGCAGCAGCGTGGTCTTGCCGGAGCCGGATGGCCCGAGCAGCGCCAACAGCTCGCCGTCGCCGACCTTCAGGCTGACAGTGTCGAGCGCTGCGAAATCGCCGAACTTCTTTACGATATTCCTGACTTCAATCGTCACTGACAATCTGCCCTTCGTCCAGACGCCGTTCGAGGATCGTCTTCACGACCAGCGTGATCAACGCCAGCATCGCAAGCAGCGACGCGATCGCGAACGACGCCACGAACTGATATTCATTATAAAGGATTTCGACCAGCAGCGGCATGGTATTGGTCTCGCCCCGGATATGGCCCGAGACCACCGACACCGCGCCGAACTCGCCCATCGCGCGCGCGTTACACAACAGGACGCCGTAGAGCAGGCCCCATTTGATATTGGGCAAGGTGACGCGGAAGAAGGTCTGCAATCCTGACGCGCCCAGCGAGATCGCGGCTTCCTCCTCCTGCGTGCCCTGCTCCTGCATCAATGGAATCAGCGCGCGCGCGACGAAGGGGAAGGTCACGAAGATGGTGGCGAGCGCAATGCCGGGTACCGCGAACAGGATGTGGATGTTGTGCGCCTGCAGCCAGGTCCCGAAGAAACCCTGTGCACCGAACAAGAGCACGAAGACCAGGCCCGAGATCACGGGACTGACCGAGAACGGCAGGTCGATCAGCGTGATCAGAAAAGTCTTGCCGGCGAAATCGAATTTCGAGATCGCCCAGGCCGCGATCACGCCGAAGATGAGGTTGAGGCTGACGGAGATCGCCGCGATCAGGAGCGTCAACTGGATCGCCGAGAGCGCCTCCGGCTCGCTGAGCGCCGCGAAATAGGCCGAGATGCCGCGCGAAAACGCCGACGCGAACACCACGACCAGCGGCAGCACCACGAATACGGTGAGGAAGAGCAGCGCCAGCGCGACGATCAGGAAGCGGATCGGCCGGGGCTCGGTGCGCAGATCCCGCTTCGAGGCCGCCGTGTGCGGGCGCACCTTCTCCCGCTGCGAGGGCGGCGAGGCGACATTGAGGTCGGCCTTCGGGGCATAGGCCCGCAACTGCGTGGTGGAGGAAGCCAGGTTCGATTGCAGCGACATCGATCCGGCCCTCTAGTGAGTGGGAATGCGGGTCTGCGCCCAGCGCTGCAGGCGATTGACCGCGAAGATGATGATGAACGAAGCCAGCAGCATGACCACCGCGATTGCGGTGGCATCCGCATAACGGAATTCGGAGAGCCGGATCACGATCAACAATGGCGCGATCTCGGAAACATTCGGCAGATTGCCGGCGATGAAGATGACCGAGCCATATTCGCCGACGGCGCGGGCAAAGGCGAGCGCAAAGCCGGTCAAGAGCGCCGGGATCAGGCTCGGCAGGATCACGCGAAATACCGTGTGCCAGCGGTTGGCGCCGAGGCTTGCCGCGGCCTCCTCGATCTCCGGATCGAGATCGATCAGCACCGGCTGCACCGTCCGCACCACGAAGGGAATGCCGATGAAGACCATGGCAACGAAAATGCCGATCGGCGTGAACGCGACCTTGATGCCCAGCTCGGCAAGCGGCGCCCCCAACCAGCCCTTCTGTGCAAAGAGCTGGGTCAGCGCGACGCCGGCAACCGCGGTCGGCAGCGCGAAGGGGATATCGACGATCGCATCGAACAGCCGCCGTCCCGGAAAGCGGTAGCGCACCAGCGCCCAGACGATGACCGTGCCCATCACCAGATTGACGCAAGCCGCGGCAAACGAAAGCCCAAACGAAATCTTCAGCGCGCTCAGGGTGCGGCGGCTGGTGACGATGCCCCAGAACTGATCGAAACTCAGCTCAAACGTCTTGAGAAAGAGACCGGCGAGCGGAATCAGGACGATAACGGAGAGCCATGTCAGGGTCAGTCCCATGGTGAGACCGAACCCCGGCAAAGTGCTGCGCCGTGCAACCGCTGTGCTCACCTATCCCCCTGCTTCTGCCCCCACGGGCCCGGCCAGATCAATTCTTGTAGATCTGGTCGAAGATGCCGCCCTCGGCGAAGTGCTCCTTCTGCGCCTTGGTCCAACCACCGAAAACGTCGTCGATGGTGAAAAGTTCAACCTTGGCGAAGGATTTCTCGTATTCCTTGGCAATCTCCGGATCGCGCGGACGGTAAGAATTACGCGCGGCGATTTCCTGGCCTTCCCTGGTATACCAATATTTCAGATAGGCCTCGGCAACCGTCCTGGTGCCCTTCTTGTCCGCGATCGCATCGACGACCGCGAGTGGCGGCTCGGCGAGGATCGACAGCGGCGGCGAGACGATCTCGAACTTGTCCTTGCCGAACTCGCGCTGCGCCAGAAACGCCTCGTTTTCCCAGGCAAGCAGCACGTCGCCGACGCCGCGCTCGACGAAGGTGACGGTCGAACCACGCGCGCCGGTGTCGAGCACCGGGACGTTCTGATAGAGGTCGCCGACGAACTTCTTGGCCTTGTCGGCCGAGCCGAACTTCTTCTGTGCATAGCCCCAGGCGGCGAGATAATTCCAGCGAGCGCCGCCCGAGGTCTTCGGGTTCGGCGTGATGACGGCAACGCCTGGCTTGATCAGATCGTCCCAATCCTTGATGCCTTTGGGATTGCCCTTGCGCACCAGGAACACGATGGTCGAGGTGTAGGGTGCGGCATTCTGCGGCAGACGCTTCTGCCAGTCCGGCGCGATCAGGCCTTTGGCCGCGACCGCGTCGACGTCGTAGGCGAGCGCGAGCGTGACCACGTCGGCCTGCAGGCCGTCGATCACGGCGCGCGCCTGCGAGCCGGAGCCGCCATGCGACTGCTTGATCTCGACGCTCTTGCCGGTCTCCTTCTGATAGGCCGCGGCAAACGCCTTGTTGAAATCAGCATAGAGCTCACGCGTCGGATCGTAGGACACGTTGAGCAGCGAGTAATCGGCGGCGAAAGCCGAACCCGCCCACAGCAAACCCGCGACGAGCGGCAGGATACGACGGACCATCTCTATCTCCATTCAAATCGGATGAAGCAACACCGGAGCACGTGGAACATAACTCACGGCGAAGAGCGCTTTAGTCAACGGAACCGCATTTCATTGTTCGCGGCGTGGCAGCGTCATTGTCCTAAGAAGTCTTCATCGTATGAATGCCGCATTCTGTCTTGGCACGACCACGCCAGCGGCCGGCGCGCGCATCCTCATCGGGCGCGGTGCGGCTGGTGCAGGGCATGCAGCCGACCGACATATATCCGGAGGCAATCAGCGGATGCGGCGGCAGCTTGCCGTCGCGGTAGATCGCCTCGATCTCTTCGCGTGTCGCGTTGGCGAAGGGATTGAATTTCAGGCGCACGCCGTCTTCCTCGACCACGGGGATGTCGGCGCGGGCGCCGCCCTGAAAGCGTTTGCGCCCGTTGAGCCAGGCGGCGAACGGCGCCAGCGCGCGCGTCAGCGGCTCGACCTTGCGGATGCGGCAGCAGGCGTCGGGATCGGAGAACCAGAGATCGCGCTCGGGATCGTCGCGGTGAAGCGTCTCCTCGAGCGGCTTGATCGAGCGAACATCGGTCAGACCAAGCGTGTCGATCAGCGTGTCGCGATAGGCAAGCGTTTCCGCGAACAGCCACCCGGTATCGAGGAAGATCACGGGGATAGCCGGATCGACATCGGCCATCACCTTGAGCAGCGCCGCCGATTCCGTGCCGAAGGACGAGACCAGCGCCAGGCGCTCACGGCCGACCGTCTTCAGCGCGGTCTCGATGACCTCGAACGGCGTCGCCGCGCGCAGGACGCGATTGAGCTCCTGTACCGACGGCAGCGCCGACAGCGCCTCGATCGACATCTCTGGCGCCAGCGCGTTCATGGGCTGGCGCTTTCGGAATGACGCAATTGCGTGCGGCGGCTCAGCGCGGTGGTGCGGCCGTCGCCGGTCGGCTGGTAGAATACGGTGTAGCGTTTCACCGTCTCCGCGAAGGCGTCCGCATCCTTTTCCTTCTTCACGTCGAGCGCATCGAAGCCGGCGCGCAGCATGAACACGAACTGGTCGCGCAGCACCTGGCCGGTGGCGCGCAATTCGCCCTGGAAGCGATAGCGCTCACGAAGCAGCCGCGCCTGGCTATAGGCGCGGCCGTCGCGGAACGACGGAAACACCAGCGCGACCGCGGCGAGCCGGTCGAGATAGGGCACGAGCTCGTCGAGATCGCGGTTATTCGGCCAGACCACGCCGACCTTGCCGGGCCGGCGCAGCAGCGCCTCGGGATCGTCAAGGAAGCGCGCCGCCGGCACCAGGATTGCGCCATCAGCCGGGATCTCGGCGCCGTCGGCGACATGGGCGTAGATGTCGGTTGCGATTTTTCCGTTCTTAACGAGTGGCATAGACCCGCTCCTTGAAAGGTTCGACGCCGAGCCGCTTGACCGTGTCGATGAAGAGTTCATCGGGGGAATAGCGCAGCGCCAGATAGGCCTCGACGATGTCCTCGACCACGTCGGCGACCTCGCCATAGGGCACCGAAGGGCCGATCAGCGTACCGAGCGCGGCGCCCTCGTCGGCGCGGCCGCCGATCGTGATCTGATAAAATTCCTCGCCGTTCTTCTCGACACCGAGGATGCCGATATGGCCGACGTGGTGATGGCCGCAGGCGTTGATGCAGCCGGAGATATTGATGTGCAGCCGGCCGATCAGGCCTGCGGTGTCGTGATTGGCAAAACGCCGCGTCAATTCCTGCGCGATCGGGATCGAGCGCGCATTCGCCAGAGAGCAGTAGTCGAGCCCTGGGCAGGCGATGATGTCGGAGACCAGGTTCACGTTCGGCGTCGCGAGCCCGGCCTTGTCGAGCGCCTTCCACAGCGCCGGCAGATCCCGCTTGGCGACATGCGGCAGCGCCAGGTTCTGCTCATGGCCGACGCGGATCTCGCCGAAGGAATAGCGGTCGGCGAGATCGGCGATCACATCCATCTGTTCGGCGGTGGCATCGCCGGGCGGACCGCCGACCGGCTTCAGCGACAGCGTCACGATCGAATAGCCCTGCACCTTGTGCGGAAACACCGAATTCTTGCGCCAGCGCTCGAACAGCGGATCATGCGCCGCCTGCTTCAGCTCGTCGGGCATGTGCGGCAGCTTCTCGTAGGCCGGATAGGAAAAGCGCGAGCGCACTTCCTCGATCGCGCCGTCGTCGAGCGTCAGCGCGCTGTCGCGCAATTGCTGCCACTCTTCCTCGACTTCCTTGCCGAACTTCTCGATGCCGAGCTCGTGCACGAGGATCTTGATGCGCGCCTTGTAGATGTTGTCGCGGCGGCCGTACTGGTTGTAGACGCGCAGGATCGCCTCGACATAGCTCAGGATGTCGCGGCCGTGTACGAACGGCTTGATGGTCTTGGCGATGAACGGCGTGCGGCCGAGCCCGCCGCCGACCAGCACCTCGAAGCCGGTTTCGCCATCGGCGTTCTTGTGCAGCCGCAGGCCGATGTCGTGGATCTTGATCGCGGCGCGATCGTGCTCGGACGCGGTGATCGCGATCTTGAACTTGCGCGGCAGGAACGAGAATTCCGGATGCAGCGTCGTGTGCTGCCGAAGCAGCTCCGACCAGATGCGGGGATCCTCGACCTCGCCGGGCGCAACGCCCGCCCACTGGTCGGAGGTGACGTTGCGCATGTTGTTGCCGGAGGTCTGCATGGCGTGGATGCCGACCTCGGCAAGATCGGCGAGCGCGTCCGGCAGCTCGGCGAGCTTGATCCAGTTGAACTGGATGTTCTGCCGCGTCGTGAAATGTCCGTAGCCGCGGTCGTAGCGGCGCGCGACATGGGCAAGCGCGCGCAATTGCTTTGTTGACAGCGTGCCATAGGGGATCGCGACGCGGAACATATAGGCGTGAAGCTGCAGGTACACGCCGTTCTGCAATCGCAGAATCTTGAATTCGTCCTCGGTGAGTTCGCCGGAAAGCCGGCGCTTCACCTGGTCGCGGAATTCTTCGACACGTTCGTGAAGGAGCGTGCGATCGAGTTCGTCATATGCGTACATGAGGGAGAACCTTAAGCCGGAACCGGAAGCTCGATGGTGAGGCCTTCCGACCGGATATGTTCGCGGAGATTGCCGGGCGCAATCTCTCCATTGTCCTTGATTTCGACCGGCGCGATGTAGGCACCGATCGCGCCGACGTCATCGGCCACCGCTTCGGCAAGCAGCGCCCGCGCATCGTCGGATGTGCGGACGATGGCGGCATCCGCAAGGCGCGACGACCAGCCATGCTGCGGGGTGCGATAGATCACCACGCCGTCATGAGTGCGGTTGGCGGTCACTACCGAAGGCCCGGTAATTCTGATTTTCTTCTGTTCAAGCGGAGAGGTCATTCGGCAGCTTCCAAAAGGTCCGAGATCACTTGGTTGAGGTTGGCATGGCGCCACGGCGCGGAGTGGGAGACGACGTCGCCGATGACGAGGATGGCGGGGCCGCCATCGATCTTCTCGACCAGCGACGGCAGATGTTCGAGCGTTCCGACCGCGGCCTTGGCATCCGGCCGCGTCACCCGCGCGAACACGCCGACCGGCGTTTGTGGCGAGCGGCCAGCGGCCAACAGGCCGGCGCGGATCGTCGGCGCGGCGGTCATGCCCATATAGACCACGACGGTCATCTTCTTGTCTGTTAGCGCCGACCAGTCGATAGTCTCGGCGTCACGCGCCTTGTGCGCGGTGAGGAAGGTGATGCGCAGCGCCTCGTGGCGGAAGGTCAGCGGCGCCTCGAATTGCGCGGCGGCACCTAAGCCCGCCGTGATGCCGGGGATCACCGAATAGGCGACGCCTGCTTGGCGCAGCGCTTCGATCTCTTCGCCGCCTCGGCCGAAGATGAAGGGATCGCCGCCCTTCAGCCGCACCGCGCGCTGTCCCGATTTCGCGGCCTCGATCATCAGTCTGTTGATGGCATCCTGGCCGATGCCGGGCTTGCCGACGCGGCGGCCGACCGGAATGCGCGAGGCGTCGCGGCGCACGCGGTCGAGAATCTCTGGTGACACCAATTCGTCATAGAACACGATGTCGGCGTCCTGCAGCGCGCGCAGTGCCTTGATGGTGAGGAGATCCGGATCGCCAGGTCCGGCACCGACCAGCGTCACATGGCCCTTGGCCTTGCCGAGCGCTGTCGCGCCGGCAAAGGCGGAAGGATCGGAAATCTGCTGCAACGCCTTCTCGGCTTCGTCTCTCCGACCGGCCAGCACCAGCGCGCCGATCGGACCGTCGACAATGCGCTCCCAGAAGCGGCGACGCAGCGCGAATTCGCCGATGCGCGCATGTATGGATTTGCGGAATTGGCCGATGAAGGATGCGAGATCGCCGATGCGGGCCGGCAGCACCGCCTCGATCCGCTCGCGCACGCGGCGCGCCACCACCGGCGAGGCGCCGCCGGTGCCGACGGCGACCACGACATCGCCGCGATCGACGATCGCCGGGAAGATGAAGGTGGAATGCTCGAGATCGTCCATCACATTGACGGGCAGGCCGACAGCCCTCGCGCGCGCCGCCAGCGCAACACCGACATCGCCGGCGCCCGCGCAGAGCACCGCGATGACGCCGCTGAGATCAGCGGCGAGTGGATCGCCCGTTGCGAGTTCGATGCGCGTCGCATCGATCCCGCTCACATCATGATTGCCGTCAGTCGCAAACCAGCGGACGCGCGCGCCGGCGGCCGCGAGCAGACGCAGCTTCGCGCGCACGAGATCGCCCGCGCCGACCAGCAGCACCACGCCCGTTTGCAGATCCAGGAACACCGGCAAGAACCGCATGCGCCACTCGCTTCCCCAACTTATGGGTTGACTGGAATTTTATTCTATATATGTGTCGGCAAGCGCCCGCAAAGAGAAATTTATTTCTTCTCTATTGCATCGCAACTATAGAATTTTCGCCTCCAAAGGCCAAGGCACAGAGATGCATCTTCTCGACAATGAATCCGGCAAAGCACGCTTGCGCGCTTCTGAGCCCAAAGAGGGAATAAAGGTGCCGCGGAAAATCCTCATCGAAGAACCCGCGACAGCGCCTTCCATGGATCATCTCGACGAACTCGAGGCGCAAAGCATCTACATTCTGCGCGAGGCGTTCGCGCGGCTGAAGAAGCTCGCGCTGCTCTGGTCGCTCGGCAAGGACTCCAACGTGATGATCTGGCTCGCGCGCAAGGCCTTCTTCGGCCGCGTGCCCTTTCCTGCCATGCATGTCGATACCGGCAAGAAATTTCCGGAGATGTATGCCTTCCGCGATCGCTACGCGAAGGAATGGGATCTCGACCTCCGCGTCGAACCCTGCCCGCCGATCGATAGTGTCGATCCCACGCTGCCGCCCGCGGCGCGCTCCGCTGCACGCAAGACGGAGGGCCTGAAGCTCGCGCTGGTCAAACACGGCTTTGACGGATTGATCGCCGGCATCCGCCGCGACGAAGAGGCCACGCGCGCCAAGGAGCGCGTGTTCTCGCCGCGGGGGCTCGAGGGCGAATGGGACGTGCGCGACCAGCCGCCGGAATTCTGGGATCATTTCAACGCCTCCCCGCCGCAGGGCGCGCATCTGCGCATCCACCCGATCCTGCATTGGACCGAAGCCGACATCTGGGCCTACACAAGGCGCGAGAACATCCCGATCATCCCGCTTTATCTGGCAAAGGACGGCAAGCGCTATCGTTCGCTTGGCGATGCCGACATCACCTTCCCCGTCGCGTCGACCGCGTCAAACATCGATGAGATCCTGGCCGAGCTCGAAGACACCAAGGTGCCGGAACGCGCGGGCCGCGCACTCGATCACGAGACCGAGGATGCGTTCGAGCGGCTGCGTGTCGCCGGTTATCTCTGAGAAGCGAGCTTAAGGCGTTTTCGATGAACATGGTTCTTCCCAGCGCGATCTCCGCGACACCGAACGGCACCACGCGTCCGCAAGTCCGTATCGTCATCGTCGGCCATGTCGATCATGGCAAATCCACCCTCGTCGGCCGCCTCTTGCACGAGACCGGCAGCTTGCCCGACGGCAAGCTCGAAATGCTGAAGGCCGTCAGCGCGCGGCGCGGCATGCCGTTCGAATGGTCGTTCCTGTTGGATGCGCTGCAGACCGAGCGCGACCAGGGCATCACCATCGACACCACGCAGATCCGCTTCCGCACCCGCTCGCGCGACGTGGTGCTGATCGACGCGCCCGGCCACGCCGAATTCCTCCGCAACATGATCACCGGCGCCTCGCAGGCCGACGGCGCTGTGCTGATCATCGACGCGCTGGAGGGCGTGCGCGACCAGACGCGGCGGCACGGCTATCTGCTGCATCTGCTCGGCATCAAGCAGGTCGCGGTCGTCGTCAACAAGATGGATCGGGTCGATTTCAGTGCCGAGCGCTTCGGCGAAATCAGCGACGAGATATCGGCGCACCTGACCGGTCTTGGCGTCAAGCCATCCGCGGTGATCCCGATCTCCGCGCGCGACGGCGATGGCGTCGCCGAGCACACGGCGCGGATCGCCTGGTACAAGGGGCCGAGCGTCGTTGAGGCGCTGGACGAACTGGAGCCGGCGCGGCCGGCGGAAACCTTGCCGCCGCGGCTGCCGGTGCAGGCGATCTACAAATTCGACGACCGCCGCATCGTCGCCGGCCGCATCGAATCCGGCAGCCTGAAGGCCGGCGACGAGATCGTGATCATGCCGGCCGGCAAGATCGCCAAGATCAAGACGGTCGAGAGCTGGCCGGTCACGCCGCTTCAAGGGCCGCAAACGGCCGGCCGCTCGGTCGGCATCACGCTCGATCGCGAACTCTTCATCGAGCGCGGCGACGTCATCGGCCATGTCGGCCAGAGCCCGCGCGACACCCGCCGCATCCATGCCCGGATCTTCTGGCTGCACGACAAGCCATTGTCGAAGGGCGACCAGATCCTGATCCGGCTCGGCACCCGCGAGACCCGCGCGAGCGTGGTCGCGATCGACAAGGCGGTTGATCCCGGCGCGCTCTCCAACGAGGAAACCAATTCGATCGCGCGCAACCATGTCGGCGAGATCGACATCTCGCTGGCGCAGCCGATTGCCGCCGATCCTTACAGCGAAAGCCCGCGGACCGGGCGGCTGGTGATCGAGGTGAACGGGCGCATCGCCGGCGGCGGCCTCGTGCTGTCGGTCGATGCCGGCCAGCGCGCTGTGCCGGTCGATATCGTGCCGGTTGAGTCCGCCTTGCGCGCCGACGAGCGTTCGGCCCGCTATCGTCACGGCGGCGCCGTGCTCTGGTTCACGGGGTTGCCCGGTTCCGGCAAATCGACATTGGCGCTCGCGCTGGAGCGGCGGCTGTTCACCAACGGCGGCTCGCCGATCCTGCTCGACGGCGACACCTTGCGGGCCGGCCTCAACAGCGATCTCGGCTTCTCGCACGCCGATCGCAGCGAAAATATCCGCCGTCTCGCGGAGATCGCCACGCATCTTGCGCGCAACGGCCATATCGCGATCGTCGCCGCGGTCTCACCCGCAGCCTCCGACCGAGCTGCGGCGCGCCGCATCGCCGACAGCGCGTTCCGCGAGATCTATGTCGCGACGCCTGCGGAAATCTGCGAAAGTCGCGATCCCAAGGGCCATTACGCCAAGGCCCGCGCCGGCGGCCTGCCCTCCTTCACCGGCATCACCAATGATTACGAGCCGCCGGCGGGCAACGAACTGACGATCGATACCTCGCGCCGGACAGTCGCCGACGCCGTCGACGAGATCGAAAGGATGCTGGCCCAGACCGGCATCCTGTTCGAGGAAGTCGCCGACCTCGCCGCGAATATTTAGAGCGGGATGCTTTATTGCTTGTATTCGGTGGTGACCACAAACTCCCACCTCTCCCAACGGGAGAGGTCGGCGCGAAGCGCCGGGTGAGGGGTTACGGTCCCTCGTTAGAGCTGCGGCCCCTCACCCGATTTGCTGCGCAAATCGACCTCTCCCCGTCGGGGAGAGGTGGGCACCTGCGACGCGACGCCTACCCATCCCATCGCATCATGTTTTAGGCGGCCTGGCCCGCTCCTTTGGTAGGACACCAAGCCCCGCAGGGGGCCTTCTCATGGCCGCGGCTTTAGCGTTAAAAGGGCGTTGAACCGCCCGCCTTTTGGCGTGTTTTTTGCTGTTTTCGTTCCGAAAACAGTACGTAGCCGCCATTTCTCTTGGAAAGCCCAACATGACGCGTGTCGAAGCCCACGGATTGAAGATCGCCCCTGTCCTGTTCGATTTCATCGCCAACGAGGCGACCCCCAATACCGGGATCGCGCCCGACGCCTTCTGGGCCGGGCTTGCCGCCATCATCGCAAAACTGGGGCCGAAAAACCGCGAATTGCTTGCCTTCCGCGACACGCTGCAGGCCAAGATCGACGATTGGCACCGCGCGCACAAGGGCAAGGCGTTCGACATCGACGCCTATACCGCTTTCCTGAAGGAAATCGGCTATCTGCTCCCGGAGCCGCCGACCAGGCAGGTCGAGACCGCCAATGTCGACGAAGAGATCGGCAAGATCTGCGGTCCGCAGCTCGTGGTGCCCCTGACCAATGCGCGCTATGCGCTGAATGCGGCGAATGCGCGCTGGGGCAGCCTCTATGACGCCTTCTACGGCACCGACGCGATCCCACACGACCCGAGCGAAGCTGGCCGGGGCTACAACAAGGCGCGCGGCGACAAGGTGATCGCGAAGGCCAAGGCGTTCCTGGATTCGGCCGCTCCGCTCGCGACCGGAAGCCATGCCGATGTCACCTCCTACAGCGTCAGCGGCGGCAAGCTCGCGGTGAAGCTGAAGAACGGCAGCACCACCGCACTGAAGTCAGCCGCGCAGTTCGCGGGCTATCAGGGCGATGCGGCCGCGCCGAGCGCCGTGCTGCTCGTCAACAACGGCCTGCACATCGACGTCACGATCGACCGCAATCATCCGATCGGCAAGGACGATCCGGCAGGGGTCGCCGACATGATCCTGGAGGCGGCGGTCTCCACCATCCTCGACATGGAAGACAGCGTCGCGGCTGTCGATGCCGAGGACAAGGTGCTGGTCTATCGCAACACGCTTGGTCTGATGACCGGCACGCTATCGGCCGATTTCGAGAAGGGCGGCAAGACGTTGACGCGCTCGCTCAATGCCGACCGCGTCTACAAGACGCCCGACGGCAAGGATCTCACGCTACACGGCCGCAGCCTGCTCCTGATGCGCAATGTCGGCCATCACATGTTCACCGACGCCGTGCTCGATGCAAAGGGCGAGGAAATTCCGGAAGGGATCCTCGATGCCGCTGTCTCCGGCCTGCTCGCTATCCATGATCTCAAGGGCAAGTCGAAGATCAAGAACAGCCGCACCGGCTCAGTCTATATCGTCAAGCCGAAGATGCACGGCCCCGACGAGATCGCGCTGACCTGCGAATTGTTCGGCGAGGTCGAGAAACTGCTTTCGCTGCCGGAGAACACGCTCAAGGTCGGCATCATGGACGAGGAGCGCCGCACCACCGTCAACCTCAAGGCCTGCATCCAGAATGCGGCCAAGCGCGTGATGTTCATCAACACCGGCTTCCTCGACCGCACCGGCGACGAGATCCACACCTCGATGGAAGCGGGTCCGATGATCCGCAAAAACGACATGAAGGCGCAGCCCTGGATCAAGGCCTATGAGGATTGGAATGTCGACACCGGCCTCGTCGACGGCCTGCCCGGCCATGCGCAGATCGGCAAGGGCATGTGGGCGGCGCCCGACAAGATGGCCGACATGCTGGCGCAGAAGATCGGCCATCCGCAGGCCGGCGCCACCACCGCCTGGGTGCCCTCGCCGACCGCCGCGACGCTGCACGCGCTGCACTATCACCAGGTCAACGTGATCGCGCGCCAGCAGGAGCTGGCCAAGGGCGGCCCGCGCGCAAAGCTCTCCGATATCCTCACCATTCCGGTGTCGCAGTCGAACTGGGCGCCGGATGACGTCAAGCAGGAGATCGACAACAACTGCCAGGGCATCCTGGGCTATGTCGTGCGCTGGATCGACCAGGGCGTCGGCTGCTCCAAGGTGCCTGACATTCACGACGTCGGCCTGATGGAAGACCGCGCCACCTTGCGCATCTCGAGCCAGCATCTGGCGAACTGGCTGCACCAGGGCGTCATCACCAGGGATCAGGTGATGGAGTCGCTGAAGCGCATGGCTGTGGTCGTGGACGGCCAGAACAAGGGCGATCCGCTCTACAGGCCGATGGCGCCCTCCTTCGACGGCGTCGCCTTCAAGGCCGCCTGCGACCTGATCTTCAAGGGCCGCGAGCAGCCGAACGGCTACACCGAATTCATCCTCACCGCCCGCCGCCGCGAAGCGAAGGCCGCCGGCTGATCTGACTCACAAGGTTGCACGTCACGATGCCGCACGATTTCAGGGAACCCGTGCGGCATCAAATCCGTTTCAACGCCATCTCAACTGAAGCATCGGAGAGATGGCAATGGATTGGAACCGGATCGAGGGCAACTGGAAGCAGTTCAAGGGCGCCGCCAAGGAGAAATGGGGCAAGCTCACCGATGACGATCTCAACGTGATCGAAGGCCGCCGCGAGCAGCTCGAAGGCAAGCTGCAGCAGCGCTACGGCTTCGCCAAGGACCAGATCCACAAGGATGTGGACGACTGGTTCCGGAGCCTGCGATAGGGCGTTTCGAGCGAAGTGGAGACCGGTTCGCGTGAAGAAAGCGGGTCAAAACAAGAATCTAGAGCTTCGACTCTGATTCAATCAGAACCGAAGCTCCAGGCTCTCGCCGCAAAAGCCCCGGCCAACGCCGGGGCTTTTTGCTCGGGGCATTCTCAGAACACCGCGATGTATTTCAACAGCGAGATCACACCCAGGATGATGACGACGACACGCGCGATCTGCTTGGCGCGCGCATCAAGCGGCAGCAGGTTGATCAGGTAAAGGACGAGGATAACGACCAGAAACGTGACGAGTATGCTGACGAGCATGCGGCCCCCCGGGGACGTCGTGAATGGCGTGTTAGTCTTCTCTTAACTGCCAGATGCCCGCGAAGTTCCAGGTGGGGAACCCGACTTCCCTTGAGAAAAGCTCAGTTATTTCAGCAAGCTCCGTAGATATACGGCAATAGCGCTTCCGGAAATTTTTACCCTTCTTGTTCCAGATGGCGACAGCTCTGGGGGAGCCACATGCTGAATCGCCTTTCTGTATCCGCGTTGCTGAAAATCGTTATCCTGAGCACTGCATTTTGCATCATCGTCGGTTTCTCGCTGAATGCGTGGGATAGCTGGGGCCGGCTGCAGGTGGCGGGCCGGATTTCGACGATTGCCGATGTCTCAGCCAATCTTTTCAAGGCGATGCACAGCCTGCGGACCGATCGTTCCTCCACCAACCGCCTTCTGATCGGCGCATCTCCGCTGGACAGCGGAATCGAGAAGTACCTCCGCGATCTCCGCGATGCCGAAATGCTGGCGATGGCGAACGGGCTCGCCCGGCTCAAGACCATGGACTTCCCCGAGCAGACCACCCTGGTGGCGGAGTTCGAACGGCTGTTCTCGCTGCTGACGGCCGAGCAGAAGGAATTCTGGCAGGAGATGGCCAAGCCGAAGGAAGCGCGCCGCGCCGAACTGGCGAAGGAGTATCAGGCGACGACGCTGGCGCTGCTCGATGTGCTCGACAAATTGTCGGGAACGCTTGCCGCCGATGTCAATCATCAGGACGCCGTGATCGACCAATTGCTCAACATCAAGCAGACCGCCTGGCTGTTGCGCAACACCGCCGGCGAAGCCTCCGCGCTGGTATCGGACGCACTTGGTGCAGGCCGTATCGCGCCGGAAACCCGCCTCCGTTATACCAAATTCGTCGGCGGCATCGATGCCGCCTGGAAGGCGCTCGAGGTGTCGACCTCAGGCATGCAATTGCCGCCGATGCTTGCGGCCGCGATCCCCGCCTCCAAGACCGCTTATTTCGAGCCGGAGTATCAAAGTCTGCGCGACCGGCTGGTGGCGGCGCTGGCCAATGGCGAGAAGCCCGAGATGACGGCGAACCAGTGGAGCCCGGTCACCGTCGGCCGGATGGGGACGGCGGTGGCGGTCGCTGAAGCAGCGCTCGATGCGGCAAAGGATCACGCCGCAGCCCAATACGCCCTGGCGCAGCGCTCGCTGATTACACAGCTTGCGCTGCTCGCCGGTGCGATCGCGCTCACCGTCGGCGCCATGATCGCGATCGGCCGCCGCGTCATCAGGCCGCTGCACAACATCCGCGATGCCATGCTGAAAGTCGCCTCCGGCGACCTCGACGTCGATAGTGGCTATGGCGGGCGCAAGGACGAGATCGGCGCGCTTGCCGGTGCGCTCGAAACCTTCAAGCAGCAGGCGAAGGACAAGCTTCGCATCGAAGCGCAGGAGCGCGAGCGCAATGCCGGCGCGGCCGCCCGCCAGCAGGCGATCGAGAACCATGTCGGCGAGTTCGAGCATCTGGTGCGCCAGACGCTCGAACAGCTCGGCGATGCCTCCGGCAAGATGCGGGCGACGTCGGCCAACCTTTCCGCCGTGTCGCGCCAGACCAATGCACGGGTCGAGGTCGCCGAAAAGGCGTCCGGCGAGGCGTCGATGAGCGTGGAGACGGTCGCGGCGGCTTCCGAGGAATTGAGCGCCTCGATCAACGACATCAGCCAGCAGGCGGCGCATGCAGCCGGTATCGCCAGCCGCGCGGTCAGCCAGGCCCGCAACACCGACGGGACCGTGCAGGGACTGGCGAAATCCGCCGGCCGCATCGGCGAGGTGATCGGCCTCATCAACACCATCGCGGCGCAGACCAACTTGCTGGCGCTGAACGCCACCATCGAGGCCGCCCGCGCCGGCGAGGCCGGACGCGGCTTCGCCGTGGTTGCCTCCGAGGTCAAGTCGCTGGCGAGCCAGACCGCGAAGGCGACGGAGGAGATTTCCGAGCAGATCGCCGACATCCAGAAGGTCGCGGGCGAGGCCTTCGACGCCATCAAGGGCATCGGCAGCATCATCGGCGAGGTCAACGAGGTCGCGACGGCGATTGCCGCCGCGGTGCAGGAACAGGGCGCCGCGACCCAGGAGATCACGCGCAGCACGCAATTCGCCGCCCAGGGCACCAAGAACGTGTCCGAGAACATCACCGGCGTGAAGGCCGATGCGGACTCCGCGGCCGGCGCCGCCGAGGACGTTCGCCTCGCCTCGGAGACGCTGGAGACGCAAAGCCGCGGGCTCGGCGACCAGGTCACCGATTTCCTCGGCAAGATCCGCGCCGCTTAGTTCTGCTTACTCCCGCGCCATGACCGGCACGCGCCCATATTTGGCGCGGATGCGGTCGGGCGCGGGCGAGAACTGCAGCGAGGCGCCGCGCTTGTCGGGACGGCCCGCGACCATCAGGCCGTTCTCGCCGGCGACGATGTCACCCTTGCGCAGCGTGGGATCATCCTCGATCTTGATTTGCGCCAGCCCGCCGGGATCCTTGCCATTGCAGGTGCACCCCGCCACGAGCTCGTTTCGATAACGGAACGCGTTCGGCAGTTCCGAATAGGCCTTTCCGTCCTCCGTCTCGGCGCTGTCGATGCTGCTGCCATAGACCAGCTTGGTCTCGCTCGCCGGGCAGAAACTATTGCAGCTCTGCGCGCGGCTGGCATTGTCGGAGTCCGGCAGCGGGAAGTAACGTCCGTCACAGGTACGCACGCAAAACGCTCGTCCCCCGATGCTATCGGCGTGGTCGTAGCTGCGGTCATACGATCGCGGCCGCCAAACCCGTTGCTGCACGGCGGGCGGGCCGTCCTCGAACGGCGGTCGGATCATCGGAGGCCGGCCGAAGCCGCCGAACAGGAGCGAGAAGAAATCCTGGGCCTGCGCCGCCGGCGCGGCGACGGCAAGCGAGAGCGCCGTCGCGCCGAATATCCATCGCCAATGCGGGATTGGGGCCATCCTCACCTCAATTCACCGACGACACGTTCAGTCGTATCGCCTGTTGGCCCGGTGGCAGCGTGGTCGCCGCGGCTTGCGGACGCGGCGGCGCCGGGCGCACGCTGATCGTGGTCCTGGTATCCGAACCGCGGGCCAGCACCGGCGCGTTCTTGGGCAGCACCACGACCTTGGTGCCGACATTGACGCGGCCAAACAGATCGGTGACGTCCTCATTGGTCATGCGGATGCAGCCGGAAGAGACGAACTTGCCGATGGTCGAGGGATCGTTGGTGCCGTGGATGCGGTATTCGCTCGAGCCGAGATACATCGCGCGCGCGCCGAGCGGATTGCCGGGACCGCCGGCGATGAACCGCGGCAGATAGGGCTGGCGCTTGATCATCTCGGCCGGCGGATACCAGTCCGGCCATTCCGCCTTGCGGCTGATGCTCTGCACGCCCGACCAGGTGAAGCCTTCGCGGCCGACGCCGACGCCGTAGCGGATCGCGCGGCCCTGCCCGAGCACATAGTAGAGCGCGGTGTTGCCGGTATCGATGATGACGGTGCCCGCCGCTTCGCTGGTCGCGAACGGCACCACCGCACGGCGCAGCCGCTCCGGCAGCACGCCGGCTTCCGCATCCCTTGCCTCGGGCGTCAACGCCGCATCGGACGGAAACGCGCTCTGCCGGATGGGTGCATAGCCCAGCGACTGGGCACCTGCCGAGGTTGAGAGCGCGATTGGCGTCACCAGCAGGCTGGCGGCGAAGACAAGCGCGTTAGCCGCGCGCGACGATCGGCGGAATAGAGCGGATGACGGTGTCATGTGCTGCCCCATTGGATACGCATCACGCTGATGCTCTGCCCCAACCAAACGCGCGCCATCGCTTCGCGGTTCCGGCGCGGCCGTGGCAGAGGCGCACCAGTCAAGGACACAAGCGCTCACGATCGCGCGATGGAACCTGACGGCCGGCCCGGAGTTTGCGTCACAATTGATACGCGCCCGTCGCGGGAGAGAACCAGCGTGCATGTCCTTCCCAGTGAGCGTCTCCTGTCCAATGGCGCCGAAGGCACGCCCGCACCCAATGGCCACGCCGAGCTGCCGCCGGTCATCCGCCGCACCGAGCTTGTCGCCCTGTCGCTGGTCGGGCTCCTGGTCATCGCCATCGTCGCGGTACTCTATCTGGCCAAGGCGTTCTTCCTGCCGATCACGATGGCCTTCATCGTCGGCACCATGCTGTCGCCGGCGGCAAGCTTCCTCGAACGCTACCGCGTGCCCCGCGCGATCGGCGCAGTGCTGATCGTCGCCGCCGTCAGCGCTGCCGCTACTTTCACTATCGGGCTCATCTCCGCTCCGGCAATCGAGTGGAGCGCCCGGCTGCCAGAGCTCGCAGCGACACTGAAGGAGAAGATGCACATCTTCGACCGGCCGCTCGGGCTGTGGCAGGAATTGCAGACCATGATCGGTGGCTCCGGGACGCTTGCCCCCTTGCAGTTGCCGAAATTCGAATGGGTGCAGCCGACGCTCGAATTCCTCTCGCCGACCTTTGCCGAATTCCTGCTGTTCATCGCCACCCTGATCCTGTTCATCGCAAGCTGGAAGGACCTGCGGCGGACGCTCGTCATGGCTTTCGGCGATCGCGATTGGCGGCTCCGAACCTTGCGGATCCTGAACGAGATCGAGGGGCACCTCGGCAATTACCTGCTCCTGGTGACCATGATCAATATCGGCGTCGGGATCGGGACCGGACTCATCTGCGCCGTCACCGGCATGCCCACCCCGGCAGCTCTCGGCGCGCTCGCCGCCACGCTGAACTTCATCCCGATCATCGGGCCGGTTGCGATGTTCGTGGTGCTGGTGCTGGTCGGGCTCGTCAGCTTCCCGACCATCAGCGCCGGATTGATCGCGCCGGCTTGCTTTGCGGTGCTGACCTTCCTCGAGGGGCATTTCATCACCCCGACCATCGTCGGCCGAAGACTTGCCCTGAATGCGCTCGCCATTTTCATCGCACTGGCGTTCTGGACCTGGCTGTGGGGCCCGATGGGCGCGTTCCTGGCCTCCCCACTTCTGATCGTCGCGCTGATCCTCAAGGAGCATCTGATGCCGGTCAATTCGCCGCATCTGCCGGAGGAGTGAACTCAATTTTGGCTCGGGAACTTAGTTCCCGACGCCGCGTTTTGCCAAGAAGCAACATTGGTTCGGGAGCTGTTCGATGTCGGCGACAAGCGATTTCGGATTGAAGAACATGACAGACAAAGCAACCTATGAACGCCTGCAGAAGGATGTCGCCAACGTGAAGGACGACATCGCCGCGCTGACCGACCAAATCACCGAGGCGCTCAACTCGTTCGCCGGCAGCGCCAGAAAACAGGCACGCCGCGGCTACGACCAGGCACGCGACCGCGCCGAATCCGCTGTCGGCGATGTGTCGGAGCGCGGCAGCGCGATGATGGACGCCGCGCAGGACGCGTACTCCTCGATCGAGGAGACGCTGGAGGACGCCATCACCCAGCGCCCGCTGGCGACCGTCGGCCTGGCGCTCGGCCTCGGCTTCCTGATCGGCATCGCCTGGCGAAGGTAGCGGCGGACGCGTCCCCCATGCTGCAGCGACTGGTCAGTGATGTCAGGGAGCAGGCCGGCAACGCCATGCGGCTGACGTCGCTTGCGGTCGTGATCGCCGCAACTGCGCTCATTGCGCTCGGCTTCATCTGTGCAGCATTCTTCGTCTGGGTGCAGCAGACCTATGGGCCGATCTGGGCCTGCCTTGCCTGCGCCGCGCTCTTCGTCGTGGTCGCGCTGATTGCCGCCGCTCTCTACGTCGCACGCAAGCGGCAGATGCGGCTGCGCGCCGAGGAGATGGCCCGCGCGGCACGCCAATCCCTCCTCACCAACCCCGCAATGATCGCAACCGGCCTGCAACTCGTCCGCACCATCGGCGTGAAACGGCTGGTCCCGATTGTGGCAATCGGAGGGCTGGCGCTGGGGCTGATGGCCAGCCGCGGCGCGGCGAACGATCAACCGCCACCGGACAAGTGACAGGCGTGGCGTCGTCCCGGCGCACGCCGGGACGACGCGGGGTGAGATCCGGATTCAAATGTCAAACAGCGGAGAGGATGTGAGCCTGCATTCTCGCGGCACGAACTGCCCGAGCTTTGCGTCACTTTTCCGCCCTCCTCGAGAGCAGAGGGCGCAGGGAAAGCCGGGTGCCGGTTGCACCCGTGGGTCCCGTGCAACAAAAAGCACGGGGGTAGGACCACA
>NZ_JCAMOQ010000040.1:0-83560 GCF_059512365.1 Bradyrhizobium sp. Ses1
TCAAGAAGGAGCGGCCCAGAGAAATTCAGGTTGAAGTCGACATCGCTGCTTCTCCAGATCGCTTTGTCTTGTGCGGAGCCGTTACCTACGAACCCGGTTTCGACGTGAACGACGTTTGTGAACCCCTCGGCGTTCAGCAGGTCTCTGACGACGTAGACAGGCGCGATGCAAAGGCTTGGGCTCTTCGCGAGGCGCAGCGTAGTGGTCTCTGGCGGCGGATCGCGCTCTTCGGCCCTGAGCCGAGTGGTAATGCCCCAAAGCAGCGGAGCGGAGGCGGCGCAGCATCCCGCCAACAACAAGTTGCGGCGATTCGTAGGCATCGGGACCGCCTCGAGAACCTTAGGGTTACTTCCGGGGGCCGAACTTCGGGCCGAGGTAATGTGCAGGAGAAAGGGCCCGCTCTCGATAAAAATATCACTGCTGCGCTACGTCGGATATGGCCGAGTACCTGACGTGTTTGCAATCGCAGCAATCTTCGGCCTCGGCCTAGGGGCAAGATCGGGCGTGAAGGCCACCATCCTACAATGTCGGGCCTTCCACAGACCGGTGACATGGCGGCTCTGCTGCGTTGTCGGCTTAGGGTCCAAAAAGCGTGGGCGTAGCGCCCGGCTCAAAACTTCCGGTCTCTCCCTGCGACCGGACGTGTGGCGCTACCGCGTCGGCGGCAGCGATGGGCCAGAAGGCGACATCGGCGCCCAAACCTAGAAATCTGGACAAACGACCACGAGGCTCGCAATAGCATCGAGGAACGCTAAGACGGAATTTGAGTCTTTGACCTATGGGCTTGAGATTGACGATTGCTGATGGTGATTCAACACGCTGGCCCACGCGCCAGCTCATCTCCCAGAAGCCTGCCTCGAGCCGGGTGGCTTCCTTGAAGATCGCAATCAGCTCTGTTTCGCGAGCCGGCGTGGCGTAGAGATCGGCGGAATGTTCCAAAGACGCCCGCGCCTTCGCGGCGACCTTCTGGTATGGCCCGCCGGCATACTCATCGATCCACATGCGCTAGGAATATCATCCTAGCGTCCGCATCGGGTCGAGATGCAAGCCGCGTCGCGATCTCCGCGTACCCGATCACGCAGGGGCGCCACCTTGAGTGCCGGAAGATCACCGCGCATTCCAGCATGCACGTAGCGTGTAGGCCAGCATCTCGACCGCTGGAGGGGTTTGTTCAAGGTCATGCGTGCCAAAATCGTTCACTTAAGCGCGTAGAGGTCGTCGGAATCGTCACCGATGGGCGAGGTCAGCTCAGGTCAATCGCGTCCCTTTGGCCGCGTGCCGTGATCTTCCGTTCAACACCTGTGAACGGACGTCGTCAGACCGCCCGGCATGTCTCAAACTTCACGGAAGCGGACCAATGTCCGGCCCCCTTACTTCGGATTGCGCGGGAACGGGATGAACCCGTCCCGGTTCGGCATTTTCACCTTGGGCAGCGACTGTGCGTCGATCACATCGTTCGATCCGACGATCCCGTTGAGATTGAGGATATAAGCCGATACCGCGTAGATTTCGTCCGCGGTGAGCGATTTCGACTCTTGGAATGGCATTGCGCGGCGGATGTAGTCGAACAGCGTTGTTGCATAGGGCCAGAAACTTCCCACAGTCTTTATCGGTGTTTTGTCCGGCGCCAGTGTGCCAATGCCGCCGACGAGCGCTCCAGCGAGCGGGACACTGGGGCTGATTCCCTTCTCGCCGTGACAGGCCTGACATTTCGCGACATAGATGGCTTCCCCCTCCATTGCGGTGCCACGACCAGGCGGCAGACCTGCGCCATCGGGTCCGATGCTGATGTCCCACGCTGCGATATCGGCGGGCGCGATCGGTTGCCCGAACTGCGGGGCCTGGGCGAGGGCCGCCGGTGCAATGGTCAGCATAGATACGCAGACTACTGCAATGGGTTTAAGCGTAAACATTGCTGGCCTCCCCCATCTCGTCGATGCGCCAGCTTGCGATGGCATTGTAGTGGTAGACCCCACGCAAGCCGCGCTCGTCGGCGAACAGCGCGCGTGTTGGCTGCACCATGCCCGTGTCGTCGGTGGCGCGACTCTGCAGCACGGCGGGACCGCCATTCCATTGCCACGCCGCGCGGAAACGCACGGGCGCCTTTGGTAGGATCGGGCCCTGCAAAGCTGCGGGCGCCCAGCTTCGTCCGCCGTCAGCCGACACGTCGACCCGCCGGATGCTGCCGTTGCCCGACCAGGCCAACCCGGAAATCTCGTAGAATCCCGGTCCCCTCAGCGCGAGTCCCGGCGACGGACGCGTGATGACGGATTTTACTTCGATCGGGAACACGAACTGCCAGGCTTTTTCATCCTTGAGCAGGATCGTGTATTTCGATGTTTCGTCTTTGGTCATGGCGGGGCCGGCAATCAGCTTGAGCCGGCGCAGCCACTTCACGTTCATGTTGCCCTCGAAACCAGGCAGCAGCAGCCGCACCGGGTAGCCGTTCGAAGGTCGCACTCGCTCGCCGTTCTGATAGAGACAGACGAGCGCATCATCCATCGCCTTGGTGAGCGGGATGCTGCGGCTCATGGCGGCGGCGTCAGCCCCCTCGGCGATCACCCAGCGCGCCTCAGGTTCGATGCCGGCTTCGTCGAGCAACGTGGAGAACCGCACGCCGGTCCATTCCGCGCAACCCAAGAGGCCGTGAATAGCCGCCACATTGAGCGGCTGGGCCTGAGGCGCGTTGAGCGCCTGGCTGTTGCCGCCACACTCGATGAACGCGATGCGCGATTGCATCGGATAGCGCGACAGCGCTTCGACCGTAAACACAAGCGGGCGCTTTACAAGTCCGTGGATCAACAGCCGGTGTTGATCGGGATCGATTTCTGGGACGCCGGAATGGCTACGCTCGAAATGCAGCCCGGATGGCGTGATCATTCCTTCGAGCATATGCAGCGGCGTGCGTGATGCGCCGACACCGGCCGGGTTGGGGGGCGGCGGAAAGACTTTGACGACCTTGCTCTCGAACGGTGAGGGCTGGCCGTAGCCCTCAAATCCGCGACCTGGCACCTTCATCCATGGCTGCACCGTAAGTGGTTCTGCCGATCCGCGGGATAGGCCCGCGCCGGTCGCACCGACAACGATCGTGCCTTCGAGAAAGAGTCGGCGGCTTAGAATACCATTGCCGGCCGTCGGATCGCCTGGTTCGGGACGAGTTTTTCTAACCATGAGCAGGACTCCCTGGTTGCGCCCGAATGAACCCGCGTGTCCGCGCGCACGGCCAGCGCTCGGTGAGACCGGCACAAAAGGACTGTCGGTTTTAATGAGAGTGTAATGCCTGCCGATGGCATTCCTGCCATTCGCGTCGGACGGAGACGTCGGCACCTCCCGTCTCGGAAAGCCGCTCTCAAGAACACTACGCTCATCCAAAAGACCTTCAAACTGGCAAGAATGTCGCACAAGCAATCTGGTCAAAACCAGTGTCTCTGATGTCCGAGTTGGGTCTTGGTTGTGTGGAAACGGATAGCTGGAAGCTGCCGTGGTCGGCCATCGTTGTAGGTCACGGATGTTTCCGCGTCGGATCGGCCCAGGTGGTTACAGCGCGCCGTTGTCGTGCATTTGGAGGTACTTCCGGCTTCAGGTGGCGCGGATGGCTGCAATCAGGCTCGTTTTGCCGACGATGTTCATCACCCGTGTGAGGTTATAGGCAAGGACGTGTAATGCCATCTCGGCGGCGACGTTCCGTAGACGCTTCATCAGGAAATGGGTCGCACCCATACGGGCCTTGATCGTGCCGAAGGGATGCTCGACGGTCTCGCGTCGCGTCCGCATGGCGTCGGGATTGGAATCAAGCCGTCGCTGGACCTCCTCGACCACATGCTCATGCTCCCAGCGCGTGATGCGGCGCTCCTTGGACGGCGTACATTGGCTCTTGATCGCGCAACTTTGGCAAGCCGCCGTCGACCAATAACGGCGCAGCGACATCCCATGCTCGACGTTGGTGTAGTGATAGGGCAACAGCTGGCCGGACGGGCAGCGATAGACGTCCTCTTCAGGCAGATAGGCGAAGTCCTGTTTGCCGAACCGGCCCTCCGCCTTCGCGCCTGACGTCATGGGCTTGGGCAAGGTGACTGCAACGCCAGCCTGTTCACAGGCCAGTATCTCCTGTCCGTCAAAGTAGCCACGGTCGGCGACTGCCTCGAGCTTGTCCACTTCGAGCACTTCTTTGGCTTGTTTCGACATCCGCGCAAGCTGCCCACGGTCGTTGCCGACGTTTATGACCTCGTGCGTAACAATCAGATGGTGTTCGGTGTCCACGGCGATCTGGACATTGTAGCCGACAACGCCCGATCCGCGTCCGCTGGTGGCCATCGAACGGGCATCCGGATCGGTGAGCGATATCTGGTGATCCGGCGTGTTGCGCATCTGCGCGTCAAGCACTTCCAGACGGCTCATCTCCTGCTTCAGTCGAGCGATCTTTTCCTTGATCCTCGTCGTCTTGATGGTAATCGCTTCCGAAGGCTCCTGCCGATCGGCGCTATCGAGTTGACGCAGGTATCGACCGACGCTTTCCTCGATCTGCGCCATCCGCCTCGCCATCTTGGCATGCGTGAAGTTGCGGTCGCGGTTGTTCACCGCCTTGAACTTGCTGCCGTCAATCGCGACGCCTGGGGTCTGCAACAGGCCCATTTGCCGGCATAGTGCAACGAACTTCGCGCAAACCTTCCGGATCGCCGCGCCATTGTCCTTCCGGAAATCGGCGATCGTCTTGTGATCGGGAGCCAGGCGGCCGATCAGCCACATCACCTCGACATTGCGGCACGCCTCACGTTCCAGGCGGCGACTGGACTGCACCCGATTGAGATAACCGTAGATGTAAAGCTTCAGAAGGACCGCCGGATGATAGGAGGGCCGGCCCGTCTCCTTCGCGATCGCACGCGCGAACCCGATTCCATGTAGGTCGAGCGCCTCGACAAACGCATCGATCACATGGACCGCGTTGTCCTCGCTTACCCAATCCTCCAGGCATTCCGGCAGGAGCGTCAGCTGAGATCGATCCGCGCCTTCAACGAAACGACCCATCCGCATCCCCCATCAGGAAACCGAGGGATCGTAGCCGACTCGTGACTTTTCACACAACCTGGGTCACTCGCGTCGTTTTCGGCCCGTTCGAGGGAGGTCTGGTTAGCCCTTAACAGCGGCGGAATAGTAGACATCCACCAACCGCCGCTTAGGGCAATAGCGACTTAGAGCGGCGTCCGGCCTACCCGGTGAGCTGACGTGCGATCTTCAATCCGAGTTTCGGCCATGGGCAAGACCGGACATGACGCCGTCGCGCGTAGTTGTCCACGACGATATGGACAGCGAGCCCCTCAGGGATTTGAGCGTCGATCTCTTTGAGGAACTTCAAGAACTCGACCGCCCGATGGCGCTTGTAGCATTTGCCAATGACAAACCCGGAAGCGACGTCGAGCGCGGCAAAAAGCGTGGTCGTGCCATGCCGCACGTAGCTGTGCCTGCGACGTTCCGGTACGCCAGGCATCATCGGCAAGACCGGTTGCTCGCGATCGAGTGCTTGTATTTGACTCTTTTCATCAACGCTGAGGACAACGGCTCGGTTCGGTGGGGACAGGTAAAGCCCGACAATATCGCGCACCTTGTCGACGAACAGCGGATCGCTCGACAGCTTGAATGTCTGGCTGCGGTGCGGCTGCAAGCCGAACGCCGTCCACATTCGGCGGATCGTGGTGTGAGAAAAGCCAGTTTCCGCAGCCATCGAGCGGATCGACCAGTGCGTCGCGTCGGGCGGCGTTGTACGCAATGTCCGCTCGATTACCTCAGCAACCTGATCGTCGTTGATGGTGCGAGGGCGGCCAGGGCGGGCCTCGTCGAGCAGGCCGTCACAGCGATCCTTACAAAAATCGGCGGCGCCATTTGCCAACGGTCTGTTCATGGAGGCCGAGTTCGGCGACCACAGACTTGCTTGGCAAGCCATCTGCGCACCGCAGGATCGCGCGGCATCGCTCAGAAAGCGATCGGGTTACACGATGACGACGAACTTGCCTCTCTAAATATGCGCGCTCGTGCGAGCTCAGCACCGACGGCTCGATTGGCCGGCCTCTCACACCTGCATTCGCCACAAGCGCTCTCCTCCACAGAGATTCGAGCCATCATATAATGTGACGAACTTGCGTTCCAGATGACTAGATCAACCGGTATCTTTCTCCGCAAGCTGTATCTTCACTTTGAGCATCAGCTATGCCTCATAGATCTCGCAGGCACGATTGAGTTGACGGATCAGCCGACGCTGATCGGAACTTCAAGACATTCGTGTTCCCGTGCAGCGACCAGTGGCGTGGTGCCAGGGCGATTCATCTGGGCATCCGCCCTCTCCGAGAGCGACCGGCGTTGCGCAGCCTCTCGGGTCTTCTGAAGTAGCGCCGCGTACACGCGGCGATTGCTCTTCGTTGCCTCGGAAGGCTGCGGGAGAGGCGAAGCCTTGATCTCGCCGACGACGGAGAGCTTGGTCACATAGGTGCGACCAAGATCACGCACGTCAGCCGACAGCTGGATCAGATGGTGTGAATAATGCGCAAAGGCCCCAGCAACGCCGATATAACGACAGCAATACGTACAAAGTGTCTGGGAGCTTCACACAGTCAGCCCGGCCAGATTCATCAGCACTCTGATTAGGCCCGCGACAATGCCGAGGGCCAGGACACTGGCCGCCCAGATCAGGACGAGCCAGCCGACGCGGCGAAGCCATGTCTGTGCCCCGATGGGAGGGCGCGCCCCCATCAGTGATAGCCTTCGCCGGCCCTTACCTTGCCGCGAAACACGTAATAGGACATTGCGGTGTAGGCGAGGATGAACGGGATTACAAAAAGGGCGCCGACCAGCATAAAGCCCATGCTTTCCGGAGGCGCAGCGGCCTCCCGGATCGATATCGCCGGCGGAATGATATTTGGCCACAGGCTGATCGCGAAACCGGTATAGCCCAGGAACACGAGCAGGAGCGCGAGCAGGAACGGCGTTGCGTGCGTCTCGCTCCGAAGCACGCTCATCGTGACCCAAGTCGTGGCGACGACAAGCACCGGCACCGGCGAGAAGATGACGATGTTGGGAAATGAAAACCACCGGGCGGCAATGCTCGGATGCGTGAGCGGAGTCCAGACGCTCACGATGACGATCGCCGCAACAAGGACGAGCGTCAGCGGACGTGCCAACGCCTTCAGCCGGTGCTGGAGTTCGCACTCGGTCTTCATGATGAGCCAGGTGCAGCCAAGCAGCGCGTAGGCCACGATGAGGCTGACGCCTGTGAAGAGACTGAATGGACTGAACCAGTCAAGACTGCCGCCCTCGTAGGAGGCCCCGGTCACCTTGAAGCCGTTGATGAAGGCGCCCAGCGCCACGCCTTGCGAGAAGGTCGCGATGTAGGAACCCCAGGCGAATGCCTTGTCCCAGAAAGGCCTGTGCGATTCGGCCGCCTTGAAGCGGAATTCGAAGGCGACACCCCGCCAGATCAGACCCGCCAACATGAAGAAGACCGGAATGTAGAGCGCGCTGAGCAGCACGGAGTAAGCGAGCGGGAATGCCCCCATCAGGGTAGCTCCCCCCAGAACCAGCCAGGTCTCATTGCCATCCCAAACCGGCGCAACCGTGTTCACCATGGTGTCACGATCGCCCCTGTCGCGGATGAATGGAAAGAGAATGCCTATTCCGAGATCGAAACCGTCCATTACCACGTACATCATCAGCCCGAAGCCGATGATCACGGCCCACATGACGGGAAGATCGATACCCATTGCCGTTATCTCCTCGTGCTGGCCGGCGACTCAAGCGCCGGATCAATACGGTCGGGAACGGCGGACATAGGACGCGCTGGTCGCCCGCTTTGTGCTTCCGGTTCGGGTGGGTGCTCGCCTTGCGGCTGGGGGCCTTTCGCCACCAGCATCACAATGTATCTGATGCCTGTGCCGAAGACGGCTAGATACATGACGATGAACACGATTAGCGTTATCGAAAGTTCGAGCGTCGAGTGGTCTGACACCGCATCCTTCGTCCGCATCGCACCATAGACTACCCAGGGCTGGCGTCCGATCTCCGTGGTCAACCATCCGGCCAGTAGCGCCACCAGACCAGCGGGGCCCATCAGCACCGCAAAGCGTAGAAAGAGCTTCGACTGGTAGAGCTCATGGCGCCAGCGCTCCCAGGCGCCCCAAAGGCCAAGCAACAGCATGAGGAAGGCCAGCCCAACCATGGTCCGGAAGGTCCAGAAAACGATCGGCGAGTTCGGCCGGTCCTCGGGGGCGAAATCCTTCAGCCCGCGAATCTGATCGTTCCAGCTATGGGTCAGGACGAGGCTGCCTAAATGAGGAATTTCCAAAGCGTAACGTGTCGTCTCGGCAGTCATGTCGGGCCAACCAAACAAGATGAGCGGCACGCTCTCGCCCGGCTTGTTCTCCCAATGACCCTCGACCGCGGCGATTTTCGCAGGCTGATGCTTAAGACTATTAAGCCCGTGTTGGTCACCGATAACGATCTGTACCGGCGTGACGATAAGCACCATCCACATGGCCATCGATAACATCGTGCGTATGGCTGGCGTGTCGTGCCGTTTGAGCAGATGCCACGCGCCAGATGCCCCGACGAACAGGGCCACGCAAAGGTAGGCCGCAACCGTCATGTGCGCGAGGCGGTATGGGAAGGACGGGCTGAAGATCACCTTCAGCCATTCGACCGGCACGACCCGCCCGTTGACGACCTCGAAACCCTGCGGTGTCTGCATCCAGCTATTGGAGGCGAGAATCCAGGTGGCCGAAATGAGCGTCCCGAGCGCCACCATGAGGGTGGCGAAGAAGTGCAGGCCCGGCCCGACCTTGTTCCACCCGAACAGCATTACACCGAGAAATCCGGCTTCAAGGAAGAAGGCCGTCAACACCTCGTAGCTGAGCAGCGGGCCCGTAATGGAGCCTGCGAAGGCAGAGTAATAGCTCCAGTTGGTGCCGAACTGATAGGCCATGACGATGCCGGACACGACGCCCATGGCGAAGTTGACGGCAAATATGTGCGACCAGAAATGATAAAGGTCGCGGTAGACGGTATCTTTCTTCCACAACCACAGGCCTTCCAGTGCCACGAGATAGCTCGCAAGGCCGATGGTGATTGCCGGGAAGATGATGTGGGACGACATCGTGAATCCGAATTGGATCCGCGCGAGTTCCAGTGCGGTCAGGCCGAACATGGCTGCTCTCCTTCAGCACCTTCGGATGCGACCCCGAACCTACCGCCCCTCCAGACGGCAAGGGCTCGGATGCCAGGGAATGAGATGGCGTGTGAAGACCGAGGGAAACTTAGGACTTGGGTCGTGTGCGGTCCAGCCTCAAAACCGAAGGCGCTCGACCTCACAACCCGCCGCTCCTGCTTGCTACCTGAAGCTTTGCTGCAGGTTCTGGGGAACCCCATCTACCGCTTCAAACGGATAGGACTGGAAGCCGGGCCGTTATCGCAATGGCTTTTCAGCGCGCTTGCTGAAGCAGGTTTGCCGGCAATCTGTGTCGGGACACGGCACATGCGGGCGGTGTTGCAGGCGCAGATCAATAAAACCGACCGCAACGATGCGCGCGGCATGGCGCAGATGATGCGGGCTGGACTTTATCGCCCGGTGCATGTGAAGACGCTCCGCAGTCAGAAACTGCGAATGCTGCTGACCGTCGCAAGCTGCTGCCTTTCTCCGGCTCTTCGAGTACGTATGAGTACGCTTGTCCTGACAACGCAAGCACCAGAGGATCATCCTGGTCGAGCTGTATCGCTCGTTCGGCAAGCTGCCGGGTTTCAGCCCGCTCTTGGGCAGCATTCCTTGTCCACCCCCACGCTTACTTCTGTCCAAATGTCCTCGACCATGCCGTCGGCAAAGTACTCCTGCTCCGGATCGGAGCTCAAATTGATGAAGGGGAGAGCGGCGACCGAAGGTTTATCGGGAAGCGGGAGGGCGGTTTCGGCTGTTGCGCCGGGTATCGGTGGCCGCGACGCTTGCGGGCCTCTGCGCTTCCCGCACTCTCCCGACGAAACGGAAGCCCTTGCGTGGCAGGGTTTTGATGAGGCGCTGTTCCTCACCGGAATCGCTATCGCTCTGGTGGCGGTCATCCGCGGGGGTTATCAGCGTGCCACCGGGCGACTTGCATATGCTGAAAAGTGTGTTGCGCGATTGGAACGACGAGCAGGCGCTGGCGATCCTGCGAAGCTGCCGGGCTGCCGTCACACCAAATGGTCGGGTATTGGTGTTAGAGCGCATCATCGGTGCCCTGAATGTTGCGCCCGCCGAGAAGTTTGGCGACCTCAACATGATGGTCGCTGCGAGCGGGCGGGAACGCAGTCACTAGGAATTTGTCGACCTATTCGCCGCAGCGGGGAATGCCCTCAAGCGAGTGCTACCGACGGGCACGCAGTTTGCATTTCATCGAAGGGGCCTGCGTCTGAGCGCATGCAATGCCCAATTGTCAGGCTACTCAGGGATATTGCGGAGTCTGGGGGTCGTGCGGAAAAGACGGTCCCACCGCATTCGCATTGTGCCTGCAGGACCAAACGCGGTGTCTTAATAGCGGGCCGCTTGACCAAGGCGGCCCGCAGCAAACAACCTACACGACCGGCTGCTTGTTCTTGCTGATGTTGTCCAGGAATTGGCGATCAAGATTGAGGTGCGCTGTGACGAGATTACGCGGCGAGAGCGCCATCCATTGCGCGAGCGAAATGTCCTCGAAATGGGGCGCGCGGAACAGTTCGAGGAACCGGAGCGGATCACTGCCGGTGTTCTCGACATAATGCGGCATGGACAATGGCACGTAGCCGACATCGCCGGCAAGATAGTCGAAGGTGCGCGCAGCACCTTGTGCGGCGAACACGGTCATGCGCGCCTTCCCGGAGATGTAGTACTGCCACTCGTCGGCATTCGGGTGCCAATGGATCTCGCGCAGGTGGCCTGGCTGAACTTCGACCAGCGCTGCAGCAAGGTTTGTCGAAATAGGAAAATTGCTCGAATCGGCAATCCGTACAGTACCGCCGGGTGCTTGGGTGGGCTGCATCTGCATCAGGCGGAAACTCATGTTCCTATCCCGCGGAAGCGGCCCAGCGGGGCTCTGAATCCTGTCTTGCTCCAGCGAGGGTGGCTCCGCGGCTGGAAAGATGAACTTCTCGTGCTTCGGAATGTCGTCGAAGACCTTCTTGTCGACCATGAAGTTCTTGGCGAGAACCTCCGGCGGGAAGTGCGCGAACATGTCAGTTATCGCGAAAGTGCTATCCTCCGAGAAACCACCGTCCGTGAAGGCCAACAAGAATTCGGTACCTTCCGGTGAGAGGCCTTGGATAGAATGCGGTATTCCACCGGGAAAATACCAGAGATCCCCTGGACCGACGTCGTCCACGAAATTGTGCCCGTCCTTGTCGATCGCGGTAATTCTGGCCTTGCCGGCCAACATAAAGGCCCATTCGTCAGGCTTGTGCCAATGCAGTTCGCGCACGCCTCCAGCGGTTAGACGCATATTCACGCCGGCGATCGTGGTCGCAATTGGCATTTCGCGTTGCGTGACTTCCCGTGACCAGCCGCCTTCGCGCATTTTGACGTGCGCATCGGCAAAAGCGAAACGCAAATTTGGGATTCCCCCGCTGTCGGTTTCGGGCGGCCGCAGGATATCGGGATTCTGCGCTTCCCGGGCTGCATTATGCGGACCGAGTATCGGTGCACCGCGCTTGCCTTCGACCGGTTGCTCTTGAGCTGACGCGGCCGTTGCGCCAAGGGCGACGGCACCGGCGAGGAGAGTTCTGCGTGTCGGATTTAACATGGGCGGGCTCCCGTTCTGGATGTGCCCCAGTCCCAGCGGCGCAACGCAGGAATTGAACGCCAGTTCCTATGCCCACCGTCGTGCAAAGCCCACAGCGTGCATCGTGCCACTCGCGCAGATGTAATGCGCGGTCGCGATTTCCGCGCCTGGGGCGGAGCTGGAGCCGCCTTCGAGAGGCAGTATGTGCCAACCGATGCCGGGTCGGGATCGTGTCCCGCTACATCGCTTCAGCGACGCCGCAGAAATCGCCAGGCGGCGCTCGACAATTCCTCCTTCATGACCGGATCGGAACTGGCCATCGATGGCGGCATATCGCAGCTTTGACATTCCCAATGCGACATGGCGGCGGCTGGGAGATCGGCCGCCGCTTTTTTCAGTAGCATGGTCCGGTTCGGGTCATCAGCGTCGTTTAGGCCATTGGTCGGTCGCTTCCGGTCTAGCCCGATGAACGGACATGGTCAGAGTCCGTGGCATGTCGCTGAAGGGCCAAGAGGCGACAGTCTACGCGTAGTTTGATATGAAAGACGCCACCAACTGAGTTGGTCTAAGAGGATCAATTTGTCATGCTGCGGGTTCGATGCGCTACTCATGGCGACCAACCGCAAACCTTGGTCTGCCAGCATATCGTTCAAGGGTTGATAGACCGACGGCGCGTCGGCTTCTTTTGGAGCGTAGACGATCCCAATAATCCAAGGGGAGACGCTTGGTGCTCCGATTGCAACGATAGAGTGAAGCTAACAGGCGAATGGGTTGGACCTGCGCTTGAACACCTGCAGCCAAAGGTTTTGTGTGGTGAATGTTATGACTTTGCCAAGGCGTTTAATTTGGGCGCAAGTTTCAATTAGAAAAAGCATTCGGCTAAACACGTTGGCGAGTCCGCTACGGGTCAATCGCGCCGGTTTGCCCCGCAGCCCGAGACTTCCGGTCTACCCCCAACTGCGGACATGTCTCCGCGCTGCGCAAACTGTCGCGAAGGGCCAACAAGAGACTTATGCACCGCAGCAAGCAGCATCTCAATTCGATCACTTTGTTGGCGCGACTGAGCAACGTCGCCGGGATATCGATGCCGAATGCCTTGGCGGTCTTGAGTGGAGTGGCAATCGCGTGCTCAACTACTGTGAATTCTCCTTGGGCGGAATTGCGCGTTTCGGTTCGACTTCCAGCGTGTGGTCCAACGCGGGCTGGCCTCCTACGTCCTCGCCGTCATGGCACGCTCGGATTTGCGCAGCTATAGTAGCAAATCTTGGTTAGTCCCGAGATTTTCGCTCCAGAATTATTGCACAGCAAATGCAGTCAGTAAGGCTCTCCCGTTAGCGGCGATTGTTTTGAAAATGCTGATGACGACACTGCAAGAACGGCTAACGCGAAAACTATCCTCATCTTGCCTACTCGTCCTCGGTGATCCTAGTCAGCGATAGCTCGAAGCCGCCCTCAAGCAGATCGGTCAACTCAAGCCGCACCATCTCGTCATCCCAATCGGTCGCGTCGGTGAGCCGATTGTCGGCGATGACATAGGCGCGCTTCTGCTGTTCCGACCAGCCGCGCGCCACGATGACCGGTACCTCGGCGACTCGAGCAATTTCCCCGCCGCTAACCGGCCGTGAGCGGCGAGAACCGCGCCGTCATCGGCGCCGAGATCGGAATGATCCAACTCGGATTGACGCAGCGATTTGCTCGATTTGCTCCGGCGAATGCCGCCGCGATTTGCGCTCATAGGGTCGTAAACGGTCAACCAGCGCTGTTTCCTCGGCCGGCTTGCCCGCTGGGAAAACCCCAACGAAGCGGTGATCATGATCTCGCAGTGGGATTGGCTAACCGACGCGCAATTAGCAGCAGCGTTGCTCAATCACGGCTGGCATCCTTCTTTCACCCACGCTTCAAATAGATCGATCTTCTCTTGCGACCAAGGACCATCGCCGTTCGGCGGCGGCGGCGGTATGACCGAGCCGCCAAATTCCACGAATTCGATTGGAGATCTGCTCGGACCGCGCTTTGACGTCTCCAAAGCTGCGGAGGTCGAAGAACTTGGACATGCCCCGGACATCCTTGTCCGTGAAGAGCGGATAGATGTCTTTAGCGTAACTGATCATGGGCACTCCCCACCGGCGCAATCGCGAGGCTGCGGACTTGAATCTTCATCGTAGCTCCCATGCGTTTTAAAGATACCTATCCACCACATGACGAGAATGACCTTGCAGCGCCGGCGAGGGAAATCAACTCTCGTCATAGTCTCGATAGACGATCGTTATTGCCGCCGCGCAGCGTGATGCCGTAGCGAGGAATGCCACGAGCCGCATGGCAGTCGACGCCTACGTTTTTTTCTGCACAGACTTGTAAGCCACGTTCAGTCGCTGAATCGGCAATCAATGCCGTCGTGCTTGCACAAACGACGTCGCGAACTTCGCTCGGTGAGCTCTGAGAACTTCGTAGATGTCGCGCGAGCACAGCAAGGATTGCGCGGGGTCACTGTGGGCTACGATTGCTCAGTTCCGTCGTTGCGTGTGATGGCTAAAGACGCAGCTCAAACATCGGCGGCTGGCGTGCCGGGAGCGATGAAGATGCGCACTACGTTTACGTTATAACCGTCTAAGGCGCGCTACAGCTTTTTCATGTCGGCAGGGCAACCAGAATCGGAAAATGATGAAGAAAAGCGATGGGCGTCATTTTCGTTACAGGCGATCGACCAGCGGCCACGGCAAGCCCGGCAACGCCACTCCCGCCGCCGTCCGATTTGGTGGCCTCGGGTCCGGTGCAGCCGACTCAAGGGGCAACACGAATGAGTAAGCCTTCTGAGCGTAATAAGATTGCAGCCTCACGAAAACAACGTGAGACACTGACCGGCGATCTGATGGTTCAGCATGAAGCGTTAGCGGAAATATTTACTAGTAATAAAGCTGTATGTTCCGGTGGCCGCGATTAGTGCGGCGGCGCCCAAGAACACCGAGATCGGATACCAAAAGGTGGGATGGTCGATGACGAACGGTATCAAACCAACGGCGAGGGCAGGCGGCATATGGACTTTAAACATCCGTAAAATAGCAATCGAGCAAAGCATGGTAACCGTCACGCCCAAAAATTCTGTGTGAAAGCCCGTGCTCAAGAGTAAGCCGACGGATGCGGTCAGGAAACATACGAGAGGAAACAATACCGGCCGTGACATCCAGCCAGGAAGGTCCGGGTGACCAAATAATTCATAGGCTACGACGATCAGCGGAGGGAATAACAGGAAGCGCAATCCCGTTGTTTGCGCCACCGCTCCCAGCGCGAAGACGAATGCCGTCAGTGCGAAGATCCAGAACCGATCTCTCGGCGGAGTTTCGGCGGTCTCAATAATCCGGCTCTCCTTGCCCCCCTCAGATAGGTAACTATCGGGATCAAGGCGCTTCCAGAACGTCAACGCAATGGCGAGTACGGCGAGTCCCGCGAGAATGGCGGCGGGGTAACCCCAACTCATCACGCCGAGGGCCATTGGAAGCACGCCGGCAGAGATCGCAGCTCCGATGTTCGATCGGAGCAGTTTAATAACAAATAGGCTCAGGAGGGCAACAACAGTTACCGCGAGGGCGCTGTATTCCCAGTGGCGAGTAATCATCACCCCCAGGATCGCGGTGATCGTAGGGGTAGCAATCAGTCTGATTGGTTGGCTTGCCCATTTTCCGCGGGGGCGCGTGAATACATCATACGCTAAAGCGGCCATCTCGGGAAACAGGATAAGAGATATACCCGTGGTATCGACCGCAAACCCAATTCCTCCCACGAAGGTAACCGCAAGAAATTCGGCAAATAATCTCGTTGTGTATTTCACTATAATCTAATTTTCCGAATTCCTTTGCAGACGAGACGAAAATAGGAACGCGAAACTCGATGTCTAATGACCATCGGTTATTGAATCGATTGCCATCGACGCGGCGCAATTCTTTTCCTTCGGTCCTGTCGAACCCACCCATCGGAAATGACCAATTGTGGCGTCTAGCCGGCGAGCTTACTTGCGACGTGCGACGGCATATTCGCCGAAGCTGCAATCGGAACCATACATACGGCAATTGGAAAATTTCGTCCCGCATTGTGGTTCAACAACCCGAAGAGGAGATCAATGATGTCTGAGTCCTTTCCACTCCCTACTAAGCCCGAAGACGTTGTCCCGTCGCTGATTGAGCGGTTTAAATCCGATAGGGTCAGCGAGGTAATGGCCTTGTTCGAACCGAAGTCTGTGTTCGTCGAGAATGACGGGCGAACCATCACTGGTCACGCAGAGATCGCCGCCAAACTCGAGCGCGATATCATGCTCGGCCTGCCGGTGAAGACCGTAGTGCGCCATGTGTTCGCCGGCAACGAGATCGCCCAGCTCGTGGTGGACTGGTCAATTGATGGCACAGGGCCCGACGGCAAGCACGTGCACCTCGGAGGCACGGCATGCGATGTCGTGCGCCGCGGTGCGGACGGATTTTGGCGGTTCATAATCGATAATAATCAAGGGACGGCAGTGCGAAAGCCCGCCTGACATATGCGCCAGCCGAGCACCTACTATCAAAAACCGTTTCAACCAGCACGAACAGGAGATCAATGATGTCTGAGTCCTTTCCACTCCCTACTGAACCCGAAGGCGTTGTCCCGTCGCTGATCGAGCGACTCAACTCCGGCAAGGTCAGCGCGTTGATTGAAATGTTCGACCCGAAGTGCGTGTTCGTCGAGGATGACGGGCGAACCGTCACTGGTCACGCAGACATCACCGTCCGACTCGAGCGCTTTGTCGAGCCCGGCGTGCCGCTCGTGACAAAGGTGCGCCATATTTTCGTCGCCGACGATATCGCCCAGCTCGTGTATGACTGGTGGATCGATGGCACGGGTCGCGACGGCAAGGAGGTGCACCTCAAAGGCACGGCGTGCGATATCGTGCGCCGCGGCGCGGATGGGCGCTGGCGGTTCATAATCGATAACAATCAAGGGACGGTATTGCGAAAGCCCGCCTGACACCGCCACGACAGCTCTTGGCGCCGGAGCCACTCTTCTCGGCGCCATCGGGCGAGGCGCGGATCGGCCGCCTCAATCTCGAGGCGGCCATCGCCGCCTTGAACCCGACCGAGCGACGCCCGGAAGCACTTAAGGGATAGCGACCTTCGGCTCCATAAGCTGTTGCGCGAGCAAGCCGGCGTGCGGCGTGAGCGCTGAGAAATCACGCGCACAAAGATGAAGTTGCCTCAGCGCCCAGCGGTCTTGCAGCGGCACGATCGCCAAGCCGAGGTGCCCCAACTCTTTGGCGGAAACCTCGGGCAAAATGGCGATCCCAACGCCAGACTCGACCAACATTGCGATGTACTCAATCCGCCTGAGTTGAATGCGGTAGTAAATCTGGCGGCCCAGGCGGGCAGCCCGTTCTCCCAGATAAGCTTCCAGTGCAGTGTCGGCCAGACCGACGAACGGCTCACCCACGACGTCCGCAAAAGCTATCGATTGTTGATCGCTGATGCGGTGTGTTTCGCTCGCCACAACGACGAGCTGGTCTTGCGCAATAACGCGGGTCTGCAACGCTGCCAGATCAGCCATGTAGGTTACAACACCGAGATCAGCCCGACCTTCCAGGATGGCCCGGACAATCTCGGTGCTCGGGCGTTCATAGAGATCAATGGAAAGGTCCGGATAAGCGACCAAAAATCGGCGGAGTCGCGGCGGTAGAAAAGCGGCCAACCCAGCCGTGTTGGACAAGAGCCTGATGCGCCCTTTCAGGCCAGCGCCATAGGTGCGCAGTTCTCCGCGCATCTGCTCCACTTGGTCCAGGATCAAACGGGCATGGCGGATCAGGGCATCACCGGCCGCAGTCGTCGTGACCCCCCGCCTGTTTCGTTCCAGGAGCTGCGCGCCAAGCGCAGATTCCATTCCGGAAATGCGTTCGCTCACGGAAGCGAGAGCCAGATTCATGTTCTCGGCGCCCTTGGTGAGGCTGCCTTGCTCCACCACGGTCAGGAACAACCGCATATCCGTCAAATCGAAGCGCAATGCTTTTCCTTCGGTTTTGCCGAATTCTTCCATCGGAAATGACCAATTGTGGCGCTTGGTCGGCGAGCGTACTTTACTACATGCGACGCCATATTCTCCGATTTTGGACGTTGACACAAGGGATTGGAGAGGTGGCCCTTGATGAGAGCTAGGTTTGCTCGCCAATCTGTCACGCCATATGCGCACGGGTGCCATCGGCTCGCGCGAAGTTTTCAAATGCAACACCGCCCAATCCGAGCGAGTCAACATGAATGGTTATCTTTCGCTGCATGTTCTGATTATCGCGTCGACGTTTTTCCTCGCCGGGATCGTCAAGGGCGTGACGGGGATGGGCCTGCCGACCGTCGCAATGGGTATCCTCGGTGCGATCACGTCGCCAGTTAGCGCAGCTTCGCTGCTGGTCATTCCGTCCTTTGTCACCAATTTTTGGCAGCTGTTCACGGGGCCGGATTTCCTGGCCCTGATGAAAAGGCTTTGGCCGATGATGCTCGGCATCGTGGTTGGCACACTCGCCGGCTCATGGCTTCTGACGAGCGCCAATACGGAATACGCAAGTGTTGGATTGGGCTCCGCCTTGGTTCTCTATGCGGTGCACAGCCTGTGGGCGAAGCCATTGTCGGTTCCTGCGCGCCTTGAGCGTTTACTGTCGCCTGTTATTGGGTTGACAACCGGGGCAATCACCGGAGCAACTGGGGTTTTCACACTTCCCGCCGTTCCCTATCTCCAGGCCCTCGGCCTTTCCAAAGATGATCTTATCCAGGCACTGGGACTGTCGTTCACGGTCTCAACAATTGCGCTTGCGGCGGGCTTGGCTCGTGGCGGAGCTTTCCATCTTGGAAATACTACTTTGTCCGCACTCGCGATCATTCCCTCGTTGCTGGGCATGTGGGTCGGAACAACGGTCCGCGAGCGCATAAGCGCTGCAACCTTTCGGCGCTGGTTTCTGATCTTCCTTGCCATTCTTGGCCTTGAACTCGTCGTTCGCCCACTCTTCTTCTGAGGCAGATGACGATGCCCCAGATCGAAAGCCCACCCGTTCCCACCGGGCCCCACCACCGTCACCGAGCGTTATGACGCTCTCGTTGCAAGTGGAACAATTGAGCGTGATCCGGCGCAAGAGGGAGTGGTGGCCGTGCTCGATGCGTTGGCACACCGACTCAGGGACATCAAGCAGACCCGCTTCGGTTTGACCCGACTTCTCGATCGGGGAGACAACTCCGGCAAAAAGGGGCGCGGAATTTACTTTTTTGGCGGAGTCGGTCGAGGCAAGACTATGCTCATGGACCTTTTCTTCGAGAGTGTCCCGCTGGAAGCCAAGCGCCGGATACATTTTCACGAGTTCATGGCGGATGTGCACGACCGCCTTCGGAAAGCTCGCGAGAAGATGGAAGATCGCGATATGAGCGATGGTGATCCACTCTCACATGTAGTTCGAACACTCGCGACCGAGGCACGACTTCTTTGCTTCGATGAACTTGCCGTTACGGACATCGCAGACGCCATGATGCTCGGACGCGCCTTAACCGAATTGCTTTCTCAAGGCGTGGTGCTGGTTGCGACCTCCAATGTCGATCCGGATCACCTTTATGAAGGCGGTATCTATCGTGAATTGTTCTTGCCTTTCGTGGCACGTTTGAAATTGCATGTTGATGTCGTGAACCTCGATGCCCGCACCGACTTTCGTTTAGAAAAACGGGAGGCAGAAGGGGGCTGGTATACGCCCCCGGATGCGAATGCTAAGGTTAAACTTGATCTTGTCTTCACTCGTCTCACCGATAATGTTCCACCCGAGCCGTTAACATTGCCCGTAGTAGGTCGAACGATCCGCGTACCGCTTCAGGCGCGTGGCGTCGCTCGCTTCAGTTTCCGCGATTTGTGCCTCACCCCCATGGCAGCGTAGATTACATCACCATAGCACAGAGGTTTCATACCCTCATTATTGAGGGTCTGCCCGCGAGATTCGGTCATCGGAATCACGTTAAGCGCCTCTGCTCACTTATCGATGTTCTCCACGAACAGCATGTGAAGCTCATCGTTTCCGCAGATGGCGACCCACACAGCATTTATCTTGGCATGGTTGCGGCTTTCGGTGGGGCAATGGGTCCGCCACCCAATCACTCTGACACTTTCCCCGAATTGCTCGAGTCAAGGCGGGCCGTGTCGCGCCTCATCGAGATGCGCTCATGCGACTATCTCTGCCGGCTGAGAGAAGTGCGATCCCTCCATTGAAGATTGTGCTTGAGAATTTACGCTATGCCTTGGCAGGGCTAACCGCTGGAAAGTCGATCGGGGTTTGCGCCGCGTTGTTCATGAAGTTGGTCAACAGGAACTGGGCTGTCAACGCTATCATCTCGACAATGTTGGCGTCGGTCCACGCGGCGTCTTTTACTGCCGCAAACTGCGCGTCAGAAACCTTACCGCGCGTCTCGATGAGGGCCTTTGCGAACGCCACCGCAGCCCGCCGCTTCGGGTCGCTTGAATCGCCTTGCCGATTCAGCGCGATCTCCTCCGGGGGAATCTTCGCCAGATTCGTCGAGACGTAGCTGTGCGCGGCAAGGCAGTAGTTGCAGCCGTTAGCCTCCGAGACCGCGAGCGCGATCCCTTCCCGCGTCTTCAGGTCGAGGGTCCTCGACGCCGGCCCCATCAGGCCCGCCCAACCGCCAAGGGCGTTCGGACTGATGGACATGAGGCGATAGTGATTCGGCACGAAGCCAAGCGTCTTGTTGACGTTGTCCAGAATTGCCTGCGATTCGGCGGGTGACTCACCCAGCTCCGGGATAGCGATGCGGGACATTTTCTTCTCCGTGAACTCCGGCCGGTAGAGGCCTTAACGCACTCCGATATCCCTTATCGAATGCCCGCATAATCCGGTAATCCTGAGAAATGACCTCTCGGAATGTGAGAGAAGATGGACCGACTTGAAGCAATGTCGATTTTGGTCGCCTCAGTCGAGGCCGGCAGTTTCTCCGCGGCCGGACGGCGGCTGGGCGTTCCCCTGCCAACCGTCAGTCGGAAGGTCGCGGAGCTGGAGGCTCACCTCAAGACCCAGCTGCTGGTCCGCTCGACGCGGAAACTCGCATTGACCGAGGCGGGCCTCACCTACGTCGCTGCCTGCAAACGCATCCTGGAACAGGTTGATGAGGCGGAATCTCAGGCCACCGGTGAATACACTGTTCCGCGCGGTACGCTCACGATGACCGCGCCGATTGTGTTCGGACGCCTCCACGTCGTACCCGTCGTGAACGATTTCCTCGCTCACTTTGCACAGATCAGCGTCCAGCTAACGCTCTCCGACCACACAATCAACATGGTCGACGAGCACATCGACTTGGCTGTTCGTGTTGGTGAGCTTCCCGACAGCACGCTCATCGCCACGAAGGTGGGAGAGATCAGGCGCGTGGTGTGCGGCAGCCCCGACTATTTCGCCGCCCACGGTGTCCCGAAAACGCCTGAGGACCTGGCCGACCATATGTGTGTGACGTTTTCGGCCCTGGCGTCAGGGATGCCGTGGATCTTCAGCCCGAGCGGCAAGGCGACCAGGAGCGTGCGTCCGTACTGCCGGCTGAAGATCAACACGGCCGAGTCCGCGATCGACGCGGCGATCGCCGGCGTCGGCGTCACGAACGTGTTCTCCTACCAGGTCGCGCGCGCGGTTGCCGACGGCAAGCTCAGGCTCATTCTGCAGGACTACGAGCCTGACCCAATCCCGGTGCATCTGGTGCACGCGGGACAGACGCTCTTGCCCCTCAAGCTCCGGCGGTTTACGGAATTCGCTACGCCTCGGTTGCGGAAGTCGCTGACGGCTGACTTGGCCAAACTCTCCTCGCCAAAGACCAGGGTGAACAAGACGAAATAACCCCCCGCTCGCGAATGACTGCCGCGGTCCACACGTAAGATCAACGCATTTGCAGGATTGGAAAATCAGACGCCCCTGCCCGTGTCTATGGCGCCCAGTCCTTTGGTTTCACATGAGATCGGTGTGGCTAGCCGGCGCGTCCACGCTCCGCGCAACATTTCCACCGAAGAGACAAACGACCAAGGAGACAACTCCCATGAAGGCGATCGTTGTAACGGACCAGGCCGCGGGACAAGTCGATCTGGTGTTCGATGTCATCGACGGTGACATCCAGAAGCGGTCCGCAGGACTGATACGAGCCGGAGGAACACTGGTGACCGTCGTCGGGCCGGCCGAGGCGCGGCCCTCCGGCGGTCTGGCGGTCGACTTCGTCGTCGAGTCCGATCGTGCCCAACCGAGAGAGATCGTCCAGCGGGTGCGGGACGGACGACTGCGGACGAACATCGGCAACGACTCGACCCTCGACGATGCCGTCGCCGCCTTGAATCCGACCAAGCGACGTAAGGGGAATACGATCATCCGCGTTCGTCCCTAGCGAAGCCCATTGATGCACGCAGCCGGCCGGCGCTGCCCAGGTCGGCCGGACTTTGAGGAAAATGTCCGAAACGGGTCACGAGCGGCAAAACTCAAATTGAGCACAACAGGTCCGCTAGTCACTCGCTAGCCGACGTGACAGCGGACATGCTGCGACTTCGCCTGCGGGCCAATAAGTGACATTAGAGCTGACAAAAGCCCAAACAATACTATGGTCGGATAGCAATCAGGAGTTGCTCATGCCGACGTGGCTGATTTTCCAACTCTTCGCGATAGCCTGCATGCCTGCTGCCTATGACATGGCGCGTGACCGTGGCCGATCAACAAAGGCTTGACTTTCGACGACCTTAATCTTTGGGCCGTTTGCGCTTCTGGCGCTGCTCATTCTAGGCCGCGTTCGAACGTCAGCATCCCACTGAAGCGGCCTTACGGAAAAGCTACTGCACTCCCGCTCAAGGTCAAAAGCGCCGTTCCGGCGGTCGGCCTACCGTTTCCGCTTTACCTCCGGAAGCTGACAGTTTGAAAGCCGCGCTGGACTTCGCATTGGGCCCAAGGGACGTAGATCAGTGCGGGGCCGTGGCTGGAACGTTGCTCGGCATTGCTGTCATCAGGCATCTGCCGTTGAAAGCCACCAGCCGTCACCCGCAAACCAAGAGCTGTCATCGGGTGATCCGTCGAGCCGGAGCGAACGCACGCGATCCCAATTTTTCGAAAATGCCTCTATCAAACGGTGACGTGCCTCCTCGTCTTGAAGACCCACACAGCCGATGAATGCGGCCCGAGTGACAAACGTAGCTGGCCACGCCGAGCCTCGGTCAGGACGCGTGATTAGCAACATGCCTCCTTCCGGCCATTTTTCGATTACGAAGCGCCGGAAGATCTCCCGGACGACCTCCTGCTCATCTGCCGGTCCTGGTCTGAGAACGACGTGATCGGTCTGCAGGTACTGGGTCAATATTGCAGGCCGAATGACACACCTCTAAAACTCATGCTTGTGGGGAAGCGCGGCTGGGAGAGCGAACAGATGTTTCGCGAGCTTGTTCTTGCACCGGATCTGCAGGGACACGTGGTCCAAGTACCAAATCTTCCCTCGGCACATCTTCGGACACTGATGCAGAACGCGGTCGCCGTTCTGATGCCCAGTTTTGCCGAGGGTTGCGGCATTCCTGTAGTGGAGGCTCTGTCGCTCAGTACGCCAGTGATTTGCTCCGGTATCCCCGGTGTTTCGGGAGATTAGCCAGGGAAGGGCCCTTTTGAGATCACCGCTTGATGGCAAGGGATGGGTGGAAGCGTCGATGGTAAAAGAGGGTTCTGAACTGCGCGAAAAATGCGTCCGCAATGCGCGCGAGTTTAGAGGCCCACGTGGGACAGTTATTTTACTGATGTCGAGGGCTTCCTCGCCACACTCTGATAATGGCCAACGCACCTTAAGCCAATCGCGTTAGAGTAAGCGAGCGCCCTAGTCCCCTCAGACGTATCAATGCGGATTCTGAGATCTGGAGAGTTGCAGCGGCGAGCAAGCCGACGGGCGACAAATTGCGCGTCGAGCCCCTACCTTGGAGCATTGCAGAGACGGAAGCTCCGCTCCCCCTTACCTACATTGGAGAAAATATTTGGGATGACGTCGCAAGAAGGAACTCCCGCAATGCACAACGCTTAGCTGCATCGCAGCACGTTTGAGCGGCGCTTGCCGGTCATCGTCTCGACAACGGTAGCGTTTGCGTTTGGCCAATTGCCCAAGGTTCGCCTGATGGCGAAACGGTGATTCATCGCTCTCCAACCGCACCCAATCGAATGTTAGTCTTTTGGAGCCTAATCGAACGGCTCTGGTAAAGCCTGACAATGACAGGAGGGAGCTATGGCCGACAAACAGATGCAGCCCACCTGGGATCCGATTGCCCTTGCGGCGCAACTGCAGAACATCGCGAAACAAAGCCAGCTCCTGATGCAGCGCTTTGTGTCGCATCAGCCGGACGCGGTCAAGTTCGGCATGGGCGACACGTCAACGCTCGGGTTCGACTTTTTCGAGCTCGTGACAAAGATGATGACCGACCCGGTGGTAGTCGCCCGCGCCCAGATCAACCTATTCTACGACACGCTAGGTATCTGGCAGAAAACCGCGGAACGCATGCTCATGCTGCGTGCACGGGAGGCCGGTCCCCCGAAAGACAAACGCTTCAAGCATCCGGACTGGAGCGAGAACGCTATCTTCGACTTTGTGAAGGACAGCTATCTCGTTGCGGCGAAGTCGCTTCTTTCCGCAATCCGCGAAACTAAAGGCATGGACGAGGCCAGCGCTCGTAAGGTCGATTTCTACACGCGCCAATTCGTTGATGCTTTGTCGCCTTCCAATTTCGTCGCGACCAATCCGGAGGTCCTCACCGCGACGCTGGAGTCTGGCGGACAAAACCTGCTACGTGGTTTGGAGAACCTTCTCGTCGATCTGGAACGCGGCGATGGTCGGCTTGCGATTACAATGACCGACATGAAGGCTTTCCGCCTCGGCGAAAACATCGCAACGGCGCCAGGAAAAATCATCTACCAGAACGAGCTTATGCAATTGATCCAATATGCGACGTCGACCAGAGAAGTCCGGAGGCGGCCACTCCTCATCGTGCCGCCGTGGATCAATAAGTTCTATGTTCTCGATCTTCAGCCGAAGAACTCCTTCATCAAATGGGCCGTCGATCAGGGGCATACGGTGTTCGTCATCTCCTGGGTGAATCCCGATGAGAAGCTCGCTGAAAAGAGCTTTGAAAATTACATGCTCGAGGGACCGTTGGCCGCACTGGACGCGATCGAGTCCGCGACCGGTGAGCGTAGCGTCAACACGATTGGCTATTGCCTCGGCGGAACCCTGCTTGCCTCGACGGCGGCTTTTCTGGCCGCGAAGGGCGACGACCGGATTGCAAGCGCCACCTATTTCGTGACGCTCGTCGACTTTACCGAAGTCGGAGACATGGCCGTCTTCATCGACGAAGAGCAATTGGCATCTCTCGAAAGGCGGATGCGCGAGCGCGGCTATCTGGAAGCGCAAGATATGGCGACGGCGTTCAATATGTTGCGCGCGAACGACCTGATCTGGTCTTTCGTCGTCAACAATTATCTGCTCGGCAAGGAACAGATACCCTTTGATCTTTTGTTTTGGAATTCGGATTCGACGCGCATGCCAGCGGCGATGCATTCATTCTATTTACGCAAGATGTATCAGCAAAATCTCTTGGCAAAACCCGGCGGTATCACGTTGGCGGATATGCCGATCGATCTGTCGAAAATCAGGACTCCGGCCTTCATTCTGGCCACGCGCGAAGACCACATTGCGCCGTGGGAATCGACCTATGCGGCGACACGCTTGTATTCCGGGCCGGTCAAATTCGTTCTATCCGCTGCGGGCCATATGGCTGGCGTGATCAGCGCGCCAGGCAGCAAGTACGGCCACTGGGCGAACGACAATTTGCCGCCCAGTCCGGAGGAATGGTTCGCCGGCGCTACGCCTCATCAAGGCTCGTGGTGGCCGCTTTGGGACGAATGGGTCACGCAATTTGATGCAGGCCGCGTTCCTGCCCGCGAACCGGGCGGCGGCAAGTTACCGGTTATCGAAAACGCGCCGGGCTCGTACGTCCGCGTAAGATCGATGGCCGCGTAAGCGACAAAGCTCTTCCTGATCGGCCACTCGTTTGGCGGGACGTTGGCGGCGGCCTTTAGCGCACGCGAACCGCGAGCTGTCCGCGGTCTATTGCTTCTCGGCGCGCCCGTTTGCTTTCAACCAGCGACGAACCGATTTCGCGATGCGCTCGTCTCGATGATTCCGCCTGATCTGAGTGAAGCGGACATCATCCCGGGCTCGCTGCTGTCGCATGCAAGCGCTTTCGTCGCCCCTCATACGTTCGTATGGTCCCGGTCGATGGATGCGGCAATGAGCGTTGACGACTTGCGGGCGCTGGATGTCCATGCGCGGGTTGCGCGCTGGGCTATTGACGAGGCCCCCTCCCGGGGAGGCTGGTCCATCAGATTGCCGAATCGCCGTATCGGGAAAACCAGTTCTGTCGCGGCACTCTCACCGTGCTGGGTCGCACGATTGGCCCGTCATGTCTCGACGTCCCGACCCTCGCGACCGTCAACACGGCAGACAAGGTTGCACCGCTCGCCTCGATTGAACCGTTGCTTGATGCGTTGCCTACCAAGGATGTCTCGCTCATCAAAAACCTCGGCGAGACGGCGTTGCATTGCAGCACCTCGGAATTCTTGCAGGACGGGCCAAGCATCATCGCTTGGCTGGCGGCGCATCGCTGAAAGGCCGATCCGCCGGCAAACCGGCGCGGATATCTGCTTTGGTCACGGCCAACAACCTCTGCCTTCAATGAGGAGCCGAGTTTTCCGCTTCGACAAAGGAACTGCGCATTGTGAAGCGGAATCGGTCGGCAGCCGAGGCCGCCTGTGGGTCTAAAACGGCGTTTAGAAAGTCGGCCGGTCACTTTCGAACTACCCCGACCATCGAGGTCATTGCACACCCGAACCATTCCGACCGGCCACCGCTCAAGGCCTACATCTACGTGGGCGGCGAGCGTTGGGCGGAGAGCGGCTGCCCAGTCTATAGGAACGTCAGCAACGCCGGGCGCGTTGGATGGAGGCGGTAAGAGCAGAGCCCAAAGTTAGCGATGCGTTTCCTGTCCTCGGCTCCATTGTAAGCCTCATGGCCGCCGCGCTGAAGATGTGTTGCTTCGGTTCGGTAGCGACCTGGCCGCAGAGGACTGTGAAGCCAGCATGGCCGCTCCGGCACCGCGGCGCAGACTAGCAACGAGCAAGCCCATGAAAGTCAAAGACCTGATAGCTGAGCTGCAGAAGCTCGATCCGGAGATGCCGGTCGTCGCTTCCGGTCCTGACGGCTTCGACCTCTATGAGCCGACACTTGACCGCGAATGGATCACGATAGACCACTTCGGTAGCCCGCAGCGCGCCATTTCAGGCGAGCCCGGTGCCGTGCAGGCTATCCGGCTATGATCATCGCATTGCGCGCCATAGACAACGAACATCCCCTCGCCCGGGAGGCCTGGCATACGCCGGCCATGATAAAGCTTGATGCGCTCGCCGAGTGTATCATTGCTCGGGTACATCTGGGTTGGAACGCCGGGGCCGGCACAAGGTTGGGTAGACTGCGAACCATCGCGGCGGCGCCGGAGCACATCACAGAGGCGAAATGATCCGAACAATCGTGAACGAAGCCGGCGATGCAATCGGCGAGACCAACCTCGACGGCATGCTTATCAAGGGGCACCACCGCGTCGACGCCGAGCTAAAGCTCGGCCACAAACTGTTCTTCAGGACCAGCGGCGCGCTGACGAGGATAAACTGCATCACCATTGACCATACCGCGCACAAGATCAGGCTGGCGGTGGACGGGTTTAGTCGGGAAAGTTCTCCTCAACATACAGCTTGAGCCGTTCGCCCAAGCGCGTCGGTGTTCGGATACATCTGCTTCAGATTGCGGACCAGCTTGAAGCATCTTGCAGGCCGGCATCATCGAACATTATGCTGAACTGGATCACGGCTTCACCGAGTCGATCCAGCCGCTGCTCCTCTTGAGCGCCTCATTCCGCCACGGCCTTCGCAGCGCCTTTAGAGATCGCGAGCCATCAGAGTTGTGTCGAAGCCCTTCCAGTTAGTGCGATCAAGGTCCGCCCAACCGTGCCTCGCATAGACCCCCTGCATCCGTGGTGTTCAGGTAGAGCCGTGAAAGCCCTCGCTGTCGCGCTTGATCCTCGATCGCTCGAACCATACGGCACCTGCTCCTTTTCGCCGATACTCGGGGACAACAAACAACCCTGCAAGCCATGGCGACACATGATGGTTAGGCTCGATCTCGGACTCGGTGCCGTGGTCAAGAAGCCGTAGGCCCAAATGCGGCCCCGGGGATCAGCCTCGACTTGGTGCCCCGGTCGCCTCTCGCTGCAGTGGCACACTATCGCGCGGTGGCGAAACCCGCTGATGGGTTCTCGCGCGGCCGTTCTGGCAGCCTCCCGAGCGGAAATAGCGCATTGGGTGCCGCAGCGACGCGGGATAGAATGCGCCTTTTGGCGGTCGCAAAATGCGTGCTCTAGGTGTCGCGCTGATCGTCATTGGCTTCGCGCTTGTCTGCGGCGGACTCATCTTCCGGCGCAGATTGGAGCCCGACGAGGAGCGCTTCCAAGCAGGATCTGGCGAGATTCCGCAAAGCCTTGATCCAATCCAGCGCGGTCTGCTCGAGGATCTCCGCCGCCTGAATGCGATGGAGCCGGAGATGCGCAACGAACGCAGCGAAGATCATAGGCCCGGCGGGTGACGCGCCACCCGCTTTAGCACTCACCGCCCGGGGCTAGTGCTGGGATGTCGTCGGGACAGATCGCGTCCGCGGGGCCGCTTCGGCGCCATGCCGACAGTTTCACCGCTCGGCCACGGTCCCGAGCTCTGGCCGCCATACAGCCGGTAATTCGGGTCGGTGTAGGGGTTCCCGGGCCCTTTGTTCTGACAATTGGCATTTGGATAGAACTGTGCGCAATAGCCGGGCTCGGATATCACTGGCTGGGCCGGAGCCGGCGCGCAGCTTATCGCAGTCAGCACCGCCGCCGCGCCGAGTTGCTTGAGGATAGAGATGGACATTGTACTTCTCCCACCGCGGAAGATGCACCACATCCGCTAAGAATAACGCCTAACCGGCTAGCCCCATCCGCTCGGCGCGAGCACTCAGCGGTGCGCGTTGGAGGGCCGGCGCAGGCCGGCCCGCTTACCAATAGCCCCAGGGCCGCCCGCCGTATCCATAAGGTCTGTAGAAACGGGCGGCTCCAGGTTCCTGGATTGCTTGCCAACCGTAGTCGACGTATGCCGGATAATAGCTGTAGGCTGGATAGTAGCCGCCGTCATACGGGCCGGGGTAGTAGCTGCCGTAGTACGGGCCGCCATAATAGCCATAGGCGCTGCTCGCGATCGCGTCACCGATTAGGGCACCAGCCAGCGCGCCTGCTCCCCAACCCCAACCTCGAGGACCCCAGCCTCCGAAACCTCTGTAGCCCCATCCGCCGCCGCGCCAGCCGCCCCACCGGATCTGGATCGAATTGTCGACAACCATTGATTTCATGCTTGTTACGTTGGTCGGCAAAGGAGCCGCATAGAGCGTCGCGACGTTGCCGGCCATCAAGGCTCCGGCAAATCCGCCTACCACTGCCATTCTGAGGGTGCGCGTGTTCTCCTCCGTTAGCTGTTAGGAGAGACCCGCAGGCTAGGACAGCCTTGAGCAAACGCAAGATGGCGCGGCGACGCGCCTACTTTTTCCGGCTTACGGGCTTCAAGAGAACCAGCCCGACGAGCGAGGTCCGGTCAGGGAGACACCGAAGCCCAAGCCGTCGCGCTTGGAGGAAGCATCCGCGGTGACCGCAGGCGAGCCGGGCGTTGGTCAATGGTCATGTTTGTCTGTGTTAGACGCCTTGGCTGCCGCGAAGAAAGTTCATCAGCGCTGCGGGATTGTTCGGCAGCCGATCGCCACGCCAAGCGACATGCTGATCCGGACGAGCCAGTATGAGAGGGTGCTGATAGACGGCGGGCAACTCCGTTGCGGCAATGTCGAGAACTGTCAAAGGCATGCCGACCGCCGAAGCAGCGGTCGTCAAGCCGTACGCATCGACGCCTGGATCGCTGCGAAGCAGTGTGTAGTAAGGTCCCATCGCGTCGTACAAGGAGCGGCCATCGGCGAGCCAAAAGTGCGGGACGCGCGCGCCGGGAGCGGTCGATGGCGTGAAGTCACCCATCGTATAAGGCGGCGGAATCTCTTCATCATAAGCGATGATCGGGGAACCTCGATAATAGTAGCCAAAATTGAGCCCCGCGCAGCAATATTGCTGAACATTGAGGTCATAGGCCGATTGTCCAATCAAGCCTCGAACGGCGTCACCTTCCGGCCCCTCCACTTCGATGTCGGGTGGAATGGACTTCCGCGCTTTCGCCATGGCGTGGGCGTGGTCCATGGCGAAATGTGACACCTGCTCCGTGATCGGAAGCCGCTCGGCCTCGTAGGCGTTCAGAATTCGCTCATCGGCCCAACCCTCCAGATGGGCCGCAAGCAACCACGCCAGGTTTGCCGCGTCCGCAATGCCCGCATTCATGCCATAGCCAGCATAAGGGACCCACAGGTGGCAAGCGTCTCCGCATATGAAGACGCGGCCGTCACGAACCTTGTCCGTGATCAGACGCCGCCCGATCCAGTCTTCCTTGGCAATCAGCTCGTACTGAAAATCCCCGTCCACGCCGAGCACTGTTCGGATTGCACCGTCGCGATCGACGGCATCGAATTCCGTCACGTCGGCATTCAGATAAACATGCACGAGCCAGGTCTCTTTGCCATCGATCGCGTATACGTTGCCGGATTGACGCGGGTTCAGTGCAAAGGAAGCCCACGCCGGCGTCCCGCCGCGTTGTCTCAACATCTCGAGCAGTTTTGGGGCTCGAATGAAGCTCGACTGCACGCGTTGCAGAACAGGATCGCCGCTCAGCCGCCCACCGATCGTGTTGCGGACCAGAGAGCGCCCGCCATCGCAGCCGACCAGAAACCGGCAGGATGCTGCGATTTCCTCCGCGGTATCGCGCTCCCGCGCGAATGCGATGACACCCTCCGGACTCTGCCGAAAATCGACGAGCGATGTTCCGCTCAGGATGCGCACGCCGGGCATCGACGACAAATGATCGAACAGGACCGGCTCGAGATAGATCTGGTTGATCCGATGCGGCGGCTCCGGCGTCGGCCACCACGTATCCGGGCCGTCCTTGGACGTATATCGCTCCGCGCGGCAGGGAATCTTGATCCTGGTCAGTTCACGGCCAAGGAACGACGTTCGATAGGCGACATCGTTCGGATAGTCTGGCGGCAGTCCGGCGTTGCGCACCTTTAGAGCGACGCCAAGCCGCCGGAAGATTTCCATCGAGCGCGCCGAGACGTGATTGGATTTGACGCTGGGCGGCTCGTCACGTCTGCGCGTCTCCAGAACGATCACGCGTCTGCCGCGCCAAGCTAGGTCCATGGCAAGCGTGAGCCCAACCGGCCCGGCGCCGACAACCACGACGTCCGCATCAAGCATCCCAGCCATCGCACCACTCTCCGCCTGAGCCGTTCACGGCTCGATCTTGACGTTGCCGATCCGTGCTATCTCGGTCCAGCGCGCGATATCCGATGCGATAATTCGGGAAAATTCGTCCGACGAACTGCCGACCGAGTCGATGTTGAGTAGCTTCAATCGCGAAACCACGTCTGGAAGTTTGGCGATCCGCATGAATTCGTCCTGCAGTTTCCTTACGACATCTGGCGGCGTCCCTTTGGGCGCAAGAATGCCGCTCCACAACACAGCATCGACGTCTGCACCTGCTTCCTTCATGGTTGGAACGTCAGGCAGTTCCTCCATGCGCTTCGGCGCCGCAACGGCGAGCGCGCGCGCCTGGCCGCCCGTGATCTGGCTCCAGACCGAACCGGCATCGGCAATCGTCGTTGTCACCTCGCCCGCGATCACCGCGACCACGGAATCATTGGCGCCCTTGTACGGGATCATCTGTATCGGCGCGCCGGTCTTCTGCTTGAATAGCTCGGTAGCCAGCTGAAACGCCGCAGACGAACTGGAATAGTTGGCCTTGTTCGGATTTTGCTTTGCGTAAGCAACGAGCCCGGATACGGACTTGAGCGGCGACGCGGCGTTGACGATCAGGATCAGCGGAAACGACCCGAGTTCCGAAATTGGAATGAAATCGCGAACAGGATCGTACGGCAATCTCGCGTAAACCGCCGGATTGATGACCATGGCGCCGCTGGCACCGATCAGGAGCGTGTAGCCATCGGGTGCTGATTTCGCAACATAATCGGTGGCGAGAATCGCGCCGGCGCCCGGCTTGTTTTCGATGATGACTGGTTGACCAAGGCTCTCGGACAATTTTTGTCCGAAGAGACGCGCGATAATATCGTTGCCGCCGCCAGCCGTGAAACCGACGACGATGTGGATGGGTCGCGACGGATATTTTGTGGCCTGCTCCGCAATGGTGGTGCGAGGAGAAATCAATGCGACCAATCCAACACAGATGCCGGCCAGGAATCGCCTTTTCAAAACCTTCACGGTGACGTTTCTCCCTCGCAATCGCCGCGTCTGTTTTTCTATTGTGACGACGGCACTGTCCAGCATTGTGAACTAAAGCGGCGTGACGTGAACATGCAGGACTGCGGCCCTGCCGTCGTCCACCGCCGCCAGGCACCGATCGATCGCCCCGGCAAGCTCATCGGGTTCAGTCACGCTCTCGCCATGAGCTCCGAAAGCACGTGCGACGTCGGCGAAACGGCGTTGCTCACCCTGACGATCGGACCTCAACCTGGACTGGAACGAGTTGGTCTCGGCGGCAACGCCCGTTGGATAAACGCGCTGAACCGCGGATTTCACGGCTTGCCAGCCGCCGTTGTCCAGCACCACGGTCAGGATCGGAAGCTCATACTGCTGCGCGGTTGCATAGACGGAGTCGGGCGAGGAAAAATGAAAACCGCCGTCGCCGATGATCTGCACGACGCGCCGATGCGGCTGCGCCAGTTTCAATCCCAGCGCCATGCCTCCGCTGAAACCAAGGCCGCCGCCGGCGAGCCCCACGTAGCTTCGGGGCTGCGTGCGATGAAGCTGCTCCTGCAGCAGCGGTCCGTTGCGGATCGCCTCATTGAGAACGATATCGTCCTGCGCCAGCTTGCCATTGAGGACCGCAAACAGATAACTGGGATTGAGCGCACCCGGAGTCCCTTTGTTGGCGGCAGGCGCCGCGCGGCGTTTCGCGGCGGCCTCACGCGCCCCACCCCAGCTCGCGATGCGCTCAGCGACCCGCCGGCGATAGCTGTCGTCAGCGCGCGCCTCGACCACGTCGAGCACCTGCTGCAGCACGGTCGCGCAATCGCCCTGAATTCTCATATCGGTTGGAAAGCCCCACATCGGAAAGTCCGATTTCAGGGGATCGACGTCGATCTGGATCCACCGGATCGCGTCGATGCGCTTGGCGTACTGCGGAACGAATGGGACGTCGGTGTCCAGCAAGAGCCCAAGATCCGCCTGCTCCAGCAGGGGCAGAGGATCGAAGCCCGCAAAGCAGGGCGAGTCCTGCGGTATATTGAGATCGATTGAATTGAATTCGGCGACCCGGATGCCGCAGGTCCGCGCCAATCGATCGAGCACGGCAACTGCCTCTGCCTTGCGACCGAGGTAAGCCGTCAGAGCGATCGGGTTGTCCGCGGCCATCAGCTGGTCAGCGATGGCCTCGACTCTTGCCGGATCAATGCCGCCGGACCGAACGCCGCCGTAGCGGGCTGGGTCGTAGGTCGGCATCCGCGCTTCGTCCCATGTCTCCGCCAGCGTCTCGCGCGGCAGCATCATGTAGACCGGTCCGGGAGGATCGCTATGCATGAAAGCGCCGCCGCGAGCCAGAGCCTCCTTGACCACGATGCCGGAGGGCAGCGAGTACTCCCATTTCACATAGGGACGAACGATGCTCGCAATATCGAAGGGATCCTGCACGAAATGGACATAGGTGTCGCGCGAGCCCGGCAGTTCACCGTGCAACGTGTAGGGCGCGCGGCCGGCGAACAGCATCACGGGCAAACGGTAGCGAAACAAGTTCTGGATCGCCATGCAGGCATTTGCGGTGCCAGCGTCGACATGCACGAAAACGGCCTGCCCCTTCCCCGTCGCCAGTGCGTAACCGCCGGCCATATGGACAGCGACGATCTCATGTGGACAGAGAATAATCTGCGGACGCTTGCGGCCTTGCTTGTCCCACCGCGCGACTTCCTCAATCAGGGACACGTGGTCGGTCCCGAGATTGGCGAAGATATAGTCCACTCCGAGGTCCACGAGACCTTCGAGGAAATAATGCGCAGCGCTGTAAGAGCTCATGCTCTGGTTCCCTGTCGTTTCCCTGCCGGTTTCGGCTTTTCAGTTTCTTGTTCTGGCCTGGAGGCGGTCCGATTTCATGGATCGCCACCCACAACTCGTCGGAGGCTATCGGCCGGATCGCCGGTGCCCTCGTTGGACGCCCAGGCAACGAACTGATCGGGACGGACCAGCACGAGCGAAGCGTCATAACGCTCCCGGCCGTCGGCACGGCTGTCCTGGATCACCTTGAGCGGAAGGCGCAGCCTGTGGGCTGCGCGCCGGAATTCCTGCACAAAAGCGTTCGGCGCGCCGAGATCAAGCAGCGTGAAGCCGCTGCCGAGTTCTTCGTAGATGTTCTTGCCCGAGGATAAAGGCTGCGGCGTGAGATGGTGACCGGCGCGGGCCGCATAGCCATGCGAACCGATCGCACTGCTCACGGCACCCGGCGGCCCGAACACGATCGGCGAGCCCTCATAATTCGGCTCGAAAGCGTTGACTTCAGTGCGCGCGCCGGACTGTCGCTCGCGCCAGGCCGCTTCGAAGTCGGCGCGGTCAACCGATGGATTATGCCGGCGCAGGAAATCGCGATCATCGAAGATCGACTTCTCGATGAAGTCGCGCGCGGTCGAAGCGAATACCGGCCGCCGCTCCGCGTCATAGCTGTCGAGCAGGCCGGAGCCGCCCCAGCCCTGCAGGGTGGCCGCGAGCTTCCAGGACAGGTTGACGGCATCCTCCAGCCCGCTGTTGATCCCATAGCCCCCGTAAGGGGGGTGGCTGTGCGCCGCGTCCCCGGCGATGAAGACACGGCCCGCGCGATAGCTGTCGGCCAGCGCAAAGCGTAGGTCCCAAAAGCCGATATGATCGAACTCGATCTCGAACTCCGCACCGGCGGCCTCGTGCAGGAGTCGTCGGAAATCGAAATTATCGCGCGTGGTGTGGGCGGGAACGGGCGCATGGAAGAACCACGTGGTGCCGAGATCCACACGGCCGAAGAATTTCCAATAGCCGTCGAGTTCCGGATGCAGCACGTTGTAGAACGATTTGCCGGGATAGCGCTCAAGCAGCCGGTGCAGGCCGGTCGAACGGAATACGAGCAACACCATCAAGCGGTCGTGGTCGGACCTGGTCTGGCGAATGCCCGCCTGGTCGCGCACGATCGATCGACTCCCATCGCAACCTACGACATAGTCGGCGCGCAAGCTTCGCCTGTTTCCGTCGCGATTGGTGATTTCGACATCCACCCCGCCTTCGTCGGGATGTATCCGCTCACAGGTCCAGCCAAACAAGGTATTGATGTTTGGGATCTGCGCTGCCCTGCGGCGCAACACCGCCTCGGTGGCGTATTGCGGCAGGCGCTCATTGTCGCAGAAATAAAACGGCCGCACGAGTTCGCGCTGTAGCCAGTCGTAGCGGTAACCGCTCAGCAAGGTGCCGTAGCTGGTCATGCCGCCGATGCCGTAATCACTCGGTATGGTTCGGGCGGCGCGCAATTCCCCTTCAGCGCCCCAGAAATGGAAATGCTCGAGGGTACGCTGGGTGAGATTCTGTCCTTTCGGAATCGGCTGCGGCTCGCTGTAGCGTTCGACAACGATGCAGTTGATGCCCCGCAGACCGAGATCGATTGAAAGTCCGGTCCCGACGGGTCCTCCGCCGACGATCACCACCGGAACAGCTTTACCCGGACTCTGCATTCGCACCGACCTCACTTGCGCACTGCTAGTCGATCAATGCCGGCCGCAGGGGGACCGTAATTCAATGCAGAGCATCGCGGCTCAGGTCAAGCTAAAATCTCATATTTTGAGATTTCTATCCATTTTCCTCGAAGATCTCGGCAGAGATCAGGTTGGCCGTTTGGCGCACTTCCCCGCTAATCCGATCAATCAGGCCACCATTCGCATGCTGGCCAGCGATAGTGAGACAGAGACTCGCGACCGGATAGTTTGCATCGAGGATAGGAGCGGCGATGCCGATTGCCCCGGGGGTCACTTCACCAAAGGCGACCGCGACGCCCGCTCTTCGGATGCGCTTCAGCACCACTGCGATTTCCTCGGCCGTCGCACCGAGGCCGACGCTGCGAAGATCATCGGCATAACGCTCAAGCAATGGGACCAGACTGCGTTTCGGCAGGAATGCCATGATCGAGCGGGCAATCGCGCCGCGACCCATCGGCATCGGTCGGCCCCGCGGATAGCTGCTCACCGGATGGGGCGCCGACGATTGCGAAGCAACACAGAGCATCTTGTCGCCATACCAGCGGACAATCAGGGCGGTACAGGGATGCGCCGCGGTGAGACGCTCCAGATGTGGCGCGGCGGCGGCGACCAGCGGGTCTGCGCGCCGGTTCAAATAGTCCATCTCGACGACTTTAGGCCCGAGGGCGAAGCGGCCCCCACGGACGGACATCAACAGCCCGCTTTCCCTGAGGCTCTTGAGATAGCGGTAGAGCGTCGGACGCGTGTAGCCGAGTTCGCGCATCAGTTCGTCCGGCGTCCAGAGCGGGCGCGTTTCGCTGAACAGTTCCAGCACGGCGAGCACCCGGTCTTGGCTGTTTCTCTTCTCCACCTGTCGATCCGTTCCAATGTCGCCCGTCCTGTACCGCGGTCCCGCGCTTCCGGGAATGGGACATCGGAGCAGGATTGTCTTCGACATAATCTCACTATAAGAGATTTCAAAATAGAAGACGGTGGGACATTTGGATCCGCCAGGAGGAAATCGCACCATGGCCACCGGCGTGAACGAGGAGTCCAACCCGATGGTCGTCGATGTCCCCAGCTACATCGACCGACAGCCGGTCGGCACATTTCAAATTCAGGTGCTGCTGATTTGTGCGGCGGTGCTCTTTATCGACGGATTCGACACGCAGGCCATCGGATACGTTGCGCCCGCCCTGGCGCAAGAATGGAAGCTGCCGCGCGATGCGCTTGGACCAGTGTTCAGCGCCGGATTATTCGGCCTGATGATCGGCGCCTTGATCTTCGGCCCGCTCGCCGATCGGATCGGCCGCAAGCGGATCATCGTGGCCAGCACCGCTGCATTCGGCATCGGCAGCCTGCTAACCATGCTGGCCCAGGATGCCACATGGTTGATGGCGCTCCGTTTCCTCACCGGTCTCGGCCTCGGCGGCGCGATGCCAAACGCGGTTGCAGTGACCTCCGAGTTTAGCCCGCACCGCCGTCGAGCAACCATGGTGATGGCGATGTTTGCCGGATTTTCCGTCGGCGCGGCGCTCGGCGGTTTGCTCGCGGCTGCGTTGATCCCCGCTTTTGGCTGGCGCTCGGTGTTTCTGGTCGGCGGCATCGCGCCGCTCCTGCTCGTGCCAGTTCTTGTGCATTCGCTGCCGGAATCGATCCGCTATCTCGCATTGACGGGCGGGCGCGATCGCGAGGTCGCCGGGTTGTTGCGGCGCATCACGCCGGAGGCGACGTTTGCGGGCGACGTCCGCTTCGCCGTGCAGGAGCCCAAGCTGGCCGGCCTGCCGGTGGTCCATCTCTTCACAGAGCAGCGGAGCGCCGTCACGTTACTGCTCTGGATCGTATTCTTCATGAGCTTGCTCGATCTCTATCTTCTCTCAAACTGGCTGCCGACGGTGCTTCATGATCTCGGTGTCTCGGTGTCGGTTGCCGCGGCGATCGGCGCGATGCTGCAGGTCGGTGGCGTGGTCGGCACCTTCGCGCTCGGCCACTTTATCGACCGCTTCTCGTTCCGCGCGCTCGCGCTCACCTATCTGTGCGCTGCGGTCGCGGTAGCGGCGATCGGCTTGAGCAGTCATTCGACGAGCCTCATCACCGTCGCGATCTTTGCTGCCGGATTCTGCATCGTCGGCGGGCAGATCGCCTCGAATGCGCTGACTGCAACGTTTTACCCGACCGCGATCAAGTCGACCGGTGTGGGCTGGGCGCTAGGCATCGGCCGCATCGGCTCGATCGTCGGTCCTTTGATCGGCGGCCTCATGCTTGCCCGTAACATGGAACCACAGCCGCTGTTTGCCGTAGCCGCCATTCCGGCGCTGATCGCCGCGACGGCAGCGCTTTTCCTGGCCCGTTCCGTGCCCCGCTGAACGCCCAAGGCCGGCATGCACCTACCTGACGTGTTTCCTCGAAACTCCCCAAGCCGCGCCTCCCGCACACCGTCTCGGTCGAACGCATCGACCCCGTATACATAAGGGATTATGCCACTCCCTCCGAATTGATCAGAGGTCGCTTGCGCTGTACGCCCCAACGATAGCCTGCGATCGAACCATCCGCCTTTCACGACCCGATGACGGCGGCGGAAAGCCGGCGATCCAAAACACCGGCTCGTGCACTGCCGTGGTGATGTGACGGAATTCCGGGTGGGCCGGATTGATTAGCGTGTTGTGGTCCACCGGCGCGATGACGCTCGGCACCATCAACATGAGACTCCTCTTTTCGAGACAGCAGGCCTCGCCAAAACACTTGCTAACAAAACTGTCGCCCGCCCCCAAAGCGCTCACCGGGTTCACCTTTGGGCCTCGCAGCCGCAACGTGCCTGAGCGAGTTGCGAGCAGTGCCCCATCACGTCTGGTCACAGCAAGATGCCAGTCACGGCAAGCTTGGAGCCTCGACGAGGTCTCCGATGCAGAAATGAGCCATGTGCGCGACGGCTTCTGCACTGTGGTAGTCACCGAACTCGGCAGTGGCTTCCTTGCCGGCGTACATTCGGGCGATTCCAGCGCCACCAGGGTGATGGGATGCCCACTCGGTGATGTCGTAAACTTTTCCCGAGATGATGATCCAGCAGTCGTCTCGCGTGTTATGCAGGGCGACCTCTTCGCGCGTGACCGGGCGTGTACCCTTGGCGGGAGCAGCTGGCTTCCAGAGCTTGGAGGTGATCGCGGCGTAGTTGGCCTTGGCGGCTCGGCGGAAGTCCCACGGTCCTAGCCTCTTGGAAGGCAATTCGGTGCCGATATTGCGGGCGTCGTACGCGTAGATCCAGGAGTCGTCATCACCGCCGCGCTTGTCGTGGGCAAAGACCGGGCTCCTCCGCTCGTCGAGCGTCTCGAGTAGCGCCTTCCGCGCAGCGGTGTCCTTGGCCCGCAAGTGATCGAAGGCAAATTTGGATCCGAGTTGGAAGCGGGTGGCGCGGTAATGCCGCACGCGTTCGTAATGCAACATCGCTGTAGCCACATCGCGCTTGTGCAGGGCGAAGGCACAGGCGATCGCGGCGGCGTCCTCGAAGGACTGCGCGGCACCCTGGCCAAACGTGGGAAGCATCGGGTGCGCTGCGTCCCCGAGCAGACAGATACGGCGGTTGATCGACAGGTTTGTCGACCTTGAACAGGTCCGGCGGGACTTGGCGCCTTTCTACAGCAGCATCGGTCGGCCTTCGATCGATCCCGAGCTGATGATCCGGATGCTCCTGATCGGTTACTGCTTCGGCATCCGATCGGAGCGGCGCCTGTGCGATGGGGTTCACCTCAATTTGGCCTACCGGTGGTTCTGCCGGCTCGGTCTGGATGGGGCGGTGCCGGATCATTCGACATTCTCCAAGAACAGGCATGGCCGCTTCCGGCAGAGCGACCTCTTCCGTCGCGTGTTCGAGAGCGTGCTACGCCGCTGCATCGAGGAACGACTGGTCGGCGGTGAAGGATTTGCAGTCGATGCGAGCCTAATCAAGGCCGATGCCAATCGGCAGAAGGGGATCGAAGGCGATAAGGGACTTCCGCCGGAGGCTACCGGCCGAGCAATTGATGAGTATCTGGCTGTCCTCGATGATGCCGCTTTCGGAGCCGCGACCGAGGTTACCCCGAAGTTCGTATCGCCCTCCGACCCGGCGGCGCGACGGGGGGCGCACGGCGGCCAAGCGTTTCGCCTATTCGACGAACTACCTGGTCGACTCTGTGTCGTAATAGAGCTCGATGATGTGGGCGTCAGGATCGCGGCGGCGGAACGCCGGCCTCTGCCCCACGTCGCCATCGGTCATCCACTCCCTTCCTTGCTCGGTCCGGGCTCGAAGCCCTTGCAACTTTTCGGGTTGAGGAAGACGCCGGAGCTGTCCCTCGCTCTGCTACAGGCTCTCTCGCCTTTGGGTGCAACGGGCTCAGTTCCAGCAACGGGCGGTTCTGATCCAACCGCCCGTTCGCACATTCCGACAGATTTCTGGGACACAAGGAGGTTGAGGAAGGTCTTCTCAACCTTCTCCCTTGGCTGCGTCCCACCCATACCAATGGCCAAGCAGCAAGATGAGCAATCCGGCGAGCAACATCGGGATCCCGGCAACATAGAGAATATGTTGAGGGCTCAAGTGGTACGCGAGCAACGCGCCGATCAACAGCGGGCCACCAATGCCCCCTAACCTGCCGATGCCAAGCGCCCAACCCACGCCGGTTGACCTGATCGCGGTCGGATAATAAATCGCCGCCAACGCGATCACGCTCTTCTGTCCGCCGCTGACACAAAACCCGGCACAGAACCCAGCCACGATCATGATCCAGCTTGGCTTGTCGATCGAATAGCCGAACGACAGAACGAACAGGACGCCCGCCAGATAAACAGTGCCAAGTGAGCCATAGGGCCCAATGCGGTCCATCGCCGGTCCGATCGCGAATGCGGCGACGATGCCACCAACGGTGGTCATGGTGGTAGCGAGCGCCACTGTGCTGAGGGAATGGCCGACATTCGTCAGCATCGATGGCAGCCAGCTTTGCAGCGCGTAGAACTCCGCAAGGTTCAGCACGAACACGATCCAGATCACCAGCGTTCCTGCTGCGCGCCCGGACGAAAACAGGCTTCCGACTGCGCCGCGCCGCTCGCCCACCTCGGTGACGAACTTTGTCGGTCCCTCCACCGGCAGCGCGCCATCCACCCGGCGCACCACGCGCCAGACTGTATCCGGCTTCGCTTTGGTGCGAATGAGGAAATCCATCGACTCCGGCAAGAACATCAGCGCCAGGATCGCGACAAGCATGGGCGCCGCGCCGCCGATCCACAGCATCGAGTGCCAGCCGTATGCAGGAATAGCCCACGCAGCGACGGCGCCGGCTGCGACGAAGCCTAGCGAGAAGCCGCAATAGATCGCCAGCACGAAGGTGGCGCGCAAGCGAGCAGGACTGAACTCGGTCGTCAACGCGATGGCGCTTGGCACCACCGAGCCGAGCGCAGTACCGGTAACGAAACGAAGCGCCATTAATTCAGTGACATTGGTTGCAAAGACGGTGGCAAACGTCAGAAGTGCGAACGCAAACGTCGATATGACCACAAGCTTGCGATGGCCGAAGCAGTCCGATAACGGCGATACCAGCAGATAGCCCACCATCAATCCAGTCAGCGCCGACGAGAAGATCGGCCCGAGCAATTCTCGAGAGAGCCCCCACTCTTTTGCGATCGACGGCGCCATGTAGCTAATGGCCTGCGTGTCAAAACCATCGAGAAACATGACGAGTCCGCATAACACCACAATCCCGTATTGCGTGACGCCGGTGCGGCGCGAATTGATGAAGGATGGGACGTCAAAAGCAACCTCCGTACTGCTCATTTCCTCACCTTTGCTGGCCAAATGATTTGGTCCAATTTGTTTCTTGATCTTGAAACGGCGCGGCTATGCCGACACGAAGAGCGCGCAGAATTGTCAGCCGGCAGCTTGCAAGACTTGAACCAATGTTGGGTCGGATGATCCGCTCGGGATGAACGCATCGGCGTAAAAGCGATCACTTGGCAATCCGCAGCGCGTCGTGAATTCATTGCGCGCGGCTTCGATCATCATCGGATTCCCGCAGGCATAGACGTGCCGGTCCGACAGATCGATAAGATCCTCGAGTACCGCGACGTGAACCAGTCCACGACGTCCCGCCCAGTTCGGGTCAGCTTCAGACAGCACCGGAATGAACGTGAACCACGGATAGCGCTTCGCCCATTTTTCGCAGGTCTCCGCGAGATAAAGATCGGCGGCGGTGCGTCCGCCCCAATAGAAACGTACCTCGCGGTTGAGCCGCCGCCGGATCATGTCATCGAGCATGGACTTCAACGGCGCGAAGCCTGTACCGGTCGCGACGAATACGTAGCGCGCCTGATCGTCCTCGCGCAGGTAGAAATCGCCGAACGGCACCTCCACCTCGAGCTCGTCGTCGAGCTCCAAGGAAGCCAGCACTCTCTCGGAGAACGCGCCGCCGGGCACATGCCGGATGTGGAGCTGAACGCAGTCGCTTTCCTGCGGCGCGTTAGCCATGGAGAAGCTGCGCTCGTCGCCATCCGGCATGCGGATGCGCAGATACTGCCCGGCCTTGAACTTGGCACGAATGCTGGCCGGAAAGCGCAGCTGCAGGATGGCGACATCATCGACCGGGCGCGACATGCGAAACACCCGCGCCTGGATTTTCTTCCGCGCCAACGGATCATGACGCTGAATGCGGCGCGGCCGGATGGTGAGATCGCTCTTGGCCGTGGCCGTGCAGAACAGGACTTTGCCGGCCGGACCGGTCATTTCCTTCGAGCGCTGTTTGACATCGCCCTTGCTCAGAAAGCCTTCGCAGGATGCGCAGACACCCTTTCTGCAGGAGTAGGGCATCGTGTAGCCCGCACGCTCCGCTGCGACGAGAATGGTTTCGCCGTCATGGCACGTGAAGTTGATGTCGGCGCCTTCGACTGCGATTGTGTGGGTCATGGGATTGCCTTGAATTGACTGGCACCTGCGACGAGCTGGATGCAGCGCAGGACGGGCGTGGGATCGGCAATGCCCTTCCCCGCAATGTCGAAGGCGCTGCCATGGCCGACGCTTGAAAACATCAGGCCCGCACCGATCGAAATCGCCGCCGAATTCCGGCCCGCCAGCAGCTTGATCGGAATGTGTCCCTGATCGTGATACATCGCCACGAACGCATCGAAGCCCTGCTGACCAAGCATCAGATCGGCGCCCACCGGCCCCTCGATATCGATGTCTTCCGCCTTCAGTCGCTCGACCAGCGGCTTGACGATGCGATCGTCATCGTCGCCAAAAAGCCCGCCCTCGCCTGCGTGAGGATTGATGCCAAACACACCAAGCTTGGGGCGTGCAACGCCGAGATTCTTCAAGGCATCGATCGTTGTGCGAATAGCGCGCTCGATCAGCGTTGGCGTAAGCCGTTCAAGCGCATCGGCAAGCCGCTCATGCAATGTCACATGAGCGATCCGCAGCCCCGCACCGACCAGCATGAGGAACACTTCATCCTCCGGCACCTTCTTCAGCCGTGCCAGGAGGCTCGGATAGCCGGAGAACCTGATGCCGGCAGCGTTGACATTGGTTTCGGAATGCGGACAAGCCACGATGCTATGAGCCCGCCCCACTTTCATTAGGTCGAGTCCCGCCTCGACATAGGCGACGGTGGCGCGGCCACCCTCCGCACGCCCATGTCCAGGCGTGAAGGCTCTTGGGTCAAGCGCGGCAACAGGATGATAGAGCAACGGCCGCTTGTCAGTGGATGCCCCGGCCTGCGTCAGGGTCAGGCCGGGTGCGAATTTGTCCGCGTAGAAGCGGATGACATGCTCGTCGCCAACCAGGATTGGAGATGAGCCGGGCTGCGCTTCCGCACACAGCACCGCAGCCTTCACCGCGATTTCAGGGCCGATCCCATTGGGATCGCCAATGGTCAGCGCAACAGCTCTCGAGGTCATAACGGCAGCGCCAGCAGCGTGTCGATCCGGGAGCTGTCGCATACGACGGTCCGCTCTTGCAGTTGCGCCAATCGGTCCGCGATCTCATAGACATCGAAATAGCGACCGGTGGCGTAAATCGATGTGTCGCCATCCTGCAGGATGCGCGCCACCAAGAAGGAGGTCTCGCTACGCACCTTTGCTCCGTCTTCCGACAAGATCGACGGCTGTCCGAGGATGTGACGATAAGTCTGCCGCTCATAGATATTGGCTTCGCGCAGCGCCGAGACGCGATCAATCAGCATGCCGCGGGAGTTGGCAAACACGATGCCGGCCTCGAGCCCCTCGCGATAATTCGATGCGGTCGTGATCCTGTAGAGGCACGGGCCATGAAACAGGCTCGGCCATTCCTCGAGGCGATCGTCATCGATGCAGCGCGAGTACTTCGCCTGCGCTTCGATGATATATTGCAGAACGCTGCTGGTCATCGCGTATCCTCAGAGTCCCATGTTGGCGCGATACGCCTTCCAGAAGCCGCGCACTGACGCCTCGGTCACCCGGCTCTCGCTGCTATTGGCATCGGCTCCGCCCATCTCGAGGACAGCATGATCGTCGCTTGCGCCGGCAACGCCACGCTGCACGAAGCCGCCGACACAGCCATCTTCCATCGAGATGTATCCGGCCGGCCCAACCAGGTTGCCCTGCTTGATACGTGTCAGGCGCTGCTCGGGCGTATCATCAGAGAAGCCGAGATAGGTCCAGTTCAGATCGGTCCTGTCGACCGCACGCGGCACGATCTGGCGAACCGCAATGGCGTTCTGGATCTGCTGCAGCACGAAGGTCGGGAACACCGACAAAATCTGCAGCGTGCAGCCATCGCGATATTCGTCGAAACTTTCCAGCAAGCTGGGATCGGCGAGCTTGTACTCGCTCTCCGAGCGCAACTGCTGCTTGGCGTAATCCACGTCCTTTTCGGCCTCGCGATCGATCGCCGAATAGCTGACGTGGTGCCCGCCGCTTTCATCGACTATGATGCCGCCCTTCATCGACAGCCGGTTCAATTCGAATGTCGTGAAGAAAAGATGCAGAATGCTGGCGTGATAGGAGTCCTTGACGTTCTCCATATAGAGCTTCCAATTGTTTGGAAGCACCTGGGTAAAGCGCCCGAGCACCACGGGCGTGCGACCGCCGAGCACGCGCTCGATGCGGTTCAAGATCTCTTCGCCGAGATATTCTTCGATCGACGGCACGTCCTCAGAGAATGAACCGAAGATCAGGCCGTGAATAATCGCGATGCGCAGCTTGCGCGGACCGTGCTGCTCCATCTTGAACGAGTCGGGCATGCCCCCCTTGCCCTTGATGCCGTCCTTGAAGGCGACTCCCGTCAGATTGCCCTGCGGGTCGTAATTCCAGGCGTGATACACGCAGCTGAAATCCTTGCGATGCTTGCCGCGGCTTTCCAGACAGATCAACGCGCCACGATGGGCGCATCGGTTTTCGAACGCGTAGATTTCATTGTCGGTGTCGCGAGTTACGATCACGGGCGTATCGCCGATGTGCGCCGTGAGGAAATCGCCCGGCTCCGCCAGTTCAACTTCCAGCGCGAGATAATGCCAATTCGGCCCCTGGAAGATCTTGCGCTGCTCCTCCGCGTAAATCGATTGATCCTGGAACACCCAATACGGAACGCGGGTGAGCCCCTCCGGCCAGTTGACCAGATTTGCTCGTTCCGGCGGCAAAACGATCTTGTTCATCAGCGCTTCCCTCACGCTTGACTTCACGTTCGATCTGTTCGAATATCGAACAAGTGTCTTTATTTCGAACACCTTGAGCCACTCTAAAACGGCTGTCAAGGTGAGCTCAGCTATGGCGATCGCGGAAACCCAAGAGAGACGTGAAGGGATGGCGGGGCTCGCGAAAGGCCTCGCGATCATCGAGGCATTCTCGGTTCACCCCGTGATGAGCGTCGCCGACGCCGCGCGCGCTTCAGGCGCTACACGCGCAGCCGCGCGCCGATGCCTCCTCACCCTGGTCGAGTTGAATTACCTCGAGCTGTCGGGACGAGACTTCCGTCCTCTTCCTCGTCTTCGCAGGCTCGGCGGCGTGATGTCCGACCGCGATAAGCTCGTGCAGATCGCACAGCCGCTGCTGGAGCGCGCCCGCGATGAAGCCGCGGAATCGATTTCGCTGGCGGTGCTGGACGACAATCAATCGCTCTTCATTGCGCGCGCGCAAGCCGAGCACTACGTCCAGACCGGCGTTCGCGTCGGCGCCTATCTTCCGCTCTATTGCTCGGCGACAGGCCGCATCCTGCTCGGCGGCCATACTGATGACGACATCACGCGACGACTGAGCCGGCAACCGATGAGCGCACGCTCGCCGCGGACGCTGACCACTATCCCGGACATTCTGTCTGCGATCCGGACCGCAGCGAAGAACGGCTATGCGATCAGCGACGAGGAGCTGGCGCCGAGCATCAGATCAATGGCCGTCCCGGTGCTTGCCGCGGACGGCGACATCGTCGCCGCCGTCAGTGTGAGTGCGGCCACGGCCCGCGTCAAAGTCAACGATCTGCGCAAACGTCTGCTACCTGTGCTACTCAACTGCGCGAACCAGATCGCCCGGCCGTTGAAGGAGCTGCGCTGAAGGCTTCCCGCCGTTAGAACACCGGAGGCGGTCATGCGCCCATCTCAGTCCGCTCGGCGCACAAGAGAAGTGTTGGCAGTTTGTCACCAAGAAGATTGCTGATGCCGAGACCAATAGCCGAGTTTTGCTGTGCGTACCCAGCCAACGGCCACGCCGAGATTGGTCAATCTAAGTCAGCAGGGCCGAAAGCGCCGGCGACGCCAGTGAAGCGGCCGCCATGCATAGAAGTGCAATAGCGACGACATCCTATTGGCGCTCGGAGCGCGTTCACGTTTGCTGCGATTTCAGTTGCTTATCCCAACGATGAAAATCCAAAGGTGAAGCAGGCCCCCAAGGCGAGCGCCCGCGGCTTGCGCGGCCGATCAGCGCCCTCGCCGGGACAGCGAAACAATCAGCGCCCGTCGGCGAGCTCCTCCAACCCCCGTTTTGCCGGCTCTATCCCCCAAGCCATCACCGCGACGATCTGAATCAGCAGAAGGCCGATCATCAGGGATGTCACACCACCTATGCCATAGGCCCTGAACAATCCGAGCACGATGAACGGAGACACGATAGTCGCACCGCGCCCGAGCATGTTGCAAATGCCGTTGGCACGGAGCCGGACTTCGGTCGGGAACAATTCGGGGGTGTAGACGCCGTAGAGCAGCGCGACCAGGACATAGATTGACAGTAGCAGGCAGAACCCGATGGCGACGAAGGCCACGGGATCGGAAAGCATGGGATAGATCAGGCCGAACGCGATCGTGGACACCGATCCGGCGACGATCGTTGGCCGTCGGCCGGCACGGTCCGCCAGGACACTCCCCAATGCGCAACCGATCGGCGCGGCCAACGACATGACAAGAGTATAAGCGAACGACTTCGTCAGCGTCATGCCCTGTTGAACGAAGAAGGTCGGCAGCCAAGTCACGAAGCCGAAGATCAGGGTATTGATCACGATCAGAACGATCGACCCGAGGATCAAGCGGGGCAGCAGGACCGGCCCGAACAATTCCGCCGCGCTGAAGCTCTTGACCGCGGCGGGGGGCGGCAATGGCGGCAAGGCGGACGCACCACACTCCTTCTCGATTTCGGCGACGATGGCTTCCGCTTCCTCGGTACGACCCTTGGTTTCGAGCCAGCGCGGCGATTCCGGCAAGGCCTTTCTGAGGTACCAGACAAACAGCGCGCCAGCGCCGGCGATGAGGAACATCGCGCGCCAGCCGACCAGTGGAATCAGGGCCGAACCCAACAGGGTCGTGGCGGGCAGGCCGCTCACCACGATCATGGCCATCAGCGCCAGCCACTTGCCACGCGACGCGGGGGGCACGAATTCCGTGAGCGAAGAGTAGCCGACGACGATTTCGGCGCCGAGGCCGAGTCCCATCAGCAGTCGGGCTGCGATCAGCCATTCCATGGACGGCGCGAACGCGGCCCCTAGAGAAGCGATCCCGAACAGGAGCAGATTGAACTGGTAGGTGAAGCGCCGTCCATAGGAGTCACCGAGAAAACCCGCGGCTAGAGCGCCGATCGTCATGCCCATGAAGGTGACCGACACGAATTGCGCATTCTGCGCCAGGGTCGAAAACTTGCTCGCGAGTGTGGCGCCCAGCACGCTGGTGCCGACATACAGATCGTAGCCGTCGAAGAACATCCCGGCCCCGATCAGCCAGAATATTCGTGTGTGGAACGCTGAAATCGGCAAACGGTCGAGCCTGGCTCCCGACTGGACCGACATCGTTGCTGAGGCGGCCGTCAAAGCCGTCGTCTCTGCCACTACACTCATCGTTTCCCCCTGTTTTATTTTCTAGTTTGGTCGATCCATTCCACAATCTGCTCCGGTGAGAGCGGATGCATCGTGACGAAGAGCGCTTCTGGTCCGAGCGCATCCTGGATGGCGGAGATCACGCAGGCCGCCGCGGGTATCGTGCCACCCTCGCCGGCGCCCTTGGCTCCGATCGGATTGCGCGGCGACGGCGTCTCGATGTGATGGATCTCAATATCCGGCATCTCGGCAGCGCCTGGCAGCAGGTAATCCGCATAGGTCGCGGTCAACGGCTGCCCCGCCTCGTCGTGCCGCATATGCTCGAACAAGGCGTTGCCGATGCCATGCACGACCCCTCCCCTGATCTGGCCATCGACGATCAGCGGATTGATCAATCTTCCGCAATCATGCGCGACCACGTAGCGGGTGATCCGGGTATCACCGGTTTCAGGATCGATTTCGACTTCGCAGGCCTGAGACCCGTAGGCGAAGGCGAGCTGGTTCGCTTCGAAATAGCCGGTCGCCGCCAGGTCCGGCTCGACGCCGGCGGGGATGGGCACGCCGGCGGAGCCGGACAGAACCCGCGCGATGGTCGATAACGGCACGTTCATGTCGGGCACGCCCACCACGCGAACCTGCCCGTTTTCGATCTCCAGATCGTGCTCGCCCGCCTCCAGCATGTGAGCGGCAACCTTGATCGCCTTGTCGCGCACCTTGCGCGCCGCGATCTCGACCGAAGACCCCGCGGTGACGGCCACGCGACTCGCGATCGTGGAGATCCCAAGCGGAAAGATGCGACTGTCGGCGGCCTTGATGGTCACCTGGGACAGATCGACCCCAAGCGCATCGGCGGCGATCTGGGCCAACGTCGTCGCATGCCCCTGGCCCTGGCTCGCAGCGCCCGTCGCGACTACAACCTTGCCGGCCGGCGTGACGCGGACCGAGGCGCCCTCGAACGGCCCAAGGCCGGTGTCCTCGACGCAGGACGCAAAGCCGAGTCCAAGCAGACGGCCGCGAGCCGCAGCTTCGGCGCGGCGCCGCGCGAAGCCGGCGGCACCGATCTTGTCGAGCACGAGCGACAGCGCCTTCGCGTAATCCCCGCTGTCATATGCGACCGGTGAGCCGTCGCGCATTTTTCCGCCCGTCACATAGGGCATCTGCTCGGCGCGGACAAAACTGCGGCGACGCACTTCCTCGCGCGGCAGATTCAAACGTCGGGCAACGGTATCGGCAAGGCGCTCCAGCACGAAGGCGGCGTTGGGTCTGCCCGCGCCCCGCACTGGCGACGTCGGCACCAGATTGGTCAGGACGACGTCGATCGACAGATCGAACGCGGCAAGGGCGTAAGGGCCCGGAAAGGACGCCAGGGCCGTGGCCGGCAGAATGAGTCCATAAGGCGCATAGGCGCCGTTGTCATGAATGCAGTGGCCGCGTACGCCCAACATGCGGCCGGTCGCATCGCAGGCGACCTCCAGCGACCAGAACTGGTCGCGCTGCTGCGTGGTGGCAAGGAAGTGCTCCTGCCGGTCTTCGATCCACTTGACCGGACGGCCGCAGGCGAGCGCGGCAAGCGCGACGGCGAATTCTTCCGGATAGACATTGGCCTTGGGGCCGAACCCGCCGCCGACGTCCGGCGCCGTGACGCGAATATCGGCTTCATCGCGGCCGAGATATGTCGCCAGATGCCGCCGCACCATGTAGGGCGACTGCGACGAGGTCCAGAGCGACAATTCGCCTGATCGGGGCTCCGGCGCCGCGACAACGCCGCGACATTCCATGGCATGGCAACCCCCGCGATGGATTTCGAACGTCTCGCTGAACCGATGCGCCGCTGCGGCGAAGACCGCGTCGACATTGCCATGAGACCCGCGCAGCGTGGCGATCACGTTGCTCTCCCGGCCCGAATGGGCCCGCGGCGCGCCGTCCGCAACGCCTTGGCGTGCGTTTGCGACCACCGGGAGATGCTCGATGTCGAGTTCGACCGCGGCCAGGGCGTCCTCGGCCTCGGCGCGGCTGTCGGCGAGAACCATAGCGATCGCCTCACCGACATAGCGAACCTCGTCAACGGCAAGCGGGCTGCAGGTAACCGGGCTCTTCAGCAGGGGATGAGGCGCCATCGCCGGCATCGGCCCTGAACCGAAGCCGGCAAAATCCGCCATCGCATAGACCGCGCGCACGCCCGGCATCGACAGCGCAGCCGACGGATCGAGGTTCCTGACCCGGCCGTGCGCGACCGACGAACGGAGGAAGACGGCGTGCAGCATGCCGGGAAGGACGACGTCGTCGACATAGGTCCCCCTGCCCGTGAGAAGACGGGGATCTTCGAGGCGCGGAACGGCGGCGCCGAAATAGCGCGTGCTCATCGCGTCCCCCTGCGCGCTTTGGCTGCATCCAGCGCCGCATCGACAATGGCCTGATAGCCGGTGCAGCGACAGAGATTGCCCGACAGCACGTCCCTGATCTGCTCGCGCGTCGGCGAAGCTTCGACGCGCAGAAGAGCCTCGATCGTCATCAACATGCCCGGCGTGCAGAAGCCACATTGCAGCGCGTGACGATCACGGAAGGCCTGCTGGAGCTCCGAGAGCGACTCTGGCGTTCCCAAGCTCTCGACAGTCTCCACCTTCGCGCCATCGGCTTGAACGGCGAGCATCAGGCAGGCGCGCGCGGGCCGCCCATCCACGATGATCGTGCAAGCGCCGCACACCCCATGTTCGCAGCCGACATGCGTACCGGTCAGCCCGATGGCCTGACGCAGGAAATCGGCAAGGTTGACGCGGGCCTGGACCTCGGCCTCGACGGCTTCGCCGTTGACGGTCAGATGGATCTTCCGGGCGCTCATACCGCTTCCCTCGCGGGGCGGGCGGCCTCGGCGAGCGCGCGCCGGGTCACGACGCCGGCAAGGCGCCGCCGATAAGCGGCGGAGACATGCACATCCGCCATCGCATCGAGCGCGCTCGCTTGGGCGGCCACCTCGGCCAGCAGCGCCTCGCTGAATGTCTGCCCCACCAGCATCCGCTCAGCTTCAACCAGCCTGATCGGCGCAGGCTCAACACCGAACACGACGATCGCAGCGCGCCCGATGCGAGCATCTTCCGCAAATTCGAGCAGCGCACCCGCGCCGGCGATGGCGAAATCGCCGCGCCTGCGCGCATATTCGCTGAAACCGTAGCCGTGGCCGGCCGGCCAGCGGCGCAACCTTATCGACTGCAGATATTCCCGTTCTTCGAGCGCAGATTCGAGATAGCCCTTGAACCAGTCGCCGCCCCTCACGATGCGCGCGCCGTTTGGCCCCGCGACGTCGAACTCGGCGTCGAGCAGCGCGCACAGGGCCGGCAATTCCGCCGCTGGATCCAGATGGCAGCAGCTTCCTCCGATCGTGCCGCGTGAACGTGTCTGGAAGTGACCAACATGAGCCAGCGCCTGGCGAATGATCGGCGCCGTTGCGGCGAGCTCCGCGGATGCGTGCAGATCGCACTGCCGCGTCATGGCCCCAAGCACAACGTCGTCCGCGGAAAGGCGGATGCCGGCGAGATCCGGAATGCGGTTGATGTCGATCACGTGGTCGGGCGCGACCACACGGAAATTCAACATCGGCACCAGCGACTGGCCACCCGCCAAAAGCTTGGCGTTCTCAAGCTCTGCGAGCAACCCGATCAGATCATCGCGGCTGCGCGGATCGTGATAGGCGAACGGAGGCGCTTTCATCGCCGGCTCCCTAGGGCACGATCGGCGAGCGCGAGAGCGCCGACAACACACGCTTGCGCGCGCGGCCGGCGTGGCGCGCCAGAATGCGCCCCGCCCGCTTGCCATCGCGCGCCTGCAGCGCCGTGATGATCTCGCAGTGCTCGGCGATCAGCGCCTCCTGCTGGCCGCCGGCCTCGCTGCTGCTGATGCTCACAATGACGAGACGATCGAACTGTTCGATCAGATCGATGGCCGCGTCCCGCATGCGCTGGTTCGTGCACAGACCCGCGATCGCCAGATGAAATTCGCGGTTGTATTGCACAAAGGTCGGCTCGGCCTCCGCTACCCCAGCAGCGAAACCGTCGATGGAGCGGAAGTGATCGAGGCCACGCAGGGCCTCATCGGTCGCCTCGGATGCCACGCTCGCCGCGCAGGCAGGTTCGAGGATAGCGCGGAATTCGAACAGATCGCGCGCGTCCGCAATCGAGATCGGCGCGGCTCGATAGCCCTTGCGCGGGCTGATCACCACCAGCCCCTCAGCCTCCAGCCGCAGCAGCGCGTCGCGGACCGGCGAGCGGGACACCGCGAAACGCTCGGCGATCTCGGCGTCCCTGATCTCGGCGCCGGGGCGGATGGCGCAGCTCAACAGCTCCCGGCGGAGAACACCGTAGATATCAGAGCGCATCAGCTGGTAGGGAATTTCGTTCATCTGATATATTATAGACTTCTTGCCGTGACTGACAAGCCACTGAAAATACTTTCCGTCTGTGCTCAAATAAGCTAGATCGGGGTAGGTCTAGGCTAGATTTTTTCTTGCCATAATATTCCAAGGGGTCGCACGTGGAGCTCAAACCAGTCACCCTTGCCGCAGATCGCCTGACGGCGGTTCAGGCGGGTTCGGGCCCCGATCTTCTGGTCATTCATTCGCTTCTGGCGGACCGGACGGCCTTCAATCCCGTCCTGCCCTGGCTCACGCAGCGTTTTCGCGTCACCCTCGTGAACCTGCCCGGCTTCCACGGCTCGGCCTGCATCCCGCCGGGCATCGAGGGCTACGCAGATCATCTCGCCCAACTCTTCACACCCCAAGGCCTGTCTGAACAGACCGTGGTGATCGGCAACGGGTTCGGCGGCACGGTTGCAGTCGCGATGGCGCTGCGGCACGGCGCGAAGTTCGGCAAGCTCGTCCTTTCCGACGTAGCTGCCGGTTTTCCGCCGGAAGGCCGCAAAGCCTTTGAACTGATGGCCGCCAAGGTGGCGAACGAGGGTATCGGTTCGGTCGCGACGATTTCGGCCAGCCGCGTCTTCCACGAGTCTTATCTCGCCGCGCATCCCGGTGCCGTCGACGAGCGGCGACGCGTATTGCTCGGCATCGATCCCCACGGCTTCATCGCGGCCTGTCGCAGCTTGATGACGGCGGACCTGACGCCGCAGCTCGGCGCGATCCGCAAGCCCACGCGCGTCGTGTGCGGTGAGCTCGATGCCGCCACCCCGCCTCCCCTCTGCCGGTTGCTGGCCGACAAGATCCCTGGCGCGTCCTATCGTGAACTGCCGGGATGCGGGCACTGTCCGCCCCTCGAGCAGCCGGAGGCCTTCATTCGGTCGATCGAAGATTTCCTGTCATGACAGGCCCGCACCGGCGCCGTCCTATCCCGGCACCTGTGAGCGGTACCAATCGAGGATCTCGGCCCCGGTCCACATCACGACGCCGTCGTGGCCGAGAATGTAGTCGTAAAGCATCTCGAGATATTTGATCCGGTGCGGCACACCCGTCAGATAAGGGTGGATGGAAATGGCCATGACGCGCGGCGCCTTGGCGCCATCGAAATAGAGCCGATCGAATTGATCACGGCCGCGGCGCAGGATTTCGTCTGAGGGCTGCTGCTGTACCGCGCTGATGACGACGTCATTGATTTCGACCGTGTAGGGAACGGAGATGATGTCGCCGTGGCGCGTCTTCAGGGGAATCGGCTGCTCGTCGAGCACCCAATCGGCGACATATTCGATGCCGGCTTCAGCGAGCAGGTCCAGCGTCTCGTCGGTCTCGGTGAGGCCCGGGCTTTCCCAGCCGCGGGGCGGCCTGCCGGTGAATTTCGTGATCGCAGCGATCGTGTCGGCGATCGCCGACTTCTGGTCCTCGACCTTGTGCATCGGCTTCTGCACGAAGCCGTGCCCCATGAAATCCCATCCCGCGTCCCGCGCCGCCTCGCATGCTTCGGAATAAACCTCGCAGACGGAGCCGTTGAGCGCGAACGTCGCCTTCAGATTCCGGCTGCCCAGCGCTTCCAGGAATCGCCAGAAACCGACGCGCATGCCGTATTCGTGCCAGGCCCAGTTGGGAACGTCAGGCAGCAGCGGCTGCCCCATCGGCGGCGGCAGCACAGCGCGCGGCATCGCACCGTTAGGACTCCAGTTCTCCACATTGACGATGGTCCACACCGCCACCCGCGCATCGTTAGGGAGCTTGAGCGCCGGTCTACGGTGGATCGGGCTGTAGGACAGCCGGTTGCGAAGACTATTGCCGACGGGCTCGGACATCTCTTCCTCTCTTTCAACCTTCGCACAGCAGCTTCAGCGCCGTGCCGCAGCAGATGCATTGACGTTCCTGCGGTGCGATCGCGGGAACCGCGTCTATCGTCGCACCGGGATCAGCATCGGCCATATCGAAGGGCGCATCGGTTCCGATGCAGACGTGATCGGCGCCGACAAGGTCGATGAGGTAACGCAGCGCCTGCGGCTCGAAAACGAGGCTGTCGAAATAGATCCGCTTGAGCAGCTCCTTCGGGGAGGACTTGCTGATGCCGTTGGCTTCGCTGCGCACCGCGTGTCCGTGGACGAGCCGTCCGATCTGGTAGGGCGCAAAGCCGCCACCATGCGCCAGGACGAGCTTCAGGTCGGGCAGTTCATCGAGCCGGCCGGAGAACATGAGATTGGCCAGCATTATCGTCGTGTCCAGCGGATTGCCGATGAGATTGGTGAGATAGTAGTTTTCGAGCCCGCTCTTGGCCCCGACATAATAAGGATGCGCGAAGACGAAGACGTTGAGCTCGCTGGCGCGGCGCAGCAACGGACGAAAGCGCTCCTCGGCGAGCTGCGCGCCTTCGATCGAGGTGCCGATCTCCACCGCCCTGAACCCGTAGGCGCGAACGATGCGCTCGAGTTCGGCGACGGCGGCATCCGGATGCTGCATCGGCACAGTCGCCATGCCGCGCAATCGGGCGGGCTGGACGCCGACCATGTCTGCCACGCCATCATTGACGAGGCCGGCGACTTCAAGCGCCAGATCGGCATCGGCCCAGTAATAGAACATTGGCGGCGCCGGCGAGATCACGGAGATCTCGATGCCCTTGCGGTCCATGGCGGCGAGCTTGGCCTCTGTCTGACGAAATTCCTCGAACAAGGGATAGACGTAGCCCTGGTCATGAATGATCTTGCGCGCAGCACCTTCGCCTTCGACACGCGCACGGAAGCGCTTGGGATCGGCGGCGATGGCGCTGACGATGCGATCGGGAATGACGTGACTATGGATGTCGATCTTCATGCAGTCGGGCCTCAATGCACGCCGAGGAAGCGTATCAGCGATTGGGGATTATCGACCAGAGCCGACGCATCCGCCTCGTGGACGATCTTTCCGGTCTCGATGACGTAGACGCGGTCTGCGACCGCAAGCGCGCTGTAGAGGTTCTGCTCGACCAGCAGAATCGCCAGACCCGCCTCCTTCAGCCGCGCGATGATCCCTTCCAGATGCTGGACCATGACCGGCGCCAGTCCTTCCGAGGGCTCATCCATCAGGATGAGTTCAGGGTCGATCATCAGCGCGCGCGCCACGGCGAGCATCTGTCGCTCGCCGCCCGAGAGCTGGTTGCCGCGGTGCTGGCGCCGCTCCGCCAGCCGCGGGAACAGCTCCATGACGCGATCGACGGTCCAGCCGTCGCGAGCGCGGACGGACTTGATCATGGTGAGATGTTCGGTAACGGTGAGCGAGGGGAACAGCCGCCGCCCTTGCGGCACCAGCGCGATCTTGCGCCCGGCGATCTCGTGCGACGTCATACCGGTCAGGACTTCGCCCTTCCACGCCACGCTGCCCCGGCGCACCTGGGGCGCCGACAAGCCCATCACCGAGCGGATCAGGCTGGTCTTGCCCATGCCGTTACGGCCGAGCAGCGCGACCACCTCGCGGTCACGCACCGTGAGCGAAGCCCCCTGCACCACATGGGCCTCGCCATAGAAACTATGAAGATCGCGGATCTCAAGCATGACGGTGCGCCTTGCCGAGATAGACGTCCTGGATGTCAACGTTACCGCGAATCTCTGCCGGTGCCCCCTCGGCCAGGAACCGGCCGTTGTTGAGGCAGGTCACCCAGTCCACCAGGGAGAGCACCAGGTCCATATCGTGCTCGATCAGGACGATGGTGATCTCCGCCGGCAGACTGCGGATGACGTCGGCGACGATGACACGCTCGGCCGGCGAGAGGCCGGCGGCGGGCTCATCGAGCAGCAGCAGCCGGGGATTCGGCGCCAGCGCCATCGCCATCTCGAGCTGGCGCTGCTCGCCATACGACAATTCGCTCACCAGCGATCTTGCACGTGGACCGAGCCGCGATAAACCGAGGGCGCGGTCAGCCTGGCCGCGTTCGGTATCGGTCAGCCCGCCCGAACCGAGCAACGAAAACTTGCGCGGCGTCAGGCCGCAAAGCGCGAGCTGCATGTTCTGCTCGACCGTCAGGCTCGGAAACAGATTGGTGATCTGGAAGGTGCGGCTGATGCCGCAAGCGGCTCGGCGGTGAGGCGGCATCCTCGTGATGTCGCATCCATCGAATTCGACGCGGCCGGACGTCGGAGGTACCACGCCCGTGATGGCGTTGAACAGCGTGGTCTTGCCGGCCCCATTGGGGCCGATGATGGCTCGTCGCTCGCCACGTTTGACCCGCAGGGTCACGTCGTCAACCGCCTTCAACGCATCGAAGGAGACGCCGACGTGGTCGAGCTTGAGGATAGTGTCCGGCACGCGCTTTCTCGTCAACAGGCGGAACGTAGCGGCCGGCGAGCCGGCCGTCTTTGATGGTCTCAGGTCTTCTTGATGCCCTGGAAATCCCGCGAATAGGGCGGCTGCTTCATGTAAGTCGCGGGGTCGTACTTCCAGAACTGCGACACCTGCGGATAACCCCCGATCGGGACATTCCAGAATTTGCCGTCCTTGTTCTTCATGGTCTTGCGGATGACGACGTCGTAAACGGGATTGCCGTAGTCGTCGAAGCGAACCGCCTTGCCGAGCGGGCTGTCCGGAAGGTCGGTCTTGAGCACGGTGTCGAGGAAGACATCGCGGTCTTCGACCTTGCCGTTGATCGCGTTGATCGCCTTGGCCACCCACATCGCGCCGACATAATGCGAAAAGGCGTAAAGCGAGGGGATCTTGCTGAACTTGTCGGAATAAGTCTTGACGAACGCGTGGGTCGCCGGCAGATCGGCGCCCTCGGCAAAATGGGCGGAGGTGACGATCCCCTCGCACTCGGCGCCCATCGTCCGGATGACCGACTGGTCGGTCGCATTCTGCGATCCCAGCAGCGGTATCTGATCCTTCAGACCGAAGCTTGCATATTGCTGGATCAAGCGCGTGGCGTCTGCGCCGGTCTGCATCGCGAACACCACGTCGGCCTTCACACCCGCCACCTGACCAAGATAGGGGCTGAAATCGGACGTGTTCAGCGGATGCCAGAACTGGCCGACCACCGTGCCGCCGCCTTCCGTGAAAGTCTGTGCGAAGCCGCCGCACTGCTCGTGGCCAAACGTGTAGTCCTGGGAGATCATCGCGACCCTGCGGTAGCCCTGCTTCAGCGCCCAGTCCGCAAGAGGCCGCGAGAACTGGCTGGCGCTGTAACCGCCGGCGCGGATCACGTTCTTGATCCTGGCGCGCTGAGTGAGATCGTCGGCCGCGATCACCGGAATGAAGTACGGCGTCCCGTTGCCCTTGACGTAGTTGGCAACGGCAAGGCCGGTGTTGGCCAGAAGATTGCCGAAGAGCATGTCCACCTTCGCCTGCTCGACGAGGCGTCGCGCCTTCTGCAGCGCCGTGTCCGGATTGGAAGCGTCGTCTTCGACGATGATCTCAACCTTGCGGCCGCCCGCCTGGTTGCCTGCGCTCTCCCAGAACAGCGAAAAGCCATCGATGATCTCGCGGCCGCCGGCTGCCACGACACCGGTCTGCGGCGCCATCAGTCCGATACGGATCGGCGCTGCTTGGGCCCGCGCCAGGAAGGGGGCGGATAGAACGCCGGTGCCGGCTGCGAGCGTAAGGCCGGTCGTTTTCAGGAAGCGTCTGCGGTCCATCGTCTAACCTCCGGAATGATTTGGTTTCGAGGAACGGGAACGCCGGCGTGCGAGCAGAAGGCGCGCGCGGCCGACCACGCCTTCCGGCGCGAAGATCATGATGAGCACGAAGGCGATTCCGAGCACGGTCGGCCACCGCGCGGTGTAGGCGCTGACGGCGTTTTCCAGGACGATGATGCCGGCGGCTCCGACGAAGGAACCGAGCAGCGTGCCGACGCCGCCGGTGATGGCCATCAGCAGAGCGGAGACCGACTGCGACAGCTGCACGGTCGAGGGACTGACGAAATTGTTGAACAAGACGTAGAGGCCGCCGGCGACGCCTGCGAAGAATCCGGACAACACGAATGCCACGAACAGGTGGAGCGGAACGTTGTAGCCGAGGCTTCGCATACGACTTTCGGAATCGCGGATTCCGCGCAAGGTGAGCCCGAACGGCGAGTGGACGAGCCGCCACATCAGCCAGGTCAGTGGCGCGACAATGATCAGCACGGCGTAATAGAAGCTGGCATGGTCTGCGATAAAGGCGGGACGACCGACACCGCGCAGCCCGTTTTCGCCGCCCGTGACCGTCGTCCAGCGCAAGCAGACGCCCCATACGATCATGCCGAGCGCCAGCGTCAGCAACAGGAAATAGACGCCAGACGTGCGGATGGCCAGCGCCGCGAACACGCCGGCAAGCGCCGTCGCCGCCAGAATGCCGAGGGCGATGCCGATCCAGATGTCGCCGCCAAGCGTCGAGGTCCAGTAGATCGCGACATAGCTGGAGACGCCGAAAATTGCACCATGACCGAGCGAGGTGCGCCCCGCGAAGCCCGCGAGAATGTCGATCGACATCGCCAGCACGCTGAAGATCAAGACCTGCGTGACGACGGACACCTGGTAACTCGGCAAGACAGCAGGGAGGACGGTCAGGGCCAGGAGTACCAACGCGATCCAGCCAACGGCGCGCGGCTGGCGGAGCGAGCGGGCCGCCGACGATGCAACAGTGGTGAGCGGAGCCGATCTCACGCTACCCTCCCGAACAGGCCGAGTGGCCGGAATGCCAGCAGCAGCGCCATCGGTCCGAAGATCACGAAATAGGCGAGTTCTGGAAACATCACCTGCCCGATCGCGTTCAAAAGGCCCACCAGCAACGCGCCGAGCGCGGCGCCCACGAGGCTGCCGCGTCCGCCGATGATGACGACTGCGAGCGAGAACACCAGGATCTCTGCGTCGGCACTCGGGTAAAGAGTCAGGAAGGCACCACCCACCACCCCGCCGAGGCCTGCCAGAGCCGCCCCGAGCATGAATGTACCCAGGAAAACCCGACGGATGTTGATGCCCATGGCTTCGACCATCTCGGGATCGTCGACACCTGCGCGGATCAGCGCGCCGAGCCGCGTCTTGTTGAGGAGCAGCCACAGCACGGCAAACACCAGCAGGCCGAGAACCAGAACGAAGACGCGATACTTCGGATACATCACGCCGCCAATCCACATGGCGCCTCTCAGGGCCTCCGGGACCGGCACCGAGAACGTGTCTCCGCCCCAGATCACGAGCGAGATGTCGTTGAGAATGAACGCGACGCCGAGTGTGAGCAGCACTTGGCGCAATTCGACGCCGCGCACGAAGCTCAGCAGGCCACGGTCGAGCACCGCCCCCAGCGCTGCGACCAGCGCCATCGCAGCCAACGCTCCCACCACGAAACTTCCGCTGGCCTTTGCCGCCGAATAGCCGGCGAGACCTCCGACCAGATAGAGTGCTCCGTGAGCGAGATTGACGATGCGCAGCAAGCCGAAAATCAAGGTAAAGCCGGACGCGACGATGAAGATCAGGGCCGCGAAGGTCAAGCCGTTCAGGATCTGAAAGAGATTGATCCCCATCATGCCGGAGCTTGGCCCTTCAGCGCGTTCGGACGTTGCGACAGGTACCAGTCGTAAATCTGCTCTCCGGTCCAGAACGTCGCATCGGGATGACGCTTGATATGCTCGATTGCAGCCGCGAAATATTTGAGCCGATGCGGCGCTCCCATGATGTAAGGGTGAACCACCAGTGCCATAATACGCGATGAGGTTTTGGCATCGGCATAGATCTGGTCGAACTGGTCGATGGCACGATCCCGGTATTCCGACGCCTTGTGATGCTGGATCAGCATCATCGCCACGTCGTTACATTCCTGGGTGTACGGCACATTCACGATCGGCTTCGTGCGGGTCTTCAGGACCACCGGCTCATCGTCGAGCACCCAATCGCAGACGTAGTCGAACCCTTCCTCCACCAGGATATCCGGCGTCTCCCAGGTCTCGGTCAGCCCGGGACCCAGCCAACCGCGCGGATTCTTGTTCGTGTAGGCGCGGATCGCATCCCGCGTCTTGCGGATGTCCTCGCGCTCATCCGCGACCTTCTGCATGTTCTTCTGGCCGAAGCCGTGACCGATGAATTCCCAGCTCCGATCATGCGCCGCCTTTGCGATCGGCTCATACGTGCCGATCGCCTTGCCATTGATGGCGAGAGCCGCCTTGATATTGAAGCGGTCCAGCACCTCGAGCATGCGCCAGAATCCGACGCGATTGCCGTATTCGTGCCAGGCCCAGTTCGGGATATCGGGCATCGGCGCGCCACCGGCCGGCGGTGTCAACACCGTTCGCGGCATCGTCTCTTTCGGGTCCCATTCCTCCACATTGACGATCACCCAGACGGCGACGCGCGCTGCATCCGGAAGCACCAGCCGCGGGCGGTCCGCGATTGACGAATAGGCCAGACGGTCGGTGGGCAGCATGTTCACGTTTCGCGCGCTCCAATGGTGATGGCAATTCTGCCAACGCCCTCGATCGCTCCGGTGACCTGATCGCCGGGCAATAGAGGCCCGACGCCCGCGGGGGTGCCCGTCATCACGAGGTCACCAGGCGCGAGGCGATAGGACGACGACAGGTTGGCGATGATCTCAGGCACTTTCCAGATCATCTGCGAAAGATCGCCGCGCTGCCGTTCGCGCCCGTTGACGTCGATCGTAATGGCGCCGCGTGCGGGATGCCCCACCTCGGCAACGCCGTGAATGGCGCCGCAGGGAGCCGATGCGTCGAACGATTTCCCCCGTTCCCATGGCAGCATCTTCGCTCGCATCTCGCGCTGTCGGTCGCGGCGCGTGAGGTCGATGCCCACCGCGTAACCATAAACGCTCGCCAGCGCGCTGTTGCGCGACAGGTTGCAGCCGCCGGCGCCGAGCGCGACCACGAGTTCGATCTCGAACTGAAAATCCTCCGTATCGGCCGGATAGGGCACGACAGCTCCGTCTTCAACGAGTGCGTCCGCCGGCTTCTGGAAGAAGAAAGGCGGATCGCGCTCGTCGCCTTCCTTCATTTCGCGGATATGCTCGACATAATTCCGTCCGACGCAATAGATCCGGCGTACCGGAAAGCGCTGCGACGACCCTGCAATTGGCAGCGAAGCCGCTGCGACGACGGGAACTGGAAGATCCGGAGCATACGCAGACGACGTCATCGCGGATTCCTAAGCGGCGCTTTTGGCGACCGGGCTGAAGAGGCTGAGTTGTTGGATTTCACTGGTGTCTAGCACGAAACCAAACGCGGTGCGGACGCAGAGCAGGCCCGCCTCATGCAGCGCCGGACCGTCCATGGTCTCGACGCAATCTTTCACGACGATCACGGCATAATCGCGCACATTGGCTGCAGTCGTCGTCGCGAGCACACAGGAGTTGGTGTTGACGCCCGTGACCAGCAGCGTGTTGACGCCGTGCGCGCGCAGCGTGAAATCGAGATCGGTGCCGAGGAAGCAATCGTAGCGCTTCTTCGTGTCGACAACGAGGTCCCGTTCGCTGTCATAGAGGTCGGGGATGATGGCAACACCCGGCATCCCGGCGATATTATGCCGCAGCACATTCTTGCGCGTCGCCTTGGGATCCTCGGCGCGCGTTCGCCACAACGGATTGGAGGCGATTTCAGCGACATCGCGATACTGCGTAAGCAGATGGATGACCGGGATCTTGGCGCTACGCGCCCAATCGAACAGGCGCTTGTTGGCCGCGATCACCCGCTGCGCAACCTCCGGCGATGTCGGCATGGTCGCGACGTTCATATCCAGATGACCGCGGTGCAAATCGATCGCGATGATCGCAGCCTTGGGTTGGTCGACGCCGAGATTCATGTGCCGCTTCCTTGGCATCCGGATTGTTGGGCAGGAGACAAACCCGCCTGCCCTCACTCTGCAATACATTCTGGCGGCGAGTCAAAGATAATGTATACATTTCGTGCTTGGATTCTGTGCGGAGCACGGCCAATCCATATTCAATCCGGCTTGGAAATGCGCAAGCCATGCACAAGATCACGTTCATACGTGACGCCAGACGGCGCTTGAACGGCACTGACGTTTCGCTAGATTGTGTACAAACAAGTTTCGGACCCTTTTCGCATGGCCGCCCTGCCAGCCCCAGAAACGTCATTCTCCACGCGGTTCGAATCCGTGCTCGAGGCAGTTCGCGCCGCCATCCTGGCCGGCGAATTCGAACCGGGCGAACGCCTGCATGAAATCAAGCTAACGACTCTGCTGGGCGTGTCACGCACACCCGTCCGCGCGGCGCTTCAGAAGCTCGCATCCGAGGGCCTGCTCGATTACACCCCTAATCGCGGCTACACCTTGCGGGAATTCTCAATCGACGAGGTGATCAGCGCCTATGAAGTTCGCGCCGTGCTCGAAGGGCTTGCGGCACGGCTCAGCGCCGAGCGCGGGCTGAACGTCGGCGAGATCGCGACCCTACAACAGGCGCTCCGGGACGGCGATGATTTGCTTCGCAATGGGCACATCACCGACGAGCACCGATCCGAGTACAGCCGGATCAATGCATGTTTCCACGTCACGATCCATTCGTCTGCCGGTTCGAGGCTCCTCAATGACATGGTCTATCTGTGTCAACAAGTGCCGGTCTCGTCGCCACGCAATGTCGTGGCGTTTGAAGAAGTCGACGTTCGCCGCCGGCACGAAGATCACCATCGCATCTTCGAGGCCATCGTCGGGCGCGAGCCCTGGCGCGCCGAGATGCTGATGCGAGACCATGTGGCCAGCGTGAAGTCGTCTCTGATAAGGTCCCTCGCCTCTCCGGCTGCAGTTCAAGCAGCCAAGAAGACGGCGCGGCGACTCCGCCGCTAGCATCAGTATGGCGCCATCTCTTCGATTTTCGATTGCCGAGCGACACCACAGCCCTCCAAGAAATCCTCCGGCAGGAAGCCGTCTCCTTTCGGCTAGCGAAGTGCTACGCGCATTTCAGAGTCAACAGGTTCCGTTGTATGGGACGAAGCGGAGCGCACGACAGCTCTCGAGCTATTGTTTTCGCTGAACCAAAGGGCACTCGCTATCTGCCAACGGCCGAAACGCGTCCTTGCCGGGCATTGTTGTAACGACTTTCATAGGATCCCACTCGCCCTTGGATTCGGAAGGATCTTTGGTCGCAAGAAGGTACATGTTCCTGATCACGCGCCCATCATCACGAATGGTTCCGTCCTTCGTCATGAAATCGTTGACCGGCAGCTCCTTCATCTTCCCAGCCCTGCAGGGTGGCCGCGAGCTTCCAGGACAGGTTGACGGCATCCTCCAGCCCGCTGTTGATCCCATAGCCGCCGTAAGGGGGTGGCTGTGCGCCGGCGTCCCCTGCGATGAAGACACGGCCCGCGCGATAACTGTCGGCCCGCGCAAAGCGTAGGTCCCAAAAGCCGATATGATTGAACTCGATCTCGAACTCCGCACCGGCGGCCTCGTGCAGGAGGCGGCGGAAGTCGAAATTGTCGCGCGTGGTGTCGGCGGGAACGGGCGCATGGAAGAACCACGTGGTGCCGAGATCCACGCGGCCGAAGAATTTCCAGTAGCCGTCAAGTTCCGGATGCAGCACGTTGTAGAACGACTTGCCGGGATAACGCTCGAGCAGCCGGTGCAGGCCGGTCGAGCGGAATGTACGCGCGGTGCGCGGCGTCGACGCGGTCGATCACGGCATGGCTGTGAAATATTCCGTGAGCTGATCCAGCCGGGTGCGGGTCGCCTGCTCCAGCACCCCATTTTTCGCCGGCGGCGGAGCGGTGCGCTTTGATGTGGGAAACTGTCGATGGCGACGATCCGACGATGCCGGTCTTGCCAGTTAAAGTCTCGACTGACTCGAACCAGAGACCCTGTCGGCTCCCGCCGTTGAAGCGATTGTAAATCGTCGTGTAGGGACCGTATTCCGGCGGACAATCCCGCCAGCGCGCTCCCGGCCGCAGCATATGCACGATCCCGCTGATCACCCGTCGGTCGTACACCCGGTGCGCACCACGCCGTCCTCGCGGCAACAGGGGCTCAAGGCGCTTCCACTCCGCGTCGCTCAACCAGTAAAGTTGCTTGCGCATCAAGGCCTGCTCGAATCGGAAGACCTTGAATCACGATTGAGGCCGCCTGAGAATCCTGAGCTCCGGCGCGCCCAAAACGTAATTAATTTATCCTGAAGATGTCGTTCCGGCTTTCGCTTGTTCGACTTGCTGTCGGCAGAAGCCTCTGCAGTCACAATCGAGCAAGAGAGAAAGATGAGCGAGCCGAAGCAACGAATTATCGAAAGTAAGGGTATCCACCTCAATATCGCTGAGCAGGGCGACGGACCGGTCGCATTGCTGGCCCATGGCTGGCCCGAATCCTGGTACTCGTGGCGACATCAATTGGGCGCCCTTGCCGCAGCCGGCTTCCACGCCGTAGCCCCGGATATGCGCGGCTATGGCAAGAGCGACGCGCCCAAGGCGATCGACAAATACACGCTGTTTCATCTCGTCGGCGATATGGTCGGCGTTCTCGACGCTCTCGGGGCAGAGAAGGCGGTAATTGTCGGTCACGACTGGGGGGCGATCGTCGCTTGGCAGGCGGCGCTGCTGCGGCCTGACCGCTTCAGGGCTGTGGCGGCCATGAGCGTCCCGTTCTATCCACGGGGCATGTCGCTTCGAACCGCGCTCATGCCGCGCACGGAAAACGCGCGGTTCTACATGCTTTACTTCCAGGAGCCAGGACTCGCCGAAGCGGAGTTCGGGCGCGATCCGCGGACCACTTTACGCAACCTGCTGTTTGCTGGGTCGGGCCATGGTGTGGCGCTCGCACGAGCCGCTCAGGCAAGCGGCGGGTCGTCAGAAAATTTCGCTATGGTCCCGAACGGCGGTGAATCCTTGCGAGGTTCCAGCGCACCGGCAGTATTGCCGTCTTGGATCACCGAAAAGGATATCGACTTTTATGGAGAGGAATTCAGGCGAACCGGCTTCCGCGGAGGCCTGAACTATTATCGCAACATCGATCGAAATTGGGAGCTGCTTGGCGCGATGGCGGGCCTGCGGGTGTCGGTGCCAGCGTTATTTATGGCCGGCGATCACGACCTGGTGATTTCCTTTCCCGGCACGGAACAGGTGCTCGCCAATCTCCAAAACCTCGTTCCCGGTTTGCGCGGCATCAAGATGCTGGCAGGCTGCGGCCATTGGACCCAACAGGAGCGGCCTGAAGAGGTCAACGCCGCGCTCTTGGAATTTCTTAAATCGCTGCCGGATCACGGATGACGGAGCATGATCCGGACCGAGTTAGTGCAAAGTGTGTGGCGGTTTTCCGAAGAGCATGCCCTCGGGCTCCGCCCGAGGGATCATGCTCCAACAAAAACATAGAGCGGGATGACGATACGAAGAAAAGTCATCGCGCTCTAATGCGGACTAGCTCGGTCCTGAGCTGATTGGTTCAATCCTTATTGAGCACGGACCCTAGGCCGCATATGAGCGAGATCTTCTCAGGGTCATTTGGAGGGAACGGTCTCCTTGAACAGCTCAATCTTGCCGTGAGTGTTGTCGGTCACCGCAAAGACCTCGTAGAAATCGATCTCCGGCTTCATGCCGTAGCGCTGGATGATGCCCTCGAGCCACGGTCCGGTGTAGAACGCCTTGGCGTCCTCGATGCGCTCCCACTGGTACACGCCGCCCGCCCAGCCGCTTTCGGTCCAGATAAAGTGCTTGCTGATCAGCCCCGTCACGTCGCGGAAGCCGGGTGCGATCTTGTGGAAGTGCTCGCGGCACGCGGCGCAGTCGATCTGCGGCGGCAGTTTGTATCGTACAACAGCGGTAATCATGCGACCTCCACGTAGGTATGCCCCGGCCCAACATTGATGGCACTCCCGGGATCAAGCAAGTGAAGCGGGAAGCCAACATGGGTCAAAGGCGCAAAGCCCAACCAGTAGCTTCCGTTGTGCTGCAACAAGCCAACTATTCCATAGCATGCTGGACTTCGCGCTAGAGGTTCAGCCTTATCCTGCATGATCTCGATGTAGGCGTCGCTCAATTCGCGCAACGCAAGCTCCATGCTGGAGCGTGCGCTCGACCGAAATATTGATCATCTACTCGCGCCGATCGCGACCAAATCGCGAGTGAGTAGGTCAACACGATTGACAAGAGCCTTAATAGCCGCGCCGCTATCTCCTTCCAATTTTTTGCGTTAATGTGACCGTCTTCACACCTGTGTAGCAGACGGGCTCCGATGATGCCCGCGGAGAGGTGAGCTAAGGCCACCGCAAAGCGCCGCCCGGTTCTATTCCATTCACACGCGAGTTTGGGAGTGACACATGGAAAAGCGCGAAATTGGCAACGGCTTAACGAAAGGTCTGACTAAAGCGAAGCGGGGCGCCTTCTCTCGCCGCTCGGCGCTGACGTTGGTTTGCACCCTCGGCGCCGCGGCGCCGTTTGGAATGTTCGGAGCGGCTCGCGCGCTGACGGCATCCGGGACAGGATCGCTGACTTATATTCCTGGCGAGCCCCTTATTTGCCGCACCGCAGCGAACAGCGAAGAGCTGCAAGGCCCACCCCGTCAACTAAAACTCGCCTGGAACGCGAACGCGGCATGCACGGTCGCTGCGCCAGTCGCAAAGGAACGGGGTATCTTCGCCAAGCACAACCTCGATGTCGATTTCGTCAATTTCGGCGGTTCGACCGACCAGTTGTTGGAGGCGATTGCAACTGGCAAGGCGGATGCCGGTTTGGGGTTGGCCCTGCGCTGGCTCAAACCGCTGGAGCAAGGTTTTGACGTTCGGATCACCTCGGGTGTGCACGGCGGCTGCATCCGGCTCCTCGGCTCCAAGGCTGCGAATATTGACAGCCTGGAATCCCTGCGCGGCAAGGCTATCGCGATTAGCGATCAAGCGAGCCCCGCGAAGAACTTCTTTTCGATCTACCTCGCCAAGAAGGGCATCGATCCGGCCCAAGAAGTAGAGTGGCGCCAGTACCCGGCCAATCTGCTCGCGCTTGCCGTCGATAAGGGCGAAGTGCAGGCGCTGGCCGAGATAGATCCGCTGCCCTACCTCTGGCTCAAGGAAGGCAAACTTAACGAGATCGCGACGAACTTGACGGGTGAATTCGCCGACCGCACCTGCTGCGTTCTCGCGATACGTGGCAGCCTCACCCGAAGCGAAATGCCGGTGGCGGCCGCTCTGACACGATCGATACTGGAAGCGGCAGATCGAGTTGCCAGCGATCCCGCCGATGCCGCAGCAATCTATTCGGGCTACGGCGGGAGAGGGTCCGTAGAGGATCTCGCCACTATGTATCGTAGCCATACACACCACAGGCATCCCGTCGGGGCGGAGCTCAAGAAACAACTTCTACTCTACACTGATGAACTCAGGGCAGTGAACGTCATCAAGCGAAGCACTGACCCGGCCAAGTTCGCCGACCGGATTTATCTTGACGTTCTAAGCTGAGCCGATTGGGAAGATCCGCAGTGAGCTCGGTCATCGATGAAGTGCCGAGGCCATCAGAGAAATCGGGTTTCGGCTTTTTTGAAAGTTCGACCACTCGGTTGTTGATCGGCGGACTGTCTGTTGCCGTCGCATGGTTGATGGTCGCCGCGCTCACTGCGTTCTGGCCAGATAAGCCCGAGAGCGATTGGGCGTATACGGGGGGCTTCGCCCTTGCCTGCGGCGCATTGGCCCTTGCCCTTGCCTTGGCGGCCTTTGCCGGCGTTCGTTTCGTTGCGTTTCAGCGTCTCCAGCGGCTTTCTCCGTGGCTGCTCGCCCTCGCGCTGTTTTTGGCTGCATGGGAGGCCGTCACAGCAAAGCTTGGATTGCTGCCGTTGCCGTTTTTTCCGCCGCCGCAGGCCATTGTCGAAGTCGCAATCGATGATTGGGGGCGGCTGGCTGAAGGTATCTTCGCCTCAGCGCGTCTGCTCGCGACCGGTTATTTTCTCGGTGCGGCGGTGGGGTTCGTAACCGGTGTCGCGATCGGCTGGTCGCGGCTCGCCGGTTATTGGATCCACCCAGTTTTGCGGTTCATCGGGCCGCTGCCCGCGACAGCTTGGCTGCCGCTCGCATTTTTCATTTTCCCGTCGAGCTTCAGCGCCAGCATTTTCCTGATCGCGCTCGCCACCGGGTTTCCGGTCACCGTGCTCACCTGGTCGGGCGTCGCCTGCGTGAAGAGCGCCTATTACGACATTGCGCGGACATTGGGAGCAACCCAGCGCTTCCTCGTGCTCAAGGTTGCCATTCCGGCGGCAATGCCGCATGTCTTTGTTGGCCTGTTCATGGGTCTCGGCAACTCGTTTGCGGTTCTTGTCGTAGCCGAGATGCTGGGCGTGAAGGCCGGGCTCGGCTGGTATCTGCAATGGGCGCAGGGTTGGGCGGCCTACGCCAATATGTACGCCGCGCTGCTGCTCATGGCGTTCTTGTGCTCCGGGCTGATCACGCTGCTGTTCCGCTTGCGGGACCGCCTGCTATCCTGGCAGAAAGGTGTCGTGCGATGGTAGCGGCAATCGCAAGCGATTGCGCGGTCCGTGGATCGACCCTAACGCTCCGCGAAGTTAGCCATAGCTTCGATCTCGAAGGGCAGCCCTTGCCGGTATTGGACCGCATCAGCATGCAGGTCCGCCGCGGCGAATTCGTCGCTCTCCTGGGACCGAGTGGGTGCGGAAAATCGACCCTGCTGCGGCTGGTCGCGGGGCTCGACACTCCAACAGCCGGCTCCCTGCTAACGGAGGGAAGCGAGATCGAAGCACCCGATCCGTCGCGCGTCGTCGTTTTTCAAGACCCCACGCTTTATCCATGGCGGACGGTGTGGAGCAACGTTGCGCTCGGTCTGGAAGCCCGCGGGCTGCTGCGCACCCATCGCGGACGTATCGAGGACGCGTTGCGCCTGGTGGGGCTCACGGGCTTCGCCAATGCCTACCCGCACCAGCTTTCCGGCGGCATGGCGCAACGCGCGGCTCTGGCGCGTGCGCTTGTCAACGACCCGAAGCTGCTCATTCTCGACGAACCTTTGGGCCAGCTCGACTCGCTGACTCGCATCGCGATGCAGGCGGAACTCGTATCACTTTGGCAGCGCTCGAACTTCACGGCGCTGCTGGTCACGCACGATGTCGAGGAGGCGCTCTTGCTCGCCGGCCGTATCATCGTGCTGAGCGAGCGACCGGCACGGATCAAGGCCGAAGTCGTCAACAGCCAACCCTATCCTCGCCACCGGGGCGATCCGCACTTTGTTGAGCTTCGTCGCGAGGTGTTCGAGCATCTCGGCCTCGATGAGGCATGGTAGCCGTCGAAAGGAGCTCGCCGTGGCAGATCTTCTCATACATATCATAGAGCAGCCACACGGCGTATTCGCCGCGATTGCAATGCGATTGCTTTAGCGGCTTGGTAGCCATGCAGACGAGGTCTAAAAATCTGGGAAGCGCACGGAGACTTCGATGACCTCGGAATTCAGCGTTCACAACGCCGCGGGCTATGAGTAGCTCATGGGCCGCTGGAGCCGGAGACCGGCGCGGCCATTCATCGACTTCACAGGAGTTGCCGACGGCGAAAGGGTTCTCGACGTCGGCTGCGGCACCGGGAGCTTGACATTCGCGCTAGCCAAAGCAGCCGATCTCGCAGAGATTGCCGCGGTCGACTATTCACCAGTCTTTGTCGAGGAGGTGATCCGGCGCGACACAAACCCGCGAATAAAAGTCCGACAGGCGGATGCCTGCGCCCTGCCCTTCGAGGGCGGCACGTTCGACCGCGCTTTGGCGCTTTTCGTGCTCCACTTCGTTCCCGAAGCCGGCAAGGCAGTAGCCGAGATGCGCCGCGCCGTTCGGTCGGGCGGCGTGGTCGCGGCAGCGGTGTGGGATCATCTCGGCGGCATGCCCGGCATGCGCATGATGGTCGATACGGTGGCGGCACTCGGTGAAAGCGGGCGCCAGCTGCGCAGTCGCTATTGCTTTCAAGCGATGATGCAGCCCGGCGAACTGAGACGGACGTTTGCCGAACAGGGTCTCGTGGACATTGCGGAAATGGAGCTGATGATCCGCATGGACTACAAAAGCTTTGCCGACTATTGGGCGCCGATTGCCGCTGGCGAAGGGCCGCTCGGGAAGTATGTGGCAGCGCTCGACGCTGCGGAGCGAGCGCGCACCGACGCCGCCGTGCGCGATGCCTACGAGGCCGGCCAGCCCGATGGCCCGAGGTCGTTTGCAAACATCGCGGGGGCCTGCCGGCGCATCGTTCCCTAGCCCGAGGGGCAGAGCCGTCTCTTCCGTGAACCCGAAATCGTTCACCCAAACGCGCCGCGGCTTTCCGAATTGTGACGAGGTCAGCTCAGGGTCCAAACACGGAAGTCGCGAATCACACGCTCGGTATCGACGTTCCCTTCAAGAGCGGACGTCGCAACGCTTAACCGCCGGCTGACTCTAGCGTGGCTGCTTATAGAACTCTAAATGGCGCAGCTCCCCCTCCGCTTCGCGGTCGAGTTGCAGAACCTGACCCTTCAGAGGACAAGCAGTTTTACGTCCGGTCCTCACCTTGAGAGGAGTAGGGTGTCGGGAGGTCTGCTTGGAGGCGAGACTGTCGGGCGCGCCATCGTTATCGATGCAGGCGGCCGAGGTCTGCCTCAGTGATTGTTGTTCATGCAGCGCTTGCCAATATCAGGCGAATGCCCCAGGGGGCTCGCCTTCGGGATATTTGGGTTCGTGGCCGGCGAGTGAATTCATTTTCATGGGTCGCGCTCACGTCACGAAGCAAGGCGGGGTTCGCGGTGGGGTGCGAGCGTGATGGAAGCCAATGCCAGCAGCTATCACAGCAAAGCGCAAACCGAGCTGGACTGGACCGACGCACAACGTCAGAAGCGTACCGTGGGCCGAGTATCTTGCCGGACTTGAGGCCGAGACGCGGGTCCAGGAAGTCGTGGGCAGGCGCGATGGCGGTTCTAACGGGAAGCCGACCGCAGCGCCCGATCGCAAGCTGCCAAAGATGATCTCGCCGTCCGATCCGTCGTCGGCGTGGACGGCAAAAGCCAACAAGCGCGTGCAGTTCGGATACGGGCTCAGCAATCCTTATTGATGTCGAGCACGCGATCATTGTCGATGTCGAGGCGACGCCGGCAAACACTATGATGAGGTGGCGTCAACCAGGACGATAATCGAGCGCACCAAGAGCCACTTTCCCGGTGGGCCGAACATTGCAGCCTAACTCCTTTCCGATCGCTGCCGATGGAGGCCATGCCGCCGCCGCAGCATCCGCATTTGAGAGCCCCGAGAAAGCTCGCTTGGGGGCGCGCCTTTTGCGCGGTCACTGGCGTGGCGTCGCGGCGGCGATCGAGCTTGATCGCTGCGCGGCCTTGAAAGTAACCTCGTCGAAGGCCAACGCCGAGGATGACCGCAGTGTGCGGATCGACATCAAGGGAAGCCCCGCCGCGCTCTGCGGCAATCCGGCTTTATTTCCCACTCGTGCTATGTCCGGGGGATCGTTGGTAGCGGGGGTCCGCTACAGCGCTAGACCCACTATTTCGCCGTTTTCCTACTGGAGAGCAGCTTAACTCGCAAGGTGGAGCCTTTGTAGCTGGTCAAAAGCCGCCGTTCATACGCTATGTCGCCGGTTCGAGGTCGCTGCATAGGTTCAAATCCTGGAGGCAGGCGCTCCCACAAACTTCCTCCGCTCGCAATTTCCGTGAAGTAGGTATCGGCCGTTCGAGAAGTGCGCGAGGTCGTTTCGGGCGCGCGGGGACCGCCGGTATGCTTCGAAGCACGGTAGGAGCAAGCTAGCGCAGGGCTCGCCAACTAAGACCCAGCCGGAAGCGAACTACGCTGGAAATGCCGACGCCTTCGCAAGCGCTGAGCGTTAACTCAAACGCCGGGGCGTTGCTAGCCTCAAACGTCAGCCAACGAGCACAGTCCTGTCCTCGAAGAACGGACCGGACGTCCAGATTCGGTGTCCGCAAATCCACGTGCCGGATTTCAGCTTTGACGGGCAACTCGCCTATGCCCAATGGTGGAGAGAGGTCCGTGACAGCACTTGCGCAACACAGATTCGAACCTTGGGCACGTGGCGACACACCTTTCGCCCAAGATCAAGGTCGGCCGCCAAGTCTTCCGAACCGGTCGTGAAAAATTGTGATTGAAGGAAAGCGGCATGGAACAGTCCCCCCAGATCGGTGACAGGATCACTGACAAGTCAGCATCGCCCGATGATAGCACTGTCCGCGACTGGATCGGACCGGGCGCGTTCAAGCATTGGGCCTCTCTGCAGAACTGGATCGAGGACTTCTACCCCGGTGTCTTCGCGCCGGAATGGCTCTATGGCGGCAAGAAGCGCGGCTGGTCCCTACGCTACAAGAGAACAAAAGCGTTTTGCACCTTCGTGCCGGAATACAGGAGGTTTTCGGCCGTGGTGGTCTTGGGGAGAGCAGAACGAGACAAGTTTGAGGAGCGCCGTTATGTCTGGCGCTCGCAGTTGGTCAAGCTTTACGATGAAGCCCAAATATACCCGGACGGGAAATTCCTGACCGTTGCGATCTCATCCGCAGATGATCGGCATGATGTGACGGAGCTTTTGACCATGAAGCGCCCTCCACCGTCGCGCGCTTGAATGTCGCCGGAAAGTTTCGCGGCAAGTCGCGACGCTGGTTATTCAGCAAAAACTCTGTCGGATGGTGCCGAGCGGCCATCCTGCCGTCAAATCTCGCAACGTCGTTGCACGATGCGTTATCGTTTGAAGAGTTCGCTTCCCACCAACTACCGATCAATATGCTCTGGCAGGAGTGTCGTCAATTTCCTTCTTAGCTATCCGGTTTGCGAGCATTCCCCGTTGCTATGGAAACTATACATGCCGGCTATTGGAAACCTTCGCCGCGTGTTGCGAACAATGCGTAGAGCTTTCGCGGATTTCATGAGTGACGTTGCTTGGCTCATGGCTCACTCCCTACGCGCTCAAGAGGCATTCATGGCTTTCACATTAGAGGTCAACGGCTCACCCCATGAGATCGATGTCGACGGCGACATCCCGTTGCTGTGGGTGCTGCGCGATGTGCTCGGCATGACCGGGACCAAGTTTGGTTGCGGCCAGGCACTGTGCGGCGCCTGCACCGTGCATATCGACGGCCAACCGGTCCGCTCCTGCCAGACGTCGGTCGATAGCATCGGCGACGGCGCGGTCACCACGATCGAGGCGATCGGGCGCACGCCGCAAGGCGCGGCCTTGCAGAAGGCGTGGTCGGATCTGGAGGTCGTGCAGTGCGGCTACTGCCAATCTGGCCAGATCATGTCGGCGGTGGCATTGCTGAAAGACACTCCGAAGCCGAGTGATGCGGATATCGACTCAGCAATGTCGGGAAATGTCTGCCGTTGCGGTACCTACCAGCGTATCCGGGCCGCGATCAAGCGAGCAGCGGGAGTTTGAGCCATGGATAGGCTGATTCTAACGAACCGGATCGAACGTGAAACGGCGATGTCGCGGCGCACCTTCTTTCAGGGCGCAGGTTTGCTGCTCGGTTTTGCTCTGACCGGTGCACGTACGGCGCCCGTGTTCGCGGCGCCTGCTTCGCAAGTAACCGAAAACGAGGTCACGGGTACTTTCGCCCCGAATGGGTTTATACGGATCAATCCGATTGGCGCCGTAACCCTGGTCATTCCGATGATCGAGATGGGACAGGGCGTTTACACGTCACTCTCGATGCTTCTCGCTGAAGAACTTGAAGTGAAGCTTGACCAGATTCAGGTTCAGCATGCGCCGCCAAATCATGCACTCTACGTCAACTCGATCATAGGTATTCAAAATACAGGTGGTTCCGCCTCTGTCCGCGCCTTCTGGACGCCGCTCCGTCAGGCAGGGGCAGTGGGTCGTAATCTGCTGATTGCGGCAGCCGCAAAGCGCTGGAATGTCGATCCGGCGACTTGCCGCGCCAGCGATGGCGTCGTGTTCGATGCATCAGGTTCGAAGCATCTGAGCTACGGCGAACTTGCGACCGCCGCGGCGAAATTGCCTGTGCCGCCCGCAGCAAACGTCAGATTGAAGGATCCGAAGGATTTCACCCTGATCGGAACGCGCGCCAAGCGCGTGGATTCATCGATAAAAGTCGATGGGCGCGCGCTCTACGGTATCGATACGCGATTACCGGGTATGAAGGTTGCGACGGTTGCTATTTCGCCCGTGCTCGGTGGCAAAGCGAAAACCGTGAACGAGAACGCCGCGTTGGCAGTGAAGGGCGTGCGGCAGGTGGTCAATGTCGATGAAGCTGTTGCCGTGATCGCGGATCACATGGGTGCGGCGAAGAAGGGGCTCGAGGCTGCCGCCATCACGTGGGATGACGGGCCGAACGGCAAGGTCAACAACGCCGATATCGTCAAGCAATTGGAGGAGGAATCCAAAAAGCCGGGCGTTGTTGCCCGCAACGAAGGCGATGCGGGGAAGGCCCTTGCGGAGGCAGCGCAACGCGTTGACGCCGTCTATCAGGTGCCTTTCCTGGCCCATGCGGCGATGGAGCCGATGAACTGTACCGTTCATCTGCAGAACGATCGTTGCGACATTTGGGTCGGAACACAGGCGCCTACGATCACCCAGTCTCTGGTGGTCGAACTCACCGGCCTGCCCAAGGATGCGATCAAAATTCATAATCATCTGATTGGCGGCGGCTTCGGACGAAGGCTGGAGGCCGACGGCACGGTGCTGGCCGTCAAGATCGCCAAGCACGTCGATGGCCCGGTGAAGGTGATCTGGAGCCGCGAGGAAGACATCCAGCACGACATGTATCGGCCGTACTATCTCGATCGGCTGTCGGCCGGACTTGATGCGGCCGGCAAGCCGGTTGCCTGGACGCATCGGATCGCCGGCTCCTCAGTCATGGCTCGCTACTATCCCCCTTACGTCAAGGACGGATTGGACCCCGACGCCGTCGAAGCGGCGGCCGAGCCGCCCTATGCGCTGCCCAATATCCACGTCGACTTTGTCCGAATCGAGCCCCCTGGTGTCCGGACGTCTTGGTGGCGCGGCGTTGGACCGACTCACAACGTTTTTGTGGTCGAAAGCTTCATGGATGAGCTCGCTCATGCCGCGAAACAGGATCCCCTCGCTTACCGCAAGGGATTGCTTGGCCACAATCCGCGAGCGCTCGCTGTTCTGTCGCTCGCGGCAGAAAAAGCAGGGTGGGGATCCCCCCTTCCCGCGCGGCATGGCCGCGGAATTTCGGTACAGTTCGCATATGGAAGTTACACGTCGCAGGTCGCCGAGGTCGAAGTGGCGGCCGATGGCTCTGTCAAAGTCAAGCGGATCGTCTGTGCGATTGACTGCGGCATGTACGTCAATCCAGATACGATCGAAGCACAGGTTCAAGGTGGAACGCTTTTCGGCCTGACCGCCGCGCTCCATGGGTCAATCACCTTCAAGGATGGACGGGTCGAGCAGAGCAATTTCGACAGCTATCTGCCAATGCGTATCGACCAGGTACCGGTGGTGGAGACACACTTGATCAAGAACGCTGAGGCTCCGGGTGGCGTTGGTGAAGCTCCGACAGCCATTGTCAGTGCTGCAGTAACCAACGCGATCTTCGCCGCGACCGGCAAGCGTGTGCGTAGCCTGCCGATCGATACAAATTCCCTGAAGTCGTCGCCTTAGTCCATGCCCGTCATCCCGCGCGCGTTGTAGCGTACGGCATGAGAGTCGGGAACTAAAGCCCCGAAGCATAACGACTATTGGAACATTCGCGTTCTCCGCAGGTCCAAATTTCGTCTAATGGCACGAAACGAGGTTCAGTGGTACGAACATGGCAACGCCCCGCTAATGCTTGGAGAACAGGTTTCGGAGCACTATCGGTAGCGGTAGCCGGCAGTAAAGGGCCACCAGTCATGCACACTTCGAAAGCGGTTCCAAAGCAGGCTCTCGTCGGGCAGAACGTTTCGCCGCCCGCGGCCGCCACTGTCAAATTGTCTAAAACAGACCTCAACAACTTGATGCAGGCGCTCGACATTGATGTCATCGCGCTGACTGAGATTTTGGTGCCGCGCGGCCATCGAGTTGAATTTGGGACGATTGACGTACCCGGGATCCACTACAACTTAAGTGGCGTGGGCCGCATATCGATCAACCGCGGACCGATGATACCCTTGAGGCCTCATTTGCTCATCATCGTGCCGCCAAACACTCCGTTCATGATCGAGGTTGACGGTGGAAGTGGCCCACCGAAGCTCATTTCGAGAGACTGCTGGACTCGTCAAGACGGCATCCTCCGCGTCGCAGTGCCGAACGAGAAGCCCGAAATAGTCCAGATATGCGGCTTTTTTAACGCATCCTTTGGTCGGTCTGTGAGGCTGTTCGGAGAACTCCGCGAACCGGTCATCGAGCAATTCGAGCCGGCGGACAGGATCGATCTGAAGCTTCGCGAGGCTATGGACGAGTTGCTACAGCAAGAGGTCGGCGTTGGGGCCATGACAGCGTCTCTGCTCAAGCAGATCGTTGTCTCGTTGGTGCGACGGTCCCTCAAGTCATCCCAGCGGTGGACTGAACGATTCTCGATACTTGCCGACAGACAGGTCACCCGTGCTTTTGCGGATATGGTGGCGCGGCCGGGAGCCGCCCATTCAGTTCAAAGCTTGGCACACAGTGCAGGATTGAGTCGTTCGGCGTTCATGGCGCGTTTCTCGGACATCTTTGGACAATCCCCGATGGCCATCTTGCGAGACTTGAGAATGCGCCAGGCTGCGATCGATTTGACGACGACTACGATGTCGATCGACGTCGTTGCTCTTAATGCGGGGTACGAGAGCCGTTCAAGTTTTGTGCGAGCTTTTCGAAAGGCGTACAATCGGGATCCGAGCGACTATCGGCGGATAGCCAAGGAGGGTAAAGCCCAGAAGGATAACTGAGAACGGCGATCCCAAAGCAAGAAGGGGCTGCCGCCCGCGACGTCGCCCTCTGCTTTGCCTCACGCAGAGCGGCGCTCAGAATCAGGTGCTTCTCCGCTCGCAACATTTCGCTTCAAGTTGGCTGCGGCGAAGGCGTACCCCCCGGACGCGCCGTCAACGAAGTGCACGTGATTAGCTCGCATGGGTGATGGCACAAAGTACGTAAGATTTGCGGCCAACTGTCGATGCGTTCCAAAAAAGCATGCACCTCGTCGCTGAGCCTCTTCCAACCGCGCGTCTACGACGTCAGCGAGTTCAGATGAGCAGTCCACTGTCATACGCAGGCCGTCATCGAATTTTCGGTAATCTGTGTTCTCCACAAGCTCTCGTCGGAACCCGGTTTCATCAAAGTTACCAACAGGAACTCCTAGTGGGCTGCCCACCCACGCAAGAATGGCGTGCAAGCGCTTCGCAGCCCCAGCCGCAAAGGGACTCTTTCGACTGCCTTTCTGGATGGCATGATCAAGATCGTCGCCGGCCCATGCGGGAATCGGGCCTTCGGCAGGCAATGGATGTAGGCCGGAGTCATTCGAACGGAGCGTCCGCAGGAGCTCCTGTATGAACTCTACAAACGAAGTAGGATCATCGCGCGGAACGACGATAAGAGAAAAGATGACGCCGTTCTTGGCGCTGATCGGCGCAAATCGGCACGAAAGACCTGTGAGGTCAGCTGTTACTCCCATGGGCGCGCGCGGAAAGGTGTAGCCGCCTTGCTTGAGTTTACGCTCTGCCCAGGCAAGTCCGCCACCGTCGAACATCGCGTAGGTGACGTTCGAGGATGGCGCGAAGCGAGCTACCAGGACGTCCAAGTGCTGAGCGCGAATGTCCGCGACAGGAATGACCGCAATGCGCAACGTGAGACCCAATGCGTCTTCAGCCCAGGCGGCGGTTTTTGCCAACGTATCCCTGATGATGGACGAATAGGCGCCGGGCGCGGCGAAGCTCGCGCCATCTCCTCCGAACGTGGACGGAAACTGTAGGTCGGGTAGTGCATTGCTGACGGCAGCAAGAACCGCCGCACCGGCCGTATTCACCTCACGGTACCGTCCTTGTTCAATAGCTTCGGTCGAATGGCTGACGTCCGTAACAGCGACGATCCAGTCATCAGGTAGAGGGCGATACCGATCTCGCCGCACGACGTCATCGAAAGAGCCGAAGGGCACAAGCGCCTGATAGAAGCGCTCGTCTTCGGCCTCTCGGTCAACCTTGATCTGGAAAAGACCCGCTTCCAAGGCTGGCTCTGATCTATCCACCATCATTTGCACTCCCTTCGATCGTCGTCGGGGTTCAGAGTGGGGCCGCATTGAGAGTCAGCGATCGCCAAAATGGCCAAACCACGCGAACGAGCCTAACGTCAAAGCCCACGACGGGATTTTGCGGGAGCGTAGGCAGTCACCCGAGCTTCACGGGTGGCCATGCGCTCGGGGCTAAGCTCTCCTGGTCGCCTCGAACAGGAACCATGAGCGACTTTCCGCCTCGTCGATCCAGTTTTCGATCAGGCTGGCCGTGGAGACATCGCCATGCTCGTCGCAGACGTTGTGGGTCTGCCGCATGCGCTGGCTTAGCGCCAGATTATCTTCCTTCAGCTCGGCCAGCATGTCTTCGGGCGTGACGAAGCCAGCATCATTGTCCTCGATATGCTTCACTCTGGCGATGTGGCCGATCGAACGAATCGTTGTGCCGCCAATCTTGCGAATTCTTTCCGCGATGTCGTCCGTCATCGCAAAAATCTGCGCGGCCTGCACATCAAGGAGTAGGTGATAATCCCGGAAATGCAGGCCTGATATGTGCCAATGGAAGTTCCTGGTCTTGACGTAGAGCGCGAACACGTCTGCCAGAAGCACAGTGAGCGCCGCCGAAATATCCCTGGTGGCATTCGAGCCGAGATGGCTCGGCGTGCCGAGTGGCGCCTCGCGGCGCTTCCTCGCGTCTTCTATATCCATTTTGATCCCTCCTTCAGGGCTCTACCTGGGCCACGTTGGCCCGCGCCGGGGCTCCTGAGCTCCGCTTCAGGTCCGCGACCAGCATCGCCACGGCATGGCGCGCAAGCGCCTGGGTCGGGGCATTGGTGTTGCCGCTGGTGATGTTGGGCATGATCGAGGCATCGACTACCCGGAGGCCGTCGACCCCGTGAACCCTGAGCCTTGCGTCGACCACCGCTCGCGCGTCCTGGCCCATCCGGCAGGTGCCGACCGGGTGCCACATCGTCGTCACGACACGCTTCACCCATTCGCCGATCTCCGCATCCGACTGGATGTGTGGGCCGGGATCCATCTCTTCCTCGATCACCGGCGCCAACGACTCCTGGGCCATGACCTTGCGGATCGCGTGCACTGCCTCCACCGCAGCCCTTAAGTCTTCCTCTTCGCCGATGAAGTTCGGGTTGATGAGGGGCATCGATGTTGGGTCGCTGTCGGCCAACCGCACCCAGCCGCGGCTCTTGGGCTGAAGCACCACGAGTTCGAAGGTGATGCCCGAGCGGTCGCCCGCCGGGCCGAGTTGCTCGGACAAGACGATAGGAGCGTGATAACATTGGATCGTAGGCTCGGCGGTGAAATCGGACGGATTCCAGTGTGTCACCGTCTCGATGCCATTGCCCGACGCCGGGCCATCCTTGGTGACGAGATAACGCAAGCCCGCCTTCACGCTGCCGAGGCCCTGCGCGGCAGCCTGATAGCCGAGATCGCCCTTTACATAGACACGGACCGGTACCATCGGGTGGTCCTGGAGATTTTCGCCCACCTCCGGAGAATCGACGACCACCGCGATACCATGCTGTCGCAGCTGCTCGGCTGGCCCGATGCCAGAGCGCATGAGGATCGTCGGGCTATGGACGGCGCCGGCCGACAGCACAACTTCGCCGGCCGTGATCCTCTTCAGGCTCGTGTCCATGAACTCAACGCCGACAGCCCGATTGTTCTCGATCAGGATGCGAAGAACGGTCTTGCCGGTGAGAAGTGTTACGCGGCCCGAGGTGAGGTGCGGACGCAGATAAGCGTCGACCGCGCTGCATCGGCGCTGATCTCCGACCGTCGACTGCACCGGCGAGACTCCGATCTGGCTCTTACCGTTATAGTCGGGATTATAGGGAACCCCATATTCCTGGAATGCCTTGAGGCAATATTGGTTCAGCTTGTTGATGCCCTTGGGCAACTGGACGGCCAGACCACCATTTATGCCGTGATACTCGTCGTGGAAGGTGTCGTTGTCTTCCTGCGCCATGAAGACGGGAAGCAGATCTTGATACGACCATTTGCCGGTGTCGCCGACCGCGTCCTGCCACGCAGAGAAGTCGCGTATCTGACCACGGACGTAGCACATCGCATTGATCGAGGATCCGCCGCCGAGTACCTTGCCTGAGCGATATGCGCGCTTTCTACCGTGCTGGGGAACCGTCTCGTATTTCCAGACATGCCGGTCGTGGGCCAGCAGTTTGGCGAAGCCGGCCGGAATGTGGATAAACGGATCGCGGTCCATGTCGCCCGCTTCGATCAGCGCGATCGACGCATCGGTGTGTTCGGCGAGATAACTCGCGACAACGCAACCGGCCGCGCCCGCACCAACAATGACGATATCATAGGCTTCCCGGGACATCAGTGTCGTTTTTCTTTCATAGTTATCCTTCAATCAACGCCCCGTCGCTGACGCAGCGCCATCGCGGCTCCTGACCCTGAGATTGATCGGACCACTCTTTTGGAGAGTGACGTTGCGACGCCGGCGAGGGAAATGACCTCTCGCCATAGAGTCGATAGACGATCGTTATTGTCGTTGCCCGAGGTCACCCTGGCGATCTTCGCCTCGCCGGCATCGGTGACTTAGCAGAGCAGCGTCGCAGCGTTTCGCGAGACGTGCTCTCGCGCTCAACGAAGCGAATAAACGGTGCGCGTGTCACACCGGCTCCTGCCACGTCGGATGAATCGGGACCGACACTGCCGACGTCGCCTATCCGATCCGAACCCCGCACATACCCGCAATGATCGCGGCCGAGATAGCCGCGCTTATTGCGACGCCGCCGCCCCAAATACGATTTGCGGTGCGTCGATTGACGCCATGCGCTATCAGCACCATTCGCAATCCCGACGTAAGATGGCTTAGGACAAAGAAGACGCCGAGCGCGTAATGAGGCAACAGCCGGATATTCCATGCGTCATGAGTGAGCCCGGTCGGGGCTCCGATCGCGAAATGCCAGTCCGTCGGTATACCGAGAAAGCTACGAGCGTAGATGAAAACGGAGTTCATATGCCCGAGGATGTAAAGCGAGAGGTAGGCCCCCGAGCCGACCTGAAATGTCCGATGAAAGCCCTGCGGGCCGGCACTCCAACGCCATGCCAGAAACAGGCCGGTGCCGATCTGGAAAACCATGGCCGCGACCAATAGCGGTTCACCCACATCAGAGCGGTAGATAAGGCGGCCGACCTTCATGACGGCCGCATGTGCATCGGGGCCGATCAACCCAAACAAATGATTGGCTAGATGGAACGCCACGTATAGAAACAAGACCGCTGCTGTCATTCCGTGGACAATGCGCCAGCGCCCCACGGTCGGCCGCGTCGCAGCGATTGGATTGCCGGCGGTCCGTGACCAGATTGCGATTGCGAGCCAAAGCAGGCACCACACGAGTTCGTCGGGGATGGGGCTATGAATCAGGACCTGAACGACGCCAAGAAAAACGAAGAGCGTTGGGGTCGTTACGCCGGCATAGGCGAGCCGTCGCGCCCCTGGATCGGCGTCGGACCGGCAAGCGAGCGCGAGCGCGAGAAACGGCACGACGAACGCCACGGCCAGGATGAAGGTCGCGGCGACAATTGCGAGAGGCGAAGGCAGTGCGTCCTGCGTGCCAACAACGGTATGGAAGGCGCGGAGTAGAAAAGGGTAGCAGATGGCCGCCGCCGCCGGAGCCAGCGCCGAACAGTCGAAGCGTGGCCCAATCACGGCGCTTCGGTCCCGCGGCCGCGCAAACGCGTTCATCTTAAACCCTTAAATATCAGCCGCCCGATCCGGCGAGTGCTCGCGCCGTATTAGCCCTCCACCATCGGCGCTATCAAGAATGATCCCGGCCCCAGCCCAAGCGCGCCGGTTAGTGACCGACCGCTGCAGACGAACGTTGGCGACGTCACGACGACGCCTTCGCAGCTTTCAGCCAGCTGCGCGCCTGCTCAATTCCGGACGCATCGCAACCGGCTCCTCAGGCGCGTTCAGGACTGACGTCGTGAGCAGGACTGCCGCAGCGAGGACCCAGTAGTACCAGGCGTCGAGCCCAGCGAATTTGAAGGCAAACGGTGCGATGACAAAGACCACCCCGACGGCGCGATCGACCCAAAGGTGCAGCCAGTAGGGAATGATGCGGACAAGCCCGGTGGGATGGTCGGTCAGGGCGGCCAAGAGCAACGCCGCCACACCGACGACAACCGAAAGCTCCACTGCAAGTGGTCCGCTTTGGCCGAGCTTCAGCACGAACGGAGCTGCGATCAAGACGATCGCGACAGGATAGTCGATCAGGTAGGCGTGGATAGACTTGGTGATGAAGCGAAACGACATCGGAGACTCCTCTGCTTGGTTACTCGAGCGGGTCCTTGCGACGTGGAAAGTGCACGCACCCAAGAGGGCGATTTCGCGTCCTGTGATGGCAGGCACTCCGTCACAGGCCAACCCGGTTAGACGAGCACTAAGGGTACGCCGGCACGCCAACCATTAGAAATGCCCGGTCGTTATCGTTTCCATTCCACTCGCCCGACGCCATGGAAGCGGGTTAGTTTGGCGCGTCGACTGCGAGTGTCCGAGGGTGGTGCTTCAGTGTCCGGCTGTCGAGGTCAGGGAAGGCTTGGTAAGACAGCATTGTTCGCTTCATGCGTAGTGCATTTGGGCGGAACCGGCCGCAGTGAACGCGTGCGCCGCATGCTCTGCCCGGACGCTGGACGCATTCCACGATTTCACGCCGTCCGAGCGACGACCGACCAGTCGCGAAGCCGCGTGACCTTGACGAAAGCGTCCAGCGCCGGCGAGTAGCGACGCCCCTGGACAGCCAGGAGCCGCACCTCGCGCGAAAGTGGGTCGCCTTCGAGCGGAATGGTCTTGAGCGTCGGAAGGCGCGGCATGTGCTCGGGCGCGAGTATCACGCCGAAGCCAGCAGCGGCCATGTGCTGCAGGTGCAAGTCGTGACCGCTGCAGTGGCCGAGTTGGGGCGGCTTCTCGGGGAAATACGATTGCTGGATTTTCGGGGCGACGTCGCAGCCGGCGCGTTCCAGCAAGACGGTCTCACGGAGGTCGTCGATGCCGATTGAGGGACGATTTGCGAGCCGGTGTGTCGGCGCGAGAACCGCGACGTAGCGCTCCTCGAACAGCGACCAGTCGTCGAT
>NZ_JCAMOQ010000041.1:0-80932 GCF_059512365.1 Bradyrhizobium sp. Ses1
CAAGGCTTCCTCCTAAAAGAAAGCCTTGAATCACGTTCCGTCTGATTTGAGAATCCCAAGAGTCCACACAGCCTAGTGGACCACATCAAGCTTGACGTTGGTGACGCCCTTGCCGACCATTCCGAGTTCTTGCGCGGCGGAATAGGAGACGTCGACGACTCGTCCCCGCACATAAGGTCCGCGGTCGTTGACCCGCACCGTCACCGAACGGCCGCTCTTCACGTCGGTGACGCGAAGCTTGGTGCCGAACGGCAAGGTCGGATGGGCTGCGGTCAATTCGTTCTTGTCGAACTTCTCTCCGCTCGCGGTCTGCGAGTCCTCACTGTAGAAGCTCGCGACACCCTGGGATGCGACCTTGACATCGCCACCCTTGCGCGACGCCAGCCGCGTGTGCTTGCGCATTGCCGCTACCCGCTTCTTCATCGCGACCGCCGCCGTGCGGGTGTACACGTATGATGCCTGCCTGCTCGCGCCGATCTCCGATCGTTGGCTGACGACGGTTGACTGCGCGCAGGCCGCCAATGAAGCGGCCCCGACGACCACCGCAATGAGCCGCGTGGCCCTCCACATAGAACCGGATGAGACCAAGTGCGCATCAACCTGCGCGCGCGCCCTGATGTCGACGTACGAATTTGCGGCAGCGTCGAAGCACATGTTGCATCCCCAACTCGCGCCCCTAGCCCAAGCCGAAATCCAACATGGTTAAGGGCGGCCTCCAATCGGGCGTAACCGGGGCAGGAAGCGTCAGGGCGCGCTTGTCGCTGCGCAATTCCTTCGATGTGTGGTGATTGCGCCACAGCCGGCGCTGTCATTCTGGCGGCCCCACACCTCTGTCATTCCGGGATGCGTGCGCGAGCACGCAGGCCCGGAATCCATCGGGCCGCAGACGTGGGGTGAAATGGATTCCGGGTTCGACGCTAACGCGTCGCCCCGGAATGACGAGTGGAGAGTTGGATTAGATCAAATCAGCCGCGGCGCGCGCTGAACGGCCCAACCGACGCCGTGCCGGCGGCAGGCGGCAGCACGACGACTGTGGCGCCCTGCTTCACCCGGCCAAACAGATCGATCACGTCGGAATTGGCCATGCGGATGCAGCCGGAGGAGATCGCCTGCCCGATGTATTCCGGCTGATTGGTGCCGTGGATGCGGTACAGCGTGTCCTTGTTGCCCTGGTAGAGATAGAGCGCACGCGCACCGAGCGGATTGGCCGGTCCACCGGCGACTCGCGACGGATAAGGTCCGAGCCGCTCCTGGATGTCTTTGGTCGGAACCCAGTCGGGCCACTCGGCCATGCGGCCAACGGTGGCGACCCCGGAGAACGCCATCGCCTCCTCGCCGACCGCCACACCGTAGCGGATCGCCTTGCCACCTGGCAGCACGTAATAGAGATAGCGCGCGTCGGTATCGACCAGGATCGAGCCCGGCTGTTCCTTGCGCGAATAGTCGACGATGTGGCGCTGGAACTGCTCCGGGATAGCCGCCTGCGCGTAAGGCGGATGGGCCAACAATTGCCGATCGCGCGGCGTCATGCTTGCATCTGTGGATGGCGACAGCGTCGTCTGCATGCAGCCGGCGAGCCCCACTGCCCCCGTCAGCAAAACTGCGAGCCCCAATCTCGACACCGCACGTCTCCCCTGCGTTAACCTATTACCCAGTTGCTGCCAGAATAATGCTGAAATCATGGCAACAGCCATTGGAACACGTCTGTTTGATTGAACCAGCATGTTCTGCCTTGCCTCGGTTGCACGGCGCGAGCGTCGACGCTAGCCTCCTCAAAAAACAGGAGGTTCCCAAGGATGCGCTCTCGTTTATTGATCGCGGGAAGTTGCTTGCTGCTCAGCCCGCGCAGGCCGATCCACGCTCGGCCTATGTCACGCTGGTGCTGCAGGCGTTTGCCGCCAAGGTCGAGTGTCCCAACACCGACCTCGTCTATCAGGACCTGGTGCAGAAGGCCCAGGAGATGCACCTGCCCGATGGCACCACGGAGAAAGTGCGCAAGGCGATCGCGTTCATGCACACCGGGGGCAAGATGGGCGAGCGGCAGGACGACGAGCTCATGGCCGAAGTCGCGGTCGCCACGCAGGCGACTGATCTCGACCAGCGGCGGCTGGGCATGACGACATGGTGCGAAACGCAGAAGACTCACCTTGCCGGCTTCATCCGTCCGAAGAACTAGCTGCGTGCCCATTGCGCGGCTGATTCCCGAGTTCCGGGGAAAACAGTCGCCGTGGGCGGCCCCAGACTCTCCCTCCTCTCGCCTTGCTTTGGTCACACCTGGCTGGAGTCGTGGGGCTGGGCAGAGGATGGTTGACGTAGTGTTAATCCGCCGGCCGCTTCCAGAGCGGGTGGCATTGGACTGAAGATGGAGCGCCAATGCTTTCCACGCTGAACACTAATCCTGCTAAAGAATCCGATCCGCACGATGTTTTCGTGATCGACCCCGAAGTCGTTCTCGCCGCGCGCGGAGATCGTGTACCGCCAACGCCGCCTGCCGAAGTGAACCAGACGCCGGCACCGCAGAGCTACGTGACAACCGGCGCCTCGGCGCCATCGCTCGATACTGCCTTTCGCGTGACGGCCAGCGATCACATCCAGCTCCCGAGCGAGCCTTCGCCGTTCGCCAAATGGGCCAAGCGCGCCGCGATGGCCTTCCTGTTCGCTCTGCTCAGCGCCTTCGCGGCGGCAGCCTGGAAGCATCATGGCGACACTGCCAAGCAGATGATTGCGGACTGGATACCGCAGGTCTCGCTGTTGTCGTCGTTGTCCTCGTCACCGTCGGGTAAGGCGACGGCGCCCGCCGAGCAACCGGCCCCGCCCGCCGATCAGGCCGCGACAGAGCAATCAGTCTCACCCGCCGTTCAAACCGCCTCGACCGATCAGGCGGTCGCTCAGCCGGACACCCCTGCTCAGGCACAGCCAGCGCAAGCCGCCGCGCCGACCACGGCCGCCGCCCCCTCTGCTGATTCCTCACAGTTGCTGCAGTCGATGGCGCACGATCTCGCGACGATGGGCCAACAGATCGAGCAACTCAAAGCCAGCATCGCGCAGCTCAAGGCTGGCCAGGATCAGATCGCCCGCGACATCGCCAGGAATTCTGAGGCCAGGGTGTCGGCACAAGCCGTGCAGCCGCGTGCCGCGCCGCCGCCGCGGCCGGTCGCGGCGCCCGTGCGCAGGCCGAAGCCGCCGACATATCCGCCCGCGCAAACCGCCGCTGCAGCTCCGCCCCTGCCGCCACCATCAGCGCCGGCGCCGTTGCAAACGGTGCCCGAGCCGCCGGCGCAGGATGGCGGACCGGTGGTGCGGCCGCCGATGCCGGTGCGATAGCTCTCGTCAGCGAGTGCGATAGCTCATCAGCTCTGGTGGGGGCCGCGCATGATCTTCATGGCGGCTTCGATGTGGCGCCATTCACGGGCCTCGTCGGCCTCGCCCTGGCTCTCGCAGGCTTGCGCCTTCTGCGCCGCCCGGGCGATCGCCTCAAAGCCGTGCTGCTCCAACATCTGCCGCGCGATCACGTGAATCTGCGTCTCTGGCATCATGTCGCTCTCCCGATGTTGCCTGCGCCGGTCGTCAGTTGGTTCTAAACCGGCGAACGACAACGACGTTCCCAGGACCTGGGCTCATCGGTCATTTTCCGATTGTTAAGCAAAGTCCGGCGCATGGGGCCGCTTGGCAAAAATTTTCCACAATTGCTTCTAGAAAAGTCTGCATCGAAAAGGAGAACCTCCGATGCGGATCGCAGCAGTGATCTTCGCAGGTTCGGTGGGCGCGCTCGCGCATTTTGCGACGCCGGTCCTCGCGAAGAACTCGGAAACCCAGCCCGACGCCCAGAAGGCCGACGAGAAGCAGGCTACATCGCCCTGCCGCGCCTATCAAAAGGCAGCCGACGGTTCATGGCAGGAGATGCCCTGCCAGGAGATGGGCGCGCCTGCCGAGACCAAGCGCAAATCGGCCACCGGAAATTCGGATCAGCGAACGCGCTAGTTAAGGGCCCTCCCCTCAACTCAGTAAGGCGGCTTCTTGCGCGCCCGCTGCTCGTTGGCGGCTTCGACCCACCACATGAGATCATCGGCAAAGCGCGGAAAGGCCCGCTCCAGCGCCTTGCCGCCCTCGCCGATCGGCTTTCCATCCGCCGACAGCGTCTGCCCGATCGGTCCGACGCCGATCGTGCTTGAAATCACCACCATGCCCATCTCGGAGAGCGTGCCATGCCAGGCGGTCGCGGCACGCGCGCCGGAGAGACGTCCGGCGGAATAGCTTGCGATCGCGGCAGGCCGCCAGAACCACTCCTCCAGGAAATGATCGGTGAGGTTCTTCAGCCCCGGCTGGATGCCCCAATTGTATTCGCCGGTGATGAACACGAAGCCGTCGGCCTCGCGGATTTGGCCCGCAAGCTTCTCCAGCGCAGCGGGCGCCGTGCCCTTCGGATACTCCTTGTACATGCGGTCGAGCATGGGCAATCCGACCCCCTTCGCGTCGATGAATTCGACGTCCTCGCCGCGGGCGCGCAGGCCCTCGACCACGAAGCTTGCAAGCCGAATGCCCATGCGGTCGGAGCGATAGGAGCCGTAGAAGACGAGGATACGATGGGCCATGCCGGTCACTCCGATTGGAAAGCGTAAACGCGGATTTAATCCGCGCTGGTTACCATGGAGCTGAACGCTCCTCTATCGTCCAGAATGGCACCAGTCACATGAAAATCGGAACCCTCTTGACCACCGCCATCGTCTCGCTCTCCGCCGTGGGCGGTGGACTGGCCCTCTACGTCGCGGTTTCGAAATACCAGACCATGGAGAACGTGTCGGCAGCGCAGGAGCGGCTCGCAATCGTTCGCGCGATCAGTGACATCCCGCGCTATCTCAATTCGGAGCGTGGCTTTGCCACCAACATCCTGTTTGGGCCACCGGTGGTCGATCCGAAGCAGCGGGCCGATCTGAACGAGAAGGTGCGCACGGTGACCGATCGCGCCCGCGACAAGATGATGGCGCTGCGTAAAGCGCTGCCCGGTTCGCTCGAGGACGGCGGAGCGATCGGCGCCGGCATCGATGGGGTGAACGCAAAATTCAACGCGTTGCGCGAGGCGATGGACAAGGCGATCGACGGCCCGGCGGAAGCGCGCAAGGACGCCGCCAAGAAGATCGTCGCCGACAATGCAGTGCTCAACAATGCCGCAGCCTCCCTGCTCGACGGCCAGGTGCGCAAGTTGGCCCTGATCGACGGCGACGCCTATCGGCAGTCGGTCTACGCGAATATCGCCTGGTCGCTGCGCGACGTCGGCGGCTTCAATGCAAGCCAGCACAAGAACCTTGTCGGCGCCAGGCGTGCGGCGACCGAGACCGAGAAGGTCGATCTCGCTCGCGCCCAGGGGCGCGCGGACCAGGTGCTGATGTCACTGCAGGAACTGCGTGGCAATCCCAACCTGCCCGCCAACGTCGCAGTCGCACTCGACCGCATGAACGAGGCCTATGTCGAGCGGTTCGGCAAGGAGCTCAAGCTCGTGAAGGAAGGTGCGGCCAGCGGCAAGTACGAGCACGATGTCGATGCCTTCTACGTGGAATCGCAGCACGGGCTCAATTCGATCATCGGGGTGCGCGACGCCTTCTACGACAATGCCGAGCAGGTGCTCTCTTCCGCCTACTCCTCTGCGCGTGTCAGCTTCCTGGTCGCGCTCGCCGGCCTGATCGCCGTGGTCGCGGCGAGCATTGCGCTGGTCATGATGGTGCGACGCCGGATCTGCAGGCCAATCGTGCAATTGACCGCCAGGATGTCGCGGCTTGCTGCGGGCGACGTTGCGGACGAGATCGCGGGCGCCGAGCGCAGCGATGAGATCGGCGCAATGGCGCAGGCCGTACGCGTCTTCAAGGACAACATGATCAAGGCCGATCGCCTCGCGGCCGAGAAGGAAGCCGAGAACCAGGTCAAGATGCGCCGCGCGCAAGTGCTCGACAACCTGACACACACGTTCGAGGCGAAGGTCAGCGAGCTCGTCGGCGGGCTCTCGGCCGCCTCTGCCACTATGGAGGAGACCGCACAGTCGATGTCCTCCACGGCGTCCGCCACCAACCGGCAGGCCGCTGTCGTAGCGACGGCCTCCGACCAAACCTCGACCAATGTGCAGACGGTTGCCAGCGCGACCGAAGAGCTGACGTCCTCGATCTCGGAAATCGGGCGCCAGGTCACGCAGTCGACCGAGATCGCGGCACGCGCCGTGGAGAACGCCCGCCGCACCGGCGACACCGCCCGCTCGCTTGCCGAGGGCGCGCAGAAGATCGGCGATGTCGTCACGCTGATCCAGAACATCGCGGCGCAGACCAACCTGCTGGCCCTGAACGCGACGATCGAGGCCGCGCGCGCCGGGGATGCCGGACGCGGCTTTGCCGTGGTCGCCTCGGAGGTGAAGTCGCTGGCCGGCCAGACTGCGAAGGCGACCACCGAAATTTCCGAGCAGATCGCCACCATTCAAGCCGCAAGCGATGAGACGGTGAAAGCGATCCAGAACGTCGTCGACGTCATCACCGAGATCGACCAGATCGGCACCGCGATCGCCGCCGCGATCGAGGAACAAGGCTCGGCCACCAAGGAGATCTCGCGCAGCGTGCAGGAAGCGGCGCGTGGCACGCAGGACGTCAATTCGAACATTTCCGGTGTCCAGCGCGCCGCCGACGACACCGGAGCCGCCGCCAGCCAGGTCCTTGGCGCCGCCGAACAGCTTTCCGCGCAGTCTCGCGACCTCGCGGGCCAGGTCAACCGCTTCCTCGCGGAAGTCCGGGCGGCGTAGTCGCGCGTATGGCTTGTCGATTTGGCGGAGGAATCCGTGCGCTATCAACTTGATTGGCGCAAGATTCCGATATCCAATCCGCTTGGCTATTTTGGCAAATCAAATAGGGAGAGAAGCCCATGCTCAAACGGATATTGTTGGTAGCGGTCGTCACCACCTTTGCGATCGGCTCGGCATTCGCGCAGGAGTCCTGCGAGACCAAGGCCGTCGGCAAGGACGGCAAACCGCTGTCGGGCGCGGCAAAGACCTCGTTCATGAAGAAATGCACCACCGAGTCCTGCGAGGCCAAAGCGGTCGGGTCCGATGGCAAGAAGCTCGCCGGCGCCGCCAAGACCAGCTTCATGAAGAAGTGCCAGAGCGGCGCATAACCGCGCAGTCTAGATTCTTGTTTTGACGCGTTTTCTTCACGCGAACCGGTGTCCACTTCGCTCGAAAACGCTCTAGCTATTCAGGATCGCCGCGACCTCGAAAGGGTCTCCGATGGCGATTCGCCGAAATGCGCCCGATATATCCTGGAGAAGTCGCTGAGGTGCCAAAAGCCACAGGCGAGAGCACAGGCCTTGACGCTATGGGTGCCGGCCAAGAGGTGTTGGCGAACGAGCCACAGCCGTCGCAGGCGGAGATATCGGTGCAGGCTCATCCCCCGATAGCGCTGCACCGCATCGTGCATGGTACGCACTGACACGCCGATCTCCCTGGCAAGATCGCTGCTGTAGATCGGCTGCGCGAGCTCGCTGGACAGGACCGCCTGCACATCCTTGAAAACCTTGAACTGCCGCGCAGCGTTCGCCCGCGCCGTCCACTTTGCCGGCACGACCTCCGCGAACGCATGATCGATCGCAGCCATCAGGGATTCGCGGATCGCGACCGCTACTCCGGGAACCTCAGGCGCCTCGGCCAAATGCGGCGCGATCGCCAGGATCTCCCGCACCAGCTGGCGCAGCCGCCGTTTCGCCGTCTCGCTGGTTTCATAGAGATTGAAGCTCAGTCCGGTCTTCGGCCACCCGCGATCCTCGACCTTGGGCTTGAAAACGATCGAGGCATACTGCCGGGGGGTTCTCTCAAGTGCGCTATAGGCGGCCCCGCCGCTGCCAATCACCAGCAACGACCGATCGTGCTCGATACCATTGAAGCGAATGGCGGTGCCCTCATCCATCGGGAACCCGACGGCGGTCGTGTTCGGCGCCAACTGCACGTCGATGACCCGCGGAAACGCCTTCGTGTAGTTCAGGTCGCAACCCGGCAAGTTCAGGATGGTTTGCTCGGCCGAAATATCCCGGGCGAGCGGAATGCACTCCACCTGCACGTTTCGAATAAAGCTCCGAAACGTGTCGATATCATCGAACCGAAATATCTTCGGCACCAGCGTCGGCGCCGGTGAATGATCGTTCATTTAAAATAGTTCTTGTAAGAGCAACACCAGTCGAGGGCACGGCAATCATGCCGCGCTGCAAAAAAGCGGCGATCTTCGCTCGACGACTCGTCTCGTACTCTTCTCCAATCTCCACCCAGTTGGAGCGCAGTGACTGCGAAAGACAACGTGGCAAAATACCATTGCCGAATTTCGATACTGTTTTCTGGTAGAATCTTAAAGGGGGCACAACCCTAAAAGACCAATTTACAGTGGTAATTAACAATCTAGGCGCGAAATCGGCTGAGGAACAGCGACGTCCTGCAGCGGATTATTGGTGCCGCCATGACTGCCATTGCCTCGACTGAGCTTATTGCAGAACTAGAAGATGTTGTCAGAGCCGGTTCGCCCGAACGCCGCATCCGGATATTGCGGCAGGTGGCGAGCCTGTTCCTCGCGGACGCCGACCGGCTCAGCGAGCACCAGATCGAAATATTCGACGACGTCCTGGTCCGTCTGATCGGGGCGGTCGAAGCACGCACGCTGACCAAACTCAGCGCCCCCCTTGCCGGTTTGAGGTCGGCCCCGAGGGAGGCGGTGCGCCGCCTCGCCCAGCACGAAGACGCGGCCGTCGCCGTCCCGATCCTTCGCAAGTGCGAATGCCTGTCTGAGGACGACCTCATCGAGGTCATCAGGACCCGCGGCGAAAGGCACCTCGGCGCCATCGCCGGACGCAGCGCGGTGAGCCGCAGGCTCACGGAGGCCCTGCTGATGCGCGGCGATGCCGCCATCTGCGGCATCCTCGCAAGGAATCCCGGTGCGCAGTTCTCTGTTGTGGGCTTTGCGACCCTGGTCGATATGGCGCTGCGCGACGATGATATCGCCGACGCGCTGGTGCAGCGGCCGGATCTGCCGCGCGATGTGCTTTGCGAGTTGGTGGCGAAGTGCAGCCCCTCCGCGCAGGCCCGCCTGCTCAAGACCGCGCCGCCCGAGCGACATGTCGCGATCAGAACGCTGATCGAAGAGACCACCGCGCGCGGGCGCGCCCGCAAGCCTGTTGCCGTGGACTATTCCGAGACAAAGGCGACGGTGCTCGCGCTCAACAATGCCGGCCAGTTGAACGATTCCATCGTCAACCGTTTTGCGATCCGGCGCGACCACCCCAGTGTCATCGCCGCGCTGTCGCTGCTGGCAACCGTTCCGATCGAAACCATCGAGCCGCTGCTGGAGACGGAGGATTGCTACGGCCTGGTCCTCGCATGCCGGGCGTCGCGGCTCGATTGGCAGACCGCGGTTGCCATCATCAGGAGCCGCAAGGGCGTGAAGCCGGTTTCGCCGCAACAACTCGAACAGGCCAAGGAGGCCTTTGACACGCTTTCGCTTTCCACCGCGCAGCGCGCCATCCGCTTCGGATCCGTAAGCGACATCGGCGCCAGGCCCTTGTCTGCCGATACAGCTTCAGTTGGGGGAGTGCATTGATGGCTTATGGAAACCGAAAAGCCGAGCGCGTTCATTTCGAGCACCGCTATCCGGTCAACCTGATGGGCGTTGACGGCACCTGGCAACGAAGCTGCGTTCTTCTCGACGTGTCGCAGACCGGCGCCAAGCTCGAGGTCGACGGCCCGCTCGACGTGCTGCGGGCGCAGGAATTCTTCCTGATCCTGTCATCGAGAGGACTTGCGTTCCGGCGCTGCGAACTGATCCGGGTCGACGGGATGCAGATCGGTGTGAAGTTTGTCGCCGAACGAAAGAAGAAAGGGCGCGCCATCATTCCAAAGTGAGCATGCCCGCCGCACAATTTTCCCAGGGAGGAACGACCGATGGCCGTCCACAAGATCGCAGCCTTCTCCGTCACCACGAATTGCGCGGAGCCGCTGCGCGGAATCGTCGAGATCGACATGGCCGGAAAGACGCTGCGATTCGAACTCAACGAGGATGTCGCGCACAGTCTCTGCAGCGACCTCGATCATTTTCTCACCCAGGCCGAGCAGCGCGCCTTCGACAACATCTGAAGCAATGCCGGCAATACCATCTCGATGTCTGTTTACGTTGTAGCCGATACGCAGGCCGGGCTTTCGTCCTTGTGCGCCATGCTGGAGCCGAAGCATCCCGTTACAGGGGATCTGCTTGGAGCCGCCAGCATTCGCGGCAATGACATCGCGGCCGTTGTCGTCAACGCCGACCTGCGTGTCGTCGATAACATCACGGCGCTCAAAGCCCTGTCAGGCACGTTCTCGCGAATCCCAAAGCGCATCTTCGTCGTCAACGAGCGGACCCGGCTGGCGGTGGTCCAGGCCTACGCGCTCGGCGCGACGCATGCGTTGCTCAGTCCGGTCAAGCCGGCCCAGTTGCTGGCAAAGCTCGCGCCGGGCGAGACCACATCGATCGTTCCGAGCGAACCCGCCTCGAGCGCGCGGGAGGCTGCATCGGTCGGAGCGGCCAGCTTCGCCTCGATGTTCTCGGCGGTCACCTGCGGCTGGGCCGTCAACGTCGCGGAGGCCAAGGACGCCGGCAACGTGATCGCAGAGACGATCGCCGAGCGTGGGCTGTCCGACTGGCTCGCGACAGTTCGCCGTCACCATGAGGGCACCTACCAGCACTGCTTATTGGTCACCGGCATCGCCGTCGATTTCGGCCTCAGCCTTGGCATGGCGAAGGCCGATATCGAGCGTCTTTATGCGGCGGCAATGTTTCACGACCTCGGCAAGGCAAGGATTCCGCTCGCCGTCCTGGACAAGCCCGGCAAGCTCGATGCCGAGGAACGTACGCTGATCGAAACCCATCCTGCCGCGGGCCATGCCGTGCTGAAGGGAACGCCCGGCATCTCGGCCGAAATCCTCGATGCCGTACGGCACCATCACGAGTTTCTTGATGGCAGCGGCTATCCGGACGGGCTTTGCGCCGAAAGCATCTCCGACATCGTGCGTATCCTGACCATCTCCGACATCTTCTCCGCATTGATCGAACAGCGGACCTACAAAAAGGCGATGTCGCGGGCGGCGGCATACGAAGTCCTGCAGGGCATGAAGGGCAAGCTCGAGCGGCCGCTGGTCGAGGCGTTCAGGGACGTCGCCCTGAACCGTTGATCCGCCTTGCTAGCTCACCGAGGGCCGAAAGCTAGCTCCGCAGCCCGGGTGCTTCCTGGCCGGTGCGAGCGACGTACTCCGTATAGCCGCCGCCAAATTGGTGGATACCGTCCGGCGTCAACTCCAGAACGCGGTTGGAGAGCGCGGCGAGAAAATGCCGGTCGTGCGAGACGAACAGCATCGTGCCTTCAAACTCCGACAGCGCGTTGATCAGCATCTCCTTGGTCGCGAGATCGAGATGGTTGGTCGGCTCGTCCAGCACCAGGAAGTTCGGGGGATCGTAGAGCATCTTCGCCATCACCAGCCGTGCCTTCTCGCCGCCCGACAGCACCCGGCACCTCTTCTCGACATCGTCGCCGGAAAATCCGAAGCAGCCGGCAAGCGCGCGGAGCGAGCCCTGCCCTGCCTGCGGGAACGCGTCTTCGAGTGATTGAAACACCGTGCGTTCGCCGTCGAGCAGATCCATCGCGTGCTGCGCGAAATAACCCATCTTGACGCTGCCGCCGAGCACGACCGTGCCGTTGTCCGGCTCGGTCGAGCCGGCCACCAGTTTCAACAACGTCGACTTCCCGGCGCCGTTGACTCCCATCACGCACCAGCGCTCGCGCCGGCGGATCATGAAGTCCAGTCCTTCATAGATTCGCTTGCTGCCGTAGCCCTTGTCGACGTTCTTCAGCGCGACCACGTCTTCGCCGGAGCGCGGCGCCGGCAGGAATTCGAACGCCACGGTCTGGCGGCGTCTCGGAGGCTCGACCCGCTCGATCTTGTCGAGCTTCTTGACGCGGCTTTGCACCTGGGCCGCATGGGAAGCGCGCGCCTTGAAGCGCTCGATGAACTTGATCTCCTTCGCCAGCATCGCCTGCTGACGCTCGAACTGAGCCTGCTGCTGCTTGTCGGCCATCGCGCGCTGCTGCTCATAGAACTCGTAGTCGCCGGAGTAAGTGGTGAGCGCGCCGCCGTCGATCTCGATCACCTTGCCGATCACGCGATTGATGAACGCGCGGTCGTGCGACGTCATCAACAGCGCGCCCTCGTAGCCCTTCAAGAATTGCTCGAGCCAGATCAGGCTTTCGAGATCGAGATGGTTGCTCGGCTCGTCCAGCAGCATGACATCCGGACGCATCAAGAGAATGCGCGCCAGCGCCACGCGCATCTTCCAGCCGCCCGAGAGCGAGCCGACGTCGCCATCCATCATCTCCTGGCTGAAGCCAAGGCCGGCCAGCGCCTCGCGCGCCCGCCCCTCGAGCGCGTAGCCGTCAAGCTCCTCGAACCGTCCCTGCACCTCGCCATAGCGCGCGATGATGTCGTCCATCTCATCGGCGCGTTCAGGATCGGCCATCGCAGCCTCGAGCTCCTTCAGCTCGGCCGCAACGATGCTGACGGGGCCTGCGCCGTCCATCACCTCGGCGACCGCGCTGCGGCCGGACATCTCGCCGACATCCTGGCTGAAATAGCCGATCGTGATGCCGCGATCGACCGCCACCTGCCCTTCGTCGGGCACATCCTGGCCTGCGATCATCCGGAACAGCGTCGACTTGCCGGCGCCGTTCGGCCCGACGAGGCCGATCTTTTCACCCCGGTTGAGCGCTGCGGAAGCTTCGATGAAGAGGATTTGGTGGCCGGCCTGCTTGCTGACGTTATCGAGACGGATCATTGCGCTATCTGGTGGGACATCTGTGCGGGGCGCTCTTAGTCGATTTCGCCCGCCAGCGCAAAGACGTTCCGCCACCCGCTCCGCTTCAGCGCGATTTTCCTTCCGAAACGAGCCCTCCTAGTGCCGCTTGAAATACTGCACGTCGCGCTCGTGCTTTTCGGCCGCGGCGCGAGACTTGAAGGTGCCGAGATTGCGACGTTTGCCGGTCTTCGGATTGACCTTCCGCGAATAGAGGCGGTATTCGCCGGATCGTAATTTGCGGATCATGGTCGGGTCTCCTTTTGCCCGATCAACCACGCCGCACCCTCTCGGTTCCATTACGGCTTGCGCTGCGGCGGAAAGAGCTGATTGCCAAATGGCTGCGGCCCGGTGGGAACACGGATGGCGATGAAGCTTCGGCCCATCGATGTGTGACAGGAATTGCAGCCTTCGGTCAGACTGGCATAAGCCTTCGCAAATTTGCGGCCATCCTTCGCCGCGATCGCGTCGGAAACCGACTGCAACGGATCCTTCAGCGTGGTGACATTGCTGACGGGGATGCCGGAATACATCATGGCCGCCTCCGCAAGACTGGACTCGAGCTGGCCCAGTTCGTACGTCGCAAGCTCCCAATTCTGGGCCGTGGCGGCCAACCACAATTTCTGGTGTTGCTGTTGCGCAGCGCTCATGATGTCGCCAAGCCGTGGGACATATCGGTCGCTCGAAGAAGGCTGCTTCAGATCCGACTGCGCGATCGCCAATGTTGTCGACGCCGCAGATAGAAGCAGAGCCATCACCAGAGCACGCCGTTTCATCGCAAACTCCATTTCTTCCCGCGGCAGCGACCGCAGAACATTGTTTTGCTTGCAGCCTAGCGAGGAGAGGCGTGGGAGTCTTGCGCTTGATCAAAGCCGCCTGCGGAATTCGACCAAGCAACACAACAGCCCTCATTGCGAGCGAAGCGAAGCAATCCATTGTCACCGCAAGTTTCGAGAGATGGATTGCTTCGCTTCGCTCGCAATGACGGCTGGGTTAACCATTGATCGCTCTAGAAGCAGAGATTCGTCACGACGTTGCCGCGCTTGTCCTTGATCGTCATCGGACATCGCGCCCGCTCCAGCGCCTTCTTGGCGTCCTCGTCGCCGAGCGCGGCGGCGCGCTCGTAATAGGTTTTCGCGGCATCCGAATCCTTCGGACCGCCGCGGCCGGATTGCGCGAAGGCGCCCATCCGCTCCAGCGCGGCGGGATGATTTTGCGCGGCCGCCTTCTCGAACAGCGCGCGTGCCGCGACATCGTCCTTCTCGCCGCCGGAGCCCTCGGAGAGCATCAGGCCGAGCTGATATTGCGCCTCGGGGTTGGTCTCGGCGGCCTTCGCGAGCAATTCGCGGGCGCGCGCCGGGTCGGCCGCCGAGGCTCCGCCGAGCGCGGCCAGATTGGTGACGCCGCGCGGATTGCCGGCCTGCGCCGCGCGCTCAAACAATTTGCGCGCCTGCGCCTCGTCCTTCGCGACGCCCGCGCCGGTCCCGTAGAGCACGCCGAGCTCGACCATCGCCGAGGTCGAGCCCTTGTCTGCCGCCTTCCGCCAGGCCGCGACCGCTTCCGCCGCTTGCCGATTGGCTGCATAGGCACGCCCGAGCTGATACATCGCCCGGCGCGAGGATTTGGCAGCAACTGCGCAGTATTTGATCGCGGTCGCAATGTCGGCCGAGGCGATCTCCGGCACGCCCTTGACGTCGGCGGGCTTGTCGGGATCGGAGGGATCGGCCGCGAGGCGGTCGCACAGCACGAGGTCGGCCGATTGCGCATGGGCATGGCCCGGCGCCGCGAGCACTGTGACGGCGAGAAGTGCGGCTGCATGAATTCGCTTGATCATGGCTGGCAAGTTGCGTCCAACGGCCGGCAAATTCAAGGCTCAAGCCCCGACTCGCGCAGCACCGGCGCGACCTCGTCGGAAGCGAGATAGCGCAGCAGCCGGTCGGCCTGCTCCGCCTTCCCCGGCAACCTGCTTCAATTCGCTGATCTGCTGCACGGCGACATCGGCCTCGTCAGTGACGAGCCGTTCCGCGGTGAAGCCCGACGGGATAATGGTCGCGCGCGCGTTGATCTCGGTCGCGATGCCCAGGCCCTCGATCAGTCGCGCGAAGAAAATCCCGCTGGCGCCGATCCGCGAATACGCCACCGAGCGCGCAGCCAGCAGCGTCGCGCGCAACCCCGCCTCGCTGGCGATGTCGGGATGCAAGGCTCCCTCCTTCACCGCGATGCCGACATAAGAGCGCGCGAGATCGACGCAGCTCGCCGCGGCGACGCTTCCTTCCCGCGCGAGCTCGGCGAGCCCCTCTTGCGTCAGGATGAGGATGTCGGCGCCCTCGCCGAGCCTGATCCGGTCGAGCAGCGCGAGCGTCGGCGCGAAATCGGCGTCGATCCGCACGCCGCCGGCGGCCGCATACTGTCCGGCAAGATCGGCAACTGCGCCTTTCAGCGCCAACGTGGAGAGCAGGCGAATGGTGTCGGGCATCGCGTCTTACAGTCGGCGCATCAGCTTCAGCACCGCCGTCAATCGCAGGCTGCGCTTGCCGGCGAGCGCGGTTGCTTCCAGCACCGCTCCCTCTTCATTACAGGTGCCGGAAAAGCCGATGCCGACTTCGTGGCCGCCGAAGATCGGATTCTCGCCCCTGGCCGGTGTGTGCTCCTGGTTGAGGATCTGGCCTTTCCAGCGGCCATTCTCCGAAACGTAAGTACCGAGATAATAGAAGAACGCGTCACCGCCGACGATGCGGCCATCCTTGAGCAGCATCACGCCAGTCAGGCCGCCTGAGACCCCATCGAGCAGGCGGAGATGAATGGAATAAAGGCCGTTGGCAATCCCGCCCTCGCCGACACTGCCGGCGATCGGGACCTCCTGCTCCTCGATCGGCGTCAACAATGCCTGAAACGGGACGCCCGGCACCTCCCGCAACCCTCCCTCGAAGCGATAGGTGTCGCCATTGGGGCGGCCCTGCGCCACCAGTGTCGCATCATCGGTGCCGGCCATTGCGGGATAGTTGGGATCCGGATTGTGGCGCACGGTCCTGACCACGACCGAGACATCGTCGCCGCTTTCCTCATAGGTGCCGATATGGGCGAAGGCCGAATTGCCGCCGAGCATCTTGCCGTCATGCGCGTGCATGACGCTGCGGCCGACCGCATCATTGAGCTGAAATCTGACCTTGTAGAAGCCTCCGAAACCCACTTCGGCCCCCGGCCCGCGCGCATCCAAGCCGAGTGTAGCGCGCTTTCGGCAAGGTCGATACCGGCTTTGCGCTAAACAAAGCGTGTCGACGGTCTGGAAGCGCAACCAGTCCAATGCCGTTTAAAATGCAAAAGTCCGCCAAAGCCGAACGGCATTGGCGGACTTGATTGCGGTCCCGGGCGCCCCCAGCCCGGGCCGGGAGCGTCTTAGGCCGCGGCCTTCTTGCCGGTCGGGACTTGAGAGACGGTCTTCAGGATCTGCGAAGCGATCTGGTAGGGGTCGCCTTGGGAGTTCGGACGGCGATCTTCCAGATAACCCTTGTAGCCGTTGTTGACGAAGGAGTGCGGAACGCGGATCGAAGCGCCGCGGTCGGCCACGCCGTAAGAGAAGGTATCGATCGAGGCCGTCTCGTGCTTGCCTGTCAGGCGCATATGGTTATCAGGGCCGTAGACCGCGATGTGGTCAGCGCGGTTGGCCTTGAAAGCTTCCATCAGCGCCTCGAAGTACTCCTTGCCGCCGACTTCGCGCATGTACTGGGTCGAGAAGTTGGCGTGCATGCCGGAACCGTTCCAGTCGGTGTCGCCGAGCGGCTTGCAGTGGAATTCGATGTCGATGCCATAGCTCTCGGTCAGGCGCAGCATCAGGTAGCGCGCCATCCACATCTGGTCAGCGGCGGTCTTGGAGCCCTTGCCGAAGATCTGGAATTCCCACTGACCCTTCGCCACTTCGGCGTTGATGCCTTCGTGGTTGATGCCGGCAGCAAGGCAGAGGTCGAGATGCTCTTCCACGATCTTGCGGGCAACATCGCCGACATTCTTGTAGCCGACGCCGGTGTAGTACGGGCCCTGCGGAGCGGGATAGCCGCTCGAGGGGAAGCCCAGCGGACGGCCGTCCTTGTAGAAGAAATATTCCTGCTCGAAGCCGAACCAGGCGCCGGCGTCATCGAGAATGGTGGCGCGCTTGTTGGACGGATGCGGGGTGACGCCATCGGGCATCATGACTTCGCACATCACGAGCGCGCCGTTGGTGCGCGCAGCGTCCGGATAGACGGCGACCGGCTTCAGCACGCAATCGGAGCTGTGGCCTTCAGCCTGCATGGTGGAGGAGCCATCGAAGCCCCAGAGCGGAAGCTGCTCGAGCGTCGGGAACGACGCGAATTCCTTGATCTGAGTCTTGCCGCGCAAGTTCGGTGTCGGCGTATACCCGTCGAGCCAAATATACTCGAGCTTGTACTTAGTCATTGAGCCTCTCTGTTGATGATGCAAAACGCGAGGGGCCGAAAAGCCACTCGGTTGCCCCGCGCGTACCCGGCCACCATCGGCCAAGAATGTACCAAGCAATTTGAATGCCAATCGCTGCAATGCGGGAGCGGGTCTCTGGGGAAAAGTCCAGACGGCGCTAGCTCTTTTTTACTGCGACATAGAAGCGCGGCTGGCATGCGTACCAAGCGGCCAATTGACGCTCCCAGGGTACCGCCAGCGCCCGATTCTCCGGCAATTTCCTCTAGGCGCCCACCGTCCGATTAAAGCCTTGGCAGGCTTTCGCGGCATTGCTCGGAGACGCCGCCGCCCGACCGCAACCCTCGGCCCGGCTCAAGCGTTGGTCACCTGCTTGTTGCCTCACGCGAAGCAAAACCAAAAATGCCTAGAGAATAATCATCGAGTGACATTTTTTGATCAACTTGCATCCGGGCGGGGCACGGCCGATATCGCAAGTCCAAGTAACTATCCAAGTAACCACACGAGAACGAGTCGGGCGCACCATGGAGGATCGCGGCTCCGATCAGAGGAGAGGATGACATGAATACGGGTCTGAATCAGGGATCTGCCAAGATCTACCAATTCCCGGTTGGCGGCCGGGCGTCCATCGCAGGACGCCGCTATGGTGAGACCAAGTCGGCGCTCGAGATTGCTGCTTCACAGGTGAACAAGGCCGATTGCAGCGGTAGCTGGTACCACCAAGCGGCGATCGAAGAATCCAAGCCAACGCGTGACCACTAATGCCGGGTCAATATCGGATAGCTTCCCGACGGGAATGTCGGGGATCGGTAGCGTCGAAAAGGGTCGGAACGAGCGCGTTTCGGCCCTTTTTCATGCCAGCTCGCAGGCCGTGGCCCGGCGCTTGGCGTGCTTGAGCGTGGCAAGGCCGGCTTTCGTGATCCTTAGCGTAACGCCACTGCCGGAGTAGCGCGCGCCTGATAGCGTCAGCCGCTTCAACAGCGTTACCGCCTTGCCGTCGAGCTGCAGATGGGCGCGGGAGTCGTATTGGAAAAATCCGACGATGAACTGCGTGCCGTCGGCGCAGCGATAGTTCTGGAACGAGCTTTGGGCCGAGGCTTGCGACCTGCCGGCGAGGGTTCCCGCCACCAAGACCACCGCGAGAATGGCCGCCTGCCGATGATTCATGCTTCGCCCCCCGGAGCTGCCTTGAGTATAGACGAGCGCGGGATGCGCACCATCTCCTATCCGGTCATCTGCTTGCCGTACAAGATTGCTCAAGTCACCCGATGCAAGACTCCCCTGCCCGACATTTCAATCTCGCCGGCGCGAGCAATTTCCGTGACCTCGGCGGCTACCTTACGCGCGACGGCCGCCGCGTCCGTTGGCGCCAGATCTTTCGCTCCAACCATCTCGGCCGCCTCACCGACGACGATGTCGCGGTGGTCCGCGGCCTCGGCGTCCGCAGCGCCTTCGATTTCCGTGGCCGCGAGGAGCGCGCCGAGGGGCTTTGCGGCGTGGCCGAGATCACCGTGCATTCCCTGCCGGTCGAACCGACGGTGATCGCCGCGCTGCGCGCCATCGCCGCCAGCGGCAATCCGCCGACCGAGAACGACGCCATCGAGGTGATGCGCGATTCCTACCGCAGCTATGTGCAGGAGAACACGCCGCGCTTCCGCGCGCTGTTTGCGCATCTGTTGGAGGACCGCGCGCCGCTCGTCATCCATTGCAGCGCCGGCAAGGACCGCACCGGCTTCGCCTGCGCGCTGATCCTGCATACGCTCGGCGTTCCCGACGAGGTGATCTCGGAAGATTATCTGCTGACCAACCGCTTCTATCGGCGCGATACTTCCGTGCCGAGCGATCTACCGGACACTGTCCTGCAGGTGATCGGCACGGTGCGGGCGGCGTTCCTGGCCACGTCGTTCGAGGCCATCAGCGCCGGCTATGGTGGCCTCGACAATTATATCCGCGACGGCCTTGGTGTCGGAGAGAGCGAGCGCAGGCAGCTTGCCGCGCTCTATCTCGAGAGAACTTAAGCAGCCGCTTCCAGCTCGGCGTCGAGGTCGGCAATGACTTCCTCGAAAGCCGAGATCGCCTGCTGCACGGCCGCGATCTGCATCAACTCCCAGCCGCTGACCGGACCGGTGCGATTCTGCAGCGCGACGACCAAGTCCCGCCGCTGCTCCTTAAGCTGAACGAGCGGTAAACCGTGATCGGGTAAGTTTCCCATGGTCTGATCCCCTGCCATGATGAGACCTCGCTTCTAGCGAACGGATTCTGCAATCGACTTACGGAAGTCCGGCAAATTTTACCAATCAAGGGCAAGGCCGTAGTCTTACGTGCATGGCTACGCTACGGCGGCAGCTTTCCGGATAGCATCGTTAAGGCCCCTAGACATCCGGAGCGTGCTGCCGTCGCTCTGATGCAATCGATCGGGATCGGTCGGGTCCACCATACGATCGAAACCGATATTGTTCTGCGCGTGCCAATGCTGCATCAGCGCCCAGCGGCGAAACACATTGACTCCTGCCCGCTCTGCCACTGCGGCGATCAGCGAGACCATGCGCTCGGAAAGCTCGGCCTTATCGTCGATCAGCATCGCCGGGACATGTTGCGGATCGATCAGTAGCACGTCCATCTGGCCTGCATGGGCACGAAGCCGGTCTACGCCGACGGCAATTTTCTCCGCGACGTCGTCGACGTTGTACTTCTCCTTGTGGAAGACGGCGTTGGTGCCGACCTGCCAGATCACCAGTGACAGTGCCGGCGCTTCGGCGAAAATGTCCGAATCGAAGCGATCCAGTTCTTCGATCGCCTCTTGACCGCCTACCCCCCTGTTGAGCACATCGATCCTTGGATTATCGCTGGCGCGCCTCAAATACATTTCCAGCCAGTATGGATAAGGCAAGACATCTTCCCGGCCAGCGGTCGACGATGATCCCATCGCCACGATCTTAAGCGGCCGGCCGTGCCGAAGCGCCTCGGCCAGGCGTGTCAGCGGATATTTGAAGGCGATCAACTGATCAGGCAATTCGGCATCTGCAAAATTGTCAATCATTTCGGGCCTCACAAATTAAATACTATTTAACGTTGAGGGCCTATTTCGCGACGATTTTGCCGGCATTGCAAATGAATTTCTGCTGAGTTTAGTCTGTCTGCCCGGGTAGTGCGGAGCTGTCTCATGAACGGAAAAGTTATCGTCATCACCGGCGCGTCCGGTGCGCTCGGCAAGGTGGTCGCTGAGGAAGCCCTGGCGCGTGGCGCACGCGTGTCCGGCATTGATCACGCGCCGTCATCGCTTTCGCCGACGTCGGATCGGATCGAGTTCGGCGGCGTTGATCTGACCGACGCAGCCCAGGCAAAAAAGGCGATCGACACGGCGGCGGCGCATTTCCGCCGGCTCGATGCACTCATCAACATCGCCGGCGGCTTTGCCTTCGAGACGGTCGCAGACGGCGATCCCGCAACCTGGCAGCGGATGTATGCGCTCAATGTCACGACCGCGCTCAACGCCTCGCGCGCGGCGATCCCGCATCTTCTTGCGTCCAGCGCCGCGCGTATCATCAATATCGGCGCGCTCGGTGCACTGCAGGCAGGCGCCGGCATGGGCGCCTATGCAGCTTCCAAATCCGGCGTGCACCGCCTGACCGAAGCGCTCGCCGCCGAGCACAAGGGCAAGATCACGGTCAACGCCGTGTTGCCTTCGATCATCGACACCGCAGCAAACCGCGCCAGCATGCCGAGGGCGGATTTCTCAAAATGGGTGGCGCCAAAGGAACTCGCCGACGTCATCCTGTTCCTCGCAAGCGACGCAGCGAGCGCAGTCACCGGCGCGCTGTTGCCGGTGAATGGCCGCGTTTGACTCTCTCGCTCACGCCTCCACCAGCTTCTTCAGCACCGCCTTGAAGCGGACGCTGCGCTTGCCAGCGAGCGCAGTGGCTTCAGCTTCGGCACCTTCGGAATCGTAGGTCCCGGAGAAGCCGATGCCGACTTCGTGGCGGCCGAACAGCGGTCGCTCTCCCAGGCTCGGCGTATGCTCGCGGTTGACGATCTCGCCCTTCCACCGGCCGTTCGCGGCGGTGTAGGCACCGATATAGTCGAAATAGGCGTCGCCGCCCCAGATGCGGCCGTCATGCAGCATCATCACGCCGGTATTGCCGCCGTCGAGCCCATCGAGCATGCGAATGTGGATGGAATAGAGCCCGTTGCCGATGCCGTCGGGTCCGACTTTGCCCGGCGCAGGCGCATCCTTGTCGTTGATCGGGGTCAGGATCGCCGTGAACACGACGCCGGGTAAGGCGGTGGTCCCGCCTTCAAAATGAACCTCGTCGCCCTTGTGCGTGCCCCTGAAGGTCATGACGATGTTGTCGACCGGGAACATCGGCACATAGCTCGGATCGTGGTTGTGGCGCGTCATCTTCACCTCGGATGAGATGATGCCGCCTTCCTCCGTGTAGCTGCCGATGAAGGACGAACCGGAATTGCCGCCATAGAACTTGCCGGAGGTGGTTGCGAACATCACGCCGCAGCCAGTGCCCCGCACTGTCCTGAACGAGAATTTGTATAGTCCCTGCAGCACCCTGGCGCCTGCTTCTCACGCGACAAATGCACCATACCCCGCGCGGACCGTTTGCTCGCGCAGGCTCACCGATTGCCATTTGGTCTAGTCGTCCCGCACGAAGACTAACCGTTTTGCCACCGTCCCGGCAAACGCTTTGCGGTAAACTTCTGCAACTGAGTCGCGGCATTTCGCGACTGGAGAGTTTTGCGCGTGGAAACCTCGCTCTATCTGCCCGTCAAACGATTTCTCGAAAAGCTCGGCTTCACGGTGAAGGGCGAGATCGGCGGCTGCGACCTCGTGGCGCTCAGCGGCGACGATCCGCCGGTCGTCGTGGTCGGTGAGCTGAAGCTCACCTTCAACCTGGAACTGATCCTGCAGGCGGTCGGTCGCGCCGGCGCCTGCGACGAGATCTGGATCGCCGCCAAATTGTCGTCGCGCGGCAAAGGCCGCGAGAGCGACGCGCGCTACCGCAATCTCTGCCGCCGCCTCGGCTTCGGCATGCTGGGAGTGACCAGCGCCGGCGAGGTCGAGGTGCTGGTGAAGCCGCCGACCACGGCGCCGCGCCGTGATCCGAAGAAGCGCTCGCGCCTGGTTGCCGAGCACAATCGCCGCAAGGGCGATCCCGTGATGGGCGGCAGCACGCGCTCGCCGATCATGACGGCCTACCGCCAGCAGGCGCTCGCCTGCGCGTCAGCGCTCGCCAATGGACCGCGGCGCGTGCGCGAGCTCCGGGTGGATATTCCGGATGCCGGCAAGATCCTGCTGCACAATGTCTACGGCTGGTTCGACCGCGCCGAGCGTGGAATCTATGTGCTGACCGAAGCGGGCCGCGCCGCGTTGAAACGTTGGCCACAGCCGCCGGTTGATGCTGCGGCCATCGAAACAGCGCCCTCGATCCGGATGACGACCGCGTAGCGACGCACGATTCCGGTGCATAACCGGTCACGATCGCGCGATGAGGCGGGGTAAACAGAGCATGATCCGGAAAAGCGGAAACCGGTTTTCCGAAAAGGTCATGCTCAAACAAAGAGATCAGATCATGATCCGATTCTGTCCAATCGGATCATGATCTGGAGAAGGTCTACCGTGCATGGCTGGATTGCCATGTCAGTTTCATATTGCAATGCAACAATATGCAGCCTAGGTATCCGCCCAAAGCATGATCCGGAAAATAGCTACCGGAATTTCCTCGCGACAGACGAAGCGTTTGCGCGGAGATCATGCTCAAAACGAAGCGGCGGGCGGATGACGACTGATGGAACCGTCATCCCGCTCCCAGTGAGGCCCCGATGAGCGAAGACTGGCAAACGAAATATGGTCCCCGACGCGTGAGGCGCGATCCGCCGACGCTGGAGGAAGCGATCTTCGCCGCCGTCGGCATCACCGACGACCTTGAGCAACAGGCCGAGATCGCGTCCGCCTTGATGGGCCTCCCTTACGAGGAGGTGCTGGCTGAGGTGAAGAAGACGGCGCGCACCACCGCGAGGTCGGCGACCCGCGTGATCACGGGCGAGCAAGGCGCGCAGCGCGCGGTCGTGGTCGAGCGGCGCGTGGTCCGGCGGTTCGGCAACGACAAGCGCACTGGCACCTGAACTGCGATTGGCGATTCGTTCACCTGAGCGAATTGCCCGCAGAATTGGGGCGCACGAGTGCGCGCGCCGATCAGGCGGCGCGGCCCCAGCCGTACATCTTGAACACCATCTGCCAATAGGCGCGGTTGAGATCGGCGATCGCGCGCGCGGCCTCCAGCGGCGCGACGGTCGTCGCGGGGACCAGTTCCGGCTGGCCATGCCGCGCAAGATCGATGCTGCCGGTGGATTCGCCGTGGCGGAAGGTCAGCTTCGCGCCAAACTTGCTGGCGAGCGCACGCATCGCCTGGTTCTGCGCGCCGGTGGTGATCCGGAGTGAACGATAGCCTTTGGCCCGCGCCTCCGCGATCACATTGCGGAACAGGATGCTGCCGACGCCCTTGCGGCGCGCCGAGCGCTCCACGCTGAAGGCGATCTCAGGCTCTCCGTCCGGCGATTGCTCCGGCGGATGCAATTCGGCCGCACCACGCACCACGCCGTCCTCGAAATAGGCGATGATGACAGTGCCGTCGTTGGCGCATTTCTCGGCGTAGCGCTTGATGAAGCCGTCATCCATGAAGCCATGGAAGCGATCATAGCGGCTGGTTCGGTCCAGCCTCAGCAGATGGTCCTGCAGAAGCGGTAATTCCGATTGGCTCAGCGTCCGAACAGTGCCCTTGGCCGGCGCCGAACGGGTAGAATCGTAGTTCATTCCATAACTCCTCGTGGTAGCCCTCGAGGAGGCGTCGAATCCCTAGATGCCCAATATTGTGCGTCGCAGCATGAAATTCAAGTACCTAGATTCACCAAATGTTGCATTTGGATTCACTTGATCTTTCATCCTGAATTTATTGATGAATTCAGGATGGCGCGCGTACTAAAGTACCATTTGAGTCTGGGTCACGACGGCGACCAGTCTGCCGTCCTCGGTTTCCAGCCGAGTTTGCCAGACCTGCGTGCGCCGGCCGCGATGCACAGGCGTGGCGATGGCGATCACCGTGCTCCCCTCCTTGACGCCGCCGATGAAGTTGGTCTTGCTCTCGATCGTGGTGGTTCCCTTGGCATCCTCGGGCAGATTGATCACGGTCGCAGCCGCCCCGACCGAGTCCGCAAGTGCCATCACCGCGCCGCCGTGAATGGTGTGATGCAGCGTGCAGAGGTCCGGTCGCACCAGCATCTTCGCCACCACGCGGTCCTTGTCGGCCTCTGTGAACGTGACGCCCTTCAGTTCCGCAAACGGCATTTTCATCGATTGGATCTTTTCCAGCGGCGTCATGCGTCCTCCCGTTTTGTTGTGCGCGCGGCAGCGGCGGAGAATGGACGGAGCCGGTAAATCAGGCAATGACGTCCGAGGTAATGGCCGATGTGACGATGCGCCAATGAGAGAGATTTTCCGATGCGCCACTTCCCTCCCCGCCGGATCGTCTGCCTCACCGAGGAGACCGTGGAGACGCTGTATCTGCTCGGCGAGCAGGACCGCATCGTCGGCGTCTCCGGCTATGCAGTGCGGCCGCCACAGGTCCGCCGCGAGAAGCCGCGCGTCGCGGCGTTCATCTCGGCGGACATCCCGAAAATCCTGGCGCTCGAGCCGGACCTCGTGCTCGCCTTCTCCGACATCCAGGCTGACATCGTCGCCGATCTCGTGCGCGCCGGCGTCGACGTCCACGTCTTCAACCAGCGCGACGTTGCCGGCATCATGGCGATGATCCGCACCCTCGGCGCCATGGTCGGCGCCGCCGAGCGCGGCGACCAGCTTGCGACGAGCTTTGAGCAGCGCCTCGCCGGCATCGCCGCGACGCCGCGTTCGCAGCCAAAGCCAAAAGTCTATTTCGAGGAATGGGACGATCCCCTGATCAGCGGCATCGGCTGGGTCTCAGAGTTGATCGAGATCGCCGGCGGCGAAGACGCACTGCCAGGCTTGCGGCTACAGAAGGCAGCGAAAGACCGCATCATTGCGGCCGAGATTGTGCGTGACGCCGCGCCCGATGTGATCCTCGCCTCCTGGTGCGGCAAGAAGGTCGTGCCCGATCGCATCCGCAACCGTCCCGGCTGGAGCGAGATTCCCGCCGTGCGTAACGACCGCATCGTCGAGATCAAGTCGACGATCATTTTGCAGCCCGGTCCAGCCGCGCTCACCGATGGATTGGATGCGATAGTAGCGGCGCTGTGGCCGTCGTGAGCCTCGCTCTCGCCTTCGTCATTGCGAGCAACGCGAAGCAATCCATTTCTCCACGCGCGGCGGCATGGATTGCTTCGCTGCGCTCGCAATGACGGAGGGAGCCTATACCTTCTCCACCCCGCACCATTCCGCGATGAACAGTGCGGTGGCCTTGGTGGATTTGCGCAGCGACTCCAGGTCGACATATTCGTTGAAGCCGTGCATCGCCGCGCCGCTGGCTCCGAAGCACAGGCTCGGGATGTTGTAGTTCAATCCATAGAAGCGGGTGTCAGTGAGCGCGGTGAAGGCGCGGTCTTCCACCGTGCCGCCATAGACGGCGCCGAACGCCTTCGCGAACGCCGCTTCCGGCTCGGCTGCATCAGTCAGCTCATAGCCCTCGGACAGGAAGCCCGACCACTGCACCTCAGGCGGATTGTTGGAGAGGAAGCGATGGCCGCGCGCGGCCGCCGCGACGCAAGCCAGGATCTCCTTCTGGCACTCCGCGATCGACCAGCCCGGCAGCACCGCGATGCGGCAGTCGACGTCGCACCAGGCCGGCACGCTGGACGCCCAGTCGCCGCCCTTGATGATGCCGGGATTGAAGTTGATGGGATGCGCGACGTCCTTGAAGTGCCGGTCGGCCTTGGCGCGCTCGTTCCATTCGGCTTCGAGCTTTTCCAGCGCATGGATCAAGTGATACGCCGCCATGATCGCGTTCGAGCCGGCGCCCGCCTCGAACACATGCACGGGGAAGCCGCGCACCTTCAGCCGAAACCAGATCACGCCGACCTGCGAGCGGATCATCTTGTTGTCAGTCGGCTCCGGGATGAAGCAGGCATCGGCGCGATAGCCGCGCTGCAGGGTCGAGAGCGCGCCGACGCCGGTGCTCTCCTCCTCGATCACGGACTGGAAGTGGATCCGCCCCGTTGGGCGCAAGCGTGCCGCCTTGATCGCATCCAGCGCATAGAGGGCGCCGATCGTGCCCGACTTCATGTCGCAGGCGCCGCGGCCATACATGCGCCCATCCTTGATGGTGGGCGAGAATGGCGGCGTCTCCCACATGTCGAGCGGGCCGGTCGGCACCACGTCGCAGTGCCCCTGCAGGATCAGCGATTTGCCGCCATTGCTGGGCGGCCGATAGGTGCCGACCACCGTACGGGCCCTGGAGAAATCATGCTCGATCGGGCCGAAGCCGCGCAGCTTCTTCAGATCGTCAACATTGATATGCCAGTCGTCGACCTCGTAGCCGCGTGCGCGCAGGAGATCGCCGATCATGTCCTGGCACGGACCTTCCGCGCCACGCGTCGATGGGATCGCGACGAACTCCTTCGTGGTCGCGAGCTGCGCATCGAATCCGGCATCAACGGCGTCCAGGATCCTTTGTTGCGTATCGGCACTCATGCGGCGGCTCCAACTCCAGGTTCGATCAACGCTATAGCGTGATCTCAGCCACCGGGGTACTGCGCAAAATAGGCATCTCGCAATGCTTCTTCGAGCAGCCTGCCTTCCGAATAGCCGTCGAGCGACGCCGGCCGCGTCACCCCGTCGAGCAGCCGCGAGCACGGCTCCGGCGCGCCAAGCACGGTGCGCACCGGAATGCGCTCGGCATAGATCGGGAGCTCGTAATCCTCATCATCGTCGGCGACGCCTTTGGCGCGGATCTTGGCGGAGGCCTCCTCGATCTCCATCGCGATGAAGGAGGTCGCCTTGATCTCCTGCGTATTGCTCGGCCGCAGGCTCGCGGTGCGATCGGGAAAGAAGCGGTCGACCATCGCCACCAGCGCGCGCTGCTTCTCATCCGGATCGGTGACGATATAGGCCGTCCCGAACGCCATCACCGCGCGGTAGTCCGCCGAATGATTGAAGCCGCAGCGCGCCAGCACCAGGCTGTCGAGATGCGCAACCGTGAGACAGACCCTCTGGCCCGCGGACTGGTTCCTCAGCATGCGGCTCGCGCTGCTGCCGTGCCAGTAAAGCTTGGTCCCCTCGCGCCAGAAGAAGGTCGGCGTGCAATAGGGCTGGCCGTCGATCGCATAGGAAACGTGGCACAGCATCGAGGAATCGAGGATGCGGTGCACGGTTTCATGATCATAGAAGCCGCGATCATGGCGGCGCTTCACCTGGTTTCGTGGTGACAGCGGATAAGAGGCGGCAGCACCTTCGCTCACGGCAGCTCCTGTTTCTGGATTTTGAACGTTTCGAAGCAGTTGTAGCGCCGGATTTGGTCTGCGATAGTGCCAATTCCATGCGAAAAATTTCGACCAATTCTGCGTCGCCGCGCAAGGCCGAGCTGCCGCTCGACCTTTCCGGACCGCATGTCACACCAGGCGCTTCCGCCCAGCAGCGCCTCTACCAGGCGCTTTGCCACGCCATCCTCGGCGGCATCGTCAAACCCGGCGAGCCGCTACCGCCCTCCCGCACTCTCGCAAAGCAGACCGGCTTTCGCCGCAACGCGATCGTCACCGCGTATGAGCGTTTGATCGCGGACGGGTTCGCAGTGGCGACCACGGGCTCGGGGACGTTCGTCGCGGCGCGCATCCCTGCGCGAGCCCGCGAGGCACCGAAGCCGAAGATCACCATCGATGCGCCCCAGCAAGGCGCGCTGGCGCTTGGCTGCACGCATATCGATAGCCGCGCCCTGCAGCGCTTCCGCGCCTTCGTCGGCCGAAGGATGCGCGCCTTCAGCGCCGAGCATTTCCACTACGGCGATCCCAGGGGCAGCCGCGAGCTCCGCGCCGCAATCGCCGACCATTTGTTGTCGGCGCGCGGCCTGCGCTGCGATCCCGAGCAGATCATGCTGACGTCCGGCACGCTGCACGGCCTGCGGATCGTGCTCAGCGCGATCCTTAGGCCGCGCGACCAGATCTGGTGCGAGGATCCAGGCTATCCGATCGCGCGCCGAACCATCGAGCATTGCGGCTATCGCGCGGTTTCCGTTCCGGTCGACGCATCGGGCATGGTGGTTGCGAACGGCCGGGCCCGCGCGCCGGCGGCCCGTGCGGCCTATGTGACGCCGTCGCATCAGTTTCCGCTCGGCGTGCAGATGTCGATGCCGCGCCGGCTGGAACTGCTGGACTGGGCCAAGGCCGCCGATGCCTTCGTGTTCGAGGACGATTACGACAGCGAATTCCGGTATGACGGCGCTCCCCTGCTGTCGCTCGCCGGCATCGACCATCTGCGGCGCGTCATCTACATGGGCACATTTGCCAAGACACTGTTTCCGGGATTGCGCGTCGGCTATTGCGCGCTGCCTGAAAAATTGATCGGCTCGGTGACGGCGGCCCGCGCCGCGCTCGATCGCTTTCCCGGCACGCTGATGGAAGGCGCCGTCGCTGACATGCTCAACTCCGGGGCCTTCGCCGCCAACCTGAAGAAGGTGCGCAGGCTCTACCGCGAGGCCCGCGACGTGCTGGCCTCGACGCTGTCGGCGGCTTCCGAAGGCGAGCTGTCGGTGCCGGTGCCCTCGCAGGGTCTGCATCTGGTGGCACGGTTCGATCCATCGACCGAACCGCTCGTCGCGTCAGAGGCCAGGAGCGCGGCCGAGGTCGACGGCTGGCTGCTCGCGGAGACCTATCATCGTGCGCGTCCCCTGCCCGGCTTCGTGCTGGGGTTTGCCGGCCACGACCTTCCGCAACTGAAAGCATCGGCCGAACGACTGGCGAAGGCCTCGCTCACCGCGCTGCGCGAGAGCCGTAAGCCGAGAGCCCGCGTCGCCAAAACGTCAACGTCGCGCGCGGCTCTATGAGAATCGCCGGCGCCTCATTAAGCTGAAAATGAAAGCTGTACGGCGGAGATACCGGATGCCCGGCAATCGCAACGTCCTGTATCTGATCATCGGTGTGCTGCTCGCCGTCATCGGCGTGCTCAGCTACCAGCTCTACCAGGCCAAGAAGCAGCCCGAAGGTTTCCAGATCAACGTCGGCCCCGACGGGTTGAAGATCCAAGGCAAGTGATGCTGATGATTTCGGAAAGAGTTCTGCGCGTCGGTTGCATCGTGCTGCTTGGCTGGCTTGCATCACCGCTGTCAGCGTCGGCCCAGGTGCTGGGACGCGAGCAGGACATCATCGATTTGCGGCTGGGCCAGCGCGTGATGGTCGACGATGGATCATGCCCTGCGGGCCAGATCAAGGAAGTCTCGGGCTCGCAGATGACGAGCCAGGGCGTGACGCGCGTGCGCAAATGCATCCCGCGCCTCGGCACCAAGAAGCGCTGAGGTGTCCGTCATGCCCCGCGCAGGCGGGGGATCCAGTAACCAACATTGCCAGTTGTGCGCGCAAGAAGCGCCGCGGAATACTGGATCGCCGGTCAAGGCCGGGCGATGACCTCGTGGGATGATCGAGAAACGCCGCTCACTCCGTCGCCGGATCGAACATGCACTGCAGCGTCGGCTTCGCGATCTTGGTGAAGGTCGGGCCGATCTCGGACTGCTTTGACGGCGGCACCCAGTCGGTCTCGATCGTCGGCACGCCGGTCTCGCTGATCCCGCGCAGCAAGGCTTCGCGCAGATCGGGATCCTCGACGGTGGCGGCAGCATAATCATGCAGACAGCCGCATACAGCTTCCGGATGCGCCCAGCGGCCAAGCATGTGGGGGGCGCACTGGCGCACGAATTCACCGCGCGGGTCGGGCAGCACCTTGAACAGGGTGCGGAATTGCACCGGCTGGGTCTGATGCGCTGTCGGCGCCTGCGCTTGCGCCGAACTGGCAGAAATGATCGATGCCGCGATGACGGCGAGACAGGTGCGCAAGAGCATGCAGTTCATTTACCGTCGGCTTTCCTGCAGACTTCTCACAGCATGATCCGGAAAAGTGGAAACCGGTTTTCCGAAAAGATTATGCTCAAACAAGGAGCTCAGTTGGCGGCAACGACGATAGCCTGAGTCGTGGCGCCTGCAATCGGCGAACCCATATAAGAGAAGCTGCCGATCCCCGGAAGGTCGCTGTTGGAGGACCCGGCCATTGAGGGTCCAGCCAGGACGAAGGCGAAGGCAAGGATGAAGCTGATCGTCCGCATTTGGCTGTCTCCGGTCTTCCAACGTTCCCGCCGTCGTACGGCGGTTTGATAACCACGCCCTGTTTCCGGACATCTGCGCGAAAACCTCAAAATGGTTTCATTCCACTGCCGAATTGTTTCGTGGGCTCGGCGCGACGAAACATTGGGGCAGAAAACGCAATGATTTCAGCACCCGCATTTCTGGTACACCAGCACCCTCGTGCCGTGCCTCGCCACCAGCGAAGAAATGATCACCGCGCGAATGACATAGATCAACGCCGGCAACCGCGGTTTGGCGCTAGATTATCAGGGTGCCGATCAACAACGTCGCGAGTTCTTAATCTTTGGCCGCTAGGAGCACTGCAGCGAACTGAACCCAACAGCTTGCTCCACCGACTCAGTCGCACAACTCGCAACCTTTGTTGATGGTCGCGCGTTAGCTACTTCTCTCAATCCAACGAAGGATCGCAGTCGTGGGCAATGGCAACATCGATGTTGGCAAGGAAACCGCGACCCGCAAACCCGGCCAGCAGCAGATGGCGGGTGCGATGTCGCAGCAGGACATCCACGTCATGGGTGACAATGAATGCGCGCAGCAGAAGCTTGTGCGCCTCGTGGGCTGCCGCGATCCCCAAGCCCGCCTCCAGGCCAGCATGCGAGGGTCCGACTGGAAGAAACGGCAGTTCTAGAACGTTTTCGAGCGAAGCATGCCCTCGGACTTGATCCGAGGGTGGACAGCGGTTCGCGTGAAGAAAACGCGTCAAAACAAGAATCTAGAGCTTCGGTTCTGATTCAATCAGAACCGAAAATGCTCTAGCCCTTCTTCCACTACTGGATGAAGTCGCCGCACTTCTGCACGACAGCGTCGGCCGCGCCCCACGGCATGATCGGCACGGAAGAGGTCGAGTTCTTCGGCGAGCCTTCGATCAGCTTGTCCGAATAGACCATGTAGACAAGCACGTTGCGCTTGGCATCGCACCCGCGGACGATCTGCATCTTCTTGAAGAACAGGGACCGGCGCTGGCGGAACATGTCGTCGCCCTGGCTCGTCTTGTCCTTGAAGCGGATCGGGCCGATCTGCCGGCAAGCCAGTGAAATGTCGGAGACTTCCTCCGCTACTCCCAGCCAGCCCTTGAAGCCGCCCTTCTCCGGCACCGTGAAATGACAGGCCACACCCTCGACCTCGGGATCGTCGACACCATAGGTCGCGAGCTTGTCGTTGGGCGAAATCCACTTGAACACGGTGGAGCGACGGAAGATCAGGTCAGGCTCGTCGGCAGCGACTGCCGCCTGCACCAGTCCCAGCGCCAGGACGACTGTGGCCAAAGCCAGCCTCTTCCAAGGCAGTTGCGGAGAAGTGATGGCTTTGGCGTGCATGATGGCTCCGCTACGTTGTTGGCGCGGCCTATGTATGGCGAAAAGGCTGCAAGAAAAGGCTGAAAGGAAAGGCTGCGCGCATTGAGAGGCGCGTTGGCCGGTTTAACCTAATGTGAGGCTTTTTTGCTACGCTTTCTACGAAAAGCGCTACGATCACAGAAGGGTTAAAGTGCCTGCGCTGGTGAACGTATTTCGCCTCTGCGACAACCAACCAATAGCGGACTGGGAATCTTAAGGACTATGCGCGTGAGCGGACGTCGGGTTTCAACATTGCATACTGCAAGTGAACGGGCTTGGAAGATCGCGCTTCTGGCGACGGTAGGCACGCTCGGCGCCGCCTCGCAGGCGGATGCCGCGCTCTACTACTACCGTGACTATGATCCCACCTACTATCAGCCCGAGCCGCAGATTCAGCCGCGGCGGCAGAAGCCGCGCAAGCCCGCTGCAAAAGCTGCAGCCCCGCAGAAAGAAACCGGTATCAAGCCTCAGACTCCGCTGATCATCACGGTCTCGATCCATGACCAGAAGATGCGGGTCTTTGACGCCAACGGTCTGTTTGCCGAGAGCCCGGTCTCGACCGGCATGAAGGGCCACTCCACCCCGATGGGTATCTTCAGCGTCATCCAGAAACACAAATTCCATCACTCCAACATCTATAGCAACGCGCCGATGCCCTACATGCAGCGGATCACCTGGTCGGGTGTCGCGATGCATGCCGGCGTGCTGCCCGGCTATCCGGCTTCGCACGGCTGCATCCGGATGCCGATGTCATTCGCGATCAAGATGTGGAATTGGACCAAGATGGGCGCCCGCGTCATCGTCACGCCCGGCGAAATCACGCCCGCTGCTTTCTCGCATCCGCTGCTCGCCACGCAAAAGGTGGCGCCGCAACCCGTTGCCGAAGAACCGAAGGTGGATGCTCCGCTTGGCGTCAAGGGCGACAAGGGCGCGGAGCTCAAGCCTGCCAACGAACCCGGTATCGAGCTGCGCGCCACCGTGGGTCATGCCGAGTTGCAAACATCGCTACGCGAGCAGACCCATACTGCGGACGCTAGCGGTGCGATGCCGGCCACCCGGCTGGACAACAGCGCGGTCGGCGAAGCGAACTCAGCCGGCGAGCAGAATCCGATCGACATCACTGCCAGCACGGAAGCTTCGAAATCCGAAATCCTTGCCGGTGAACGTGTGAAAGCCGCGAGAACGGCCGAAGCGGTCAAGCAGGATGCACCGAAAGTCGACGCCGCCAAATCGACCGAGCCCAAGGAGTCCGAGCAAGCGGCCGAGCCCGCCAAGCCGGGCGACGCGCCCGCTGCCGACGTCAAGAAGGATGGTTCACGTTTGCCGGCCGCCGCAAAGCTCGATCAGCCGAAGCGGACCGGCCAGATCGCCGTCCTGATCAGCCGCAAGGATTCCAAGCTTTACGTTCGGCAGAATTTTGCGCCGCTGTTCGAGGTGCCCGTGGTGATCGCGCCTGGCGACCGGCCGCTGGGCACGCATGTGTTCACCGCCCGGGTCGACAAGAGCGATCCCAACCTCCTGCGCTGGTCGGTCGTCTCGTTGCCGACTGCACGCACAGCGGCGCGGCTCGAGGAAGATGCCTATCCGGGACGGCGCCGCCGCGGCGCGACGGCCTCCGCCGAGGTCAAGCCGCAGCCGCTCGCGAGCAGCCCGGCAGAAGCGCTCGACCGCATCACCATCCCGCAGGACGCGATGGCGCGCGTCAACGAGGCGCTGACCACGGGCGGCTCGATCATCGTTTCCGACCAGGGCATCAACCAGGGCGAGACCGGCGAAGGCACGGACTTCATCATCCCGCTGCGCTGAACGTCTTGGCTGGGAGCGCAGACCAGCTCCGGCCTTCTCCAGCACAATAAATTGAGGCTCTCTCCTCCGTCATTCCGGGATGCGCCGAAGGCGCAGACCCGGAATCCATCGGGCCACAACACGTGCGGATGAATGGATTCTCTGATGTGCAATTGCACATCATAGCTCGCGCTTCGCGCGCCCCGGAATGACACGCAAATCGACGCCGCAAGCACGGCTTCGCCTCTCCGCCGTAACGTCTTGTTGAAAGCCCCGCTCCACCCGGCCGGGTTATTGTTCACCGAATCTTCACGCTGAAGGGGAATGGCCATGATCAGCCGCAGGATTTTTGTCGCGGGTGCGGTGGCGGTATTGGCCGGACCTTTGTACTCCCGGAGCTTGCGAGCGGAGCCGGCGATGAGCCGGGTCACCGCTTATGCCTTCTCGTTTCCGGCGCTGGAGGGCGGTGACATCCGGCTTGCCGAGCATGCTGGCCGTCCGCTCCTGATCGTCAACACCGCCTCGCTCTGTGGCTTCACCCCGCAATATGCGGGGCTGCAGGCGCTGTGGACGGAGTTCCGCGACCGTGGCCTGATCATCATCGGCGTCCCCTCCAACGATTTCGGGAGCCAGGAGCCCGGCGGCGCCACCGAAATCGCCGAGACCGCGCATCACCAATATGGCGTCACCTTCCCAATGGCGGCCAAGGCCGTCGTGAAAGGCCCCAATGCGCATCCCTTCTACAGATGGGCTGCCGAGGCGCGTCCGAAGGATGTCCCGCGCTGGAACTTTCACAAATATCTGATCGGCCGCGACGGCTACATCGCCGACGTCTTCCCTGAACAGGTTGCGCCGGAGGACACGAGGGTCAAGACCACCATCGCCCGGGCGCTGGCGGCGGCCTGATCCCCTGCAATTTACCTGTGCAGGAAGTCGGCCTCCGTTGCATTGGCGGGGTGTGACCATCTAGGCTACTATTAGTTGGGGTGGGCGGCAGTTCGAGCGGGCTTTGGATACCTCCACCCGCACGATAGCTCTAGGGAACACAGCCATGCGCATTGCGGCAGGTCTGATTTTGGCGGGCGCAGTTTCGCTGCTCTCGTCCACCGCGGTTTGGTCGCAGACTCCCCCAACGGTCAAAGGTGCTCCCGTCGCCAAAGGCGCGAACGCCGCTCCGGCGCCCGCGCAGCCGGCGGCCACTCCGCAGGCAGCGCCTGCGCCGGTTCCTGCGGCCGCCCCCGCACAGCCACCGCAGCCAGCACGCGCCGCTTGCAACAATCCGAACGCGCTCGGCGTCGGCCGCACGGTCGAGATCGACACGACAGGCGGACCCGGCTTCGGCTTCGAGCATTTCAAGCAGCTCGACTTCCTGCGCGACCACGAGGTGGTCCTCACCTTCGACGACGGCCCGTGGCCGAACAACACGCCCGCCGTGCTGAAGGCGCTGGCGGACGAATGCACCACCGGCATCTTCTTCCCGATCGGCAAGCACGCGACCTACCATCCCGAGATCCTCAAGCAGGTTTACAACGCCGGCCACACCGTCGGCGCGCACACCTGGTCGCATGCCAACCTGAACAACAAGAAGCTGACTGAAGACCAGCGCAAGGACGAGATCGAGAAGGGCTTCGCCGCGGTCAAATGGGCGCTCGGCGTCTCGCCTTCACCATTCTTCCGCTTCCCGGCGCTGCAGCATCCGCCCGAAATGGTGACCTATCTCGGCACCCGCAACGTCGCCATCTTCTCCTGCGACCTCGACTCGTTCGACTTCAAGGCGAGCAAGCCGCAGACGGTGATCGACACCGTGATGAAGAAGGTCGACAAGCTCGGCAAGGGCATCATCCTGATGCACGACTTCCAGAAGCACACCGCCGAAGCCCTGCCCGAATTGTTGAGCCGGCTGAAGGCCGGCGGCTACAAGGTCGTCGCAATGCGCGCCAAATCCCCGGTGCAGGTGCTGCCGAAATATGAGGAAGAGCTGGCCAAGGACGCCAAGCTGCCGACGGTGAGCGCACGGCCGGTCAACAGCGTCGTGACGACGGTCAACGAATAGCCTCCCGAGTCGTCGTGCCGGCGTTGCGTTTCGAAGGCTATGTGATTGTCTCCGCCGATGGCCGGCTGGCGAACGCAAATAATGTGATGCCGAACGAATTGAAATTCGAGGGCGACAAGAGATTCTTCTCCGCCGCCCTCGACCGTGCCGACTTGATCGTGCATGGCCGCAATTCCTACGAAGACCAGCCGAACTCGCCACAGCGAAAACGCATCATCGTGACGCGCAAGGTCCCCGCCATCGCGGCCGATCCCGCGAATCCGAAAGCTACGCTCTGGAATCCCGCCGGCGCCTCGTTCGAGACGGCGAGCGCGCAAGCGGGTGTCACCTCCGGCACTGTCGCGATCATCGGCGGTCCTTCAGTGTTCGATATGTTCATGGACCGCTACGACACGTTCTGGCTGTCGCAGGCGCCGGGGGTGAACCTGCCGGACGGAGAACCCTGTTTTCCCGGCGTCCCTGCCCGCTCGCCGCAGCAGATCCTTGCATCCCACGGATTGAAGCCGGGCGAGCCGCAAATCCTCGATGCGAACCAAGGCGTCACCGTCACGCCGTGGCGGCGCGACACAGCGTGAGGCTGCCGTAGCCCGGGTGGAAGCGCCAGCGCCAGCATAACCCGGCGCCGCTCGCAAATACGGATACCGCCATCCCGGGTTACGCGTTCCGCTCCACCCGGGCTACAAGTCTCTCACGCATCACCGTAAGCTGCCTCAGTGCTCCGCGGCGTGCGGCCGTAGCCGGCGAGGATGAACAGCGCGCCGATGATCGACAGGTTCTTCAGCGCCTCCATCAGCGTGTGGGCGTTGTCAGGCGCCGGCTGATTCCAGAAATCGTGGAAGTAGAAGGTCGCGCCGACCACCAGGATGATGAGCAGGATCGAGAAGAATCGCACCAGCCAGTTCAATGCGATCATCAGGCCGGCGATGACTTCGAACACGCCGACCGAAATCGCGATCAACTGCATGATCGGCATTGCCGCCAAGGTTTCAAGCTGGTGCGCATAGGGCGCTGCAATCTCGGGAATGGTGATCTTGGCTGCGAAGGAATCCGCGGTCGCCTGGATCGCCAACAGCTTGGTTGCTCCCGAATAGATGAACAGGACGGCGAACAAAACTCGTCCGAAAGCAATGAACCCCGGCATAGTCGTCCCCATTGATCGCAGTCGTGAACCGAGCCCGGAACGATTATGGTCGTTCCGCCTGCCGCGAGCAATTCGAATTCGTCTCCGCCAAGATCATGATCCGATGAATCGGATCATGATCTCATCTTCTTGTTTGAGCAGGAGCTTTTCGGATCATGCTCTAGCCGAACAAGGTCGGCTGCGCGCGGCCCGCACGCTCCTGCGCCTCGACCGCGGCGACCGCCGTCATGTTGAGGACACCGCGCGCCGTCACCGACGGCGTGAGGATATGCGCCGGCCGCGCCGGGCCTATCAGGATCGGGCCGACGGGAAGCGCGTCTCCGAGCGACTTGATCATCTGGTAGGCGATGTTGGCCGCATCGAGATTCGGCATGATCAGGATGTTGGCCTCGCCTTCCAGCTTCGATGCCGGCAGCACCAGGTCGCGCACGGCCTTGGACAGCGCGGTGTCGCCCTGCATCTCGCCGTCGGCCTCGATCTCCGGATGCTTTTCTTTAAGGAGCTGCGTGGCGCGCCGCATCTTGCGCGAGGATTCAGTGTCGTAGCTGCCGAAATCCGAATGCGACACGAACGCGACCCTGGGCTTGAAGTTGAAGCGCTGGACGTGGATCGCCGCGAGCGAGGCCATCTCCGACAGCTCTTCCGGGCTGGGATTCGGCCGTACCTGCGTATCGGCGATGAAATAGGCGCCCTTGGTCGAGATCATCAGCGCCAGCGCCGCGTAGTCGCTGACCCCAGGCAGGAAGCCGATGATCTCGCGCACGTGGCGCAGATGGCTCATGTAGCGGCCCTCGACGCCGCACAGCATGGCATCCGCCTCGCCGCGCACCACCGCGAGTGCCGCGATGACAGTGTTGTTTGTGCGCACCACCGTGCGTGCCGCATCCGGCGTCACGCCGCGCCGGCCGGCGACCTCGATATAGGACTGCACATAGGAGCGATAGCGCGGATCGTCCTCGGGGTTGACGAGGTCGAAATCCTTGCCGGCCTGGATCGCAAGGCCGAACCGCTTGATGCGGGCTTCCACCACCGAGGGCCGCCCGACCAGGATCGGCCGCGCCAGCTTCTCTTCCAGCACCACTTGCGTGGCGCGCAGCACGCGCTCGTCCTCGCCTTCGGCGTAGATCACGCGCACCGGCTGCGTCTTGGCCTTGGCGAACATCGGCTTCATGACGAGGCCGGAGCGGAAGGCGAAGCGCTCGAGCAGCGCGGTGTATTCGTCGAAATTCTTGATCGGCCGTGTCGCTACGCCCGATTCCATCGCCGCCCTTGCCACCGCCGGCGCAATGCGCAGGATCAGGCGCGGGTCGAACGGGCTTGGGATCAGCGAGCCGGGCCCGAAACCCTGCGTCTCACCGGTGTCGTAGCGCGACGCGACCGCATCCGAGGGCGGATCGCGCGCGAGCTGCGCGATCGCGTCGACCGCCGCATGCTTCATCGCCTCGTTGATCGCGGTCGCACCGACGTCGAGCGCGCCGCGGAAGATGAAGGGAAAGCACAGGACGTTGTTGACCTGGTTCGGGAAGTCCGAACGTCCCGTGCAGATCATGGCGTCGGGGCGCGCTTTCCGCGCCTCGTCCGGCATGATCTCCGGCACCGGGTTGGCGAGCGCCATGATCAGCGGATTCTCCGCCATCTGCTTTGCCATTTCCGGCTTCAGCACATTCGGCGCCGAGAGGCCGAGGAAGATGTCGGCGCCGCCGATCACGTCGGCCAGCACCCGCGCATCCGTGTTCTGCGCATAGAGCGCCTTCCAGCGGTCCATCGAGGTGTTGCGGCCCTCATGGACGACGCCGTCAATGTCGCAGACCCAGATGTTCTTGCGCTGCGCCCCCATCGACACCAGCAGATTGAGGCAAGCGATCGCAGCCGCGCCCGCGCCGGAGCAGACGATCTTCACCTCGGACAGCTTCTTGCCGTTCAGCAGCAGCGCGTTGACGATCGCAGCCCCGACAATGATCGCGGTGCCGTGCTGGTCGTCATGGAAGACCGGGATCTTCATCCGCTCCTTGAGCTGCGCCTCGATCTCGAAACACTCCGGCCCGCGAATGTCCTCCAGATTGATGCCGCCGAAGGTCGGCTCCAGCGCCGCCACCGTCTCGACCACGCGCTCGATCGTGTCGGCCTTGATCTCGATGTCGAACACGTCGATGCCGGCGAATTTCTTGAACAGCACCGCCTTGCCTTCCATCACCGGCTTCGAGGCCAGCGGGCCGATATTGCCGAGCCCAAGCACCGCGGTGCCGTTGCTGACCACCGCGACCAGGTTCGCGCGCGCCGTCAGCGAGGCCGCCTCGGCGGGGTTGTTTGCGATCTCGGTGCAGGCGGCGGCGACGCCGGGCGAATAGGCGAGCGCCAGGTCGCGCTGGTTGGCGAGCGGCTTGATCGCCTGTATTTCGAGTTTGCCCGGTCGCGGCAGCCGGTGATAGGCCAGCGCCGCCGAATGGAGATCTTCAGAAGAGGATGACATCGTACTCTCGCGTTTCCGGCCTCAAGCTCTTATTCTATGCAAGTCTTGTTCTATGCAGTCTAACAAGGCCAGTTGTCCGGCAGATGGAGCCGGATGTGAAGCACGCCGGGCCCCCTCGATGCAACATCGGATCGCACTCCCGTCAACAGCCGCCCGGTTGCGCAATATTTGAAGCCATACCGCCCTTTCCTTCTCCGGTCATCCCCTTGAGAACATGGCAATTTGTCCCCGGGATGATCGGTAATTCGGAGCTGACCGGATGATACGGATTTTGATCGGCCTGATCGCCGCGGTCGTGGTCGCCGCCGCCGGCCTGCTCGGCTTCAATCTCTACGTGCAGCATCGCATGACCAGCGGCATCGAGGCCGCCTTCGCGCAGGTGCGCGCCGCCGGCGGCAAGGCCAGCCATGGCAAGGTGACGGTGGATATGCTGGCGCGCACCGTCACGGTCGTGGACATCGTGGGCGAATCGGCGGCGCAGCCACCGGCGCGCTTAAGGATCGCGAGCCTGACCGCCACCGGTGTCCGCCAGCCCGACCGGACCCGCGTCTCCGCGGAGAGCATCGAGCTGGCTGATATCGAGCTGGCAACCGAGGTGACCGACAAGGTCCCCGCCAGGGTGACCTACAAGGTGCCGCGCTTCACGGTGAAGGATTATTCCGGCCCCTCCACCCCGGCGCAACTGCCGGCCTCCGAATCCCTGCTCGACATCTATCGCTTTGCGCTCCAGCAGTTCACTGCGGTTGCGGCCTCATCGGTCATAATCCCGTCGGTGACCGGCACGATCAATGGTGGCGCGGCGACGCCTGATGGTGGCGAGTTCGCCTATTCGGGCGTTGCGCTACAAGACATCAGGGATGGCAAGGTCGCCAGCACCGAGGCGGACAGCTTCGCCTTCACGGTGAACACGCCGCAGGCGGGCAAGCGCGCGAAACTGACCGGCACTCTCTCCAATCTCGTCGCCCATGATTTCGACGCCGCTGCGGCCGGCACCGTGCTCGATCCCGGGAGGTCGAACGACGACAGCTATCACCGCATCTACCGGCAAGTCTCGGCCGGCCCCTATGTGCTGGCCACCGACCAGGGCATGCGGGCGCAGATCGACAGCATCACGGTCGACGATATCGCCGTGCGGCCGTCAAAGCTGCAACTGGCGGCGATCCTCGCGCTGATGCCGCAGCCCGGAGCCGGCCCTCCGACCCAGGCTCAGGCGCGCCAGATCATGGCGAAGATGGCTGACGTCTATGAGGGCATCCGCATCGGCAATGCGGAATTGCGCGGACACACGATGCTGACGCCGCAGGGGCCTTTCAAGCTGGCGGCGATCCGCGCCAATCTGGAAAACGGCCGCGGCCAATTGGCGCTTGAGGGCCTGGACGTCGAGACGCCAAAGGGGCCGTTCAGGTTCGACCGTCTTGCGCTGAATTCCTTCGACATCCCGCAATTGATGCGCTTCGCGGCGCGCGCCAACGCCGAGCCAAGGACCACGCCGGATGAAATTTTCGGTCTGTTCAGGGTGCTCGAAGGCATCGAGGTCAAGGGCGCGGCCACGCCCTTCCGCGACACCGACAAGCTCGTCAATATCGACACCATCAGCCTGGGCTGGGGCCAGTTCGTCGGCCCCGTCCCAAGCAAGGCGCATCTGGTGGCGAAGCTGAACGTGCCCGTAGACGGGACCGATCCGGCGATGCAGCCGCTTGTGGCGGCCGGCATCGACCGGGCGGCCATCGCCCTGGATCTCGGCGCGGGCTGGACCGAACAGTCCGGCGCCTTCGTGCTCGCGCCCGCAAGCCTCGAAATCGGCAACCTGCTGAAGGCGTCCGCCCGCGTTGCGCTCGCCAATGTGCCGCGAGCCGTGTTCTCCACCGATCCGATGCAAGCGGCGAGCCTCGCCGGCCAGATTGAGGCCGGAGCCATCGAGCTCAGCTTGCGCGACGGTGGCTGCGTCGATCTGATCGTCGCGCAATATGCCCGAGCTCAGAATGTCAGTCGCGAGGCGGCGAGAGACGCCATCATCGACCAGATCAAGGCGTTTGGCCAAGCCGTCGCCGCCAATCCCGATGCCGCCGCCGCGGTGGACGCCGTGGTCCGCTTTGTCGACAGTCCCGGACAAACGCTGATCATCAAACTGACGCCCCGCGGCAAGGTGTTGGGGCTTCAGCTCGTTCAGCTCCTCAAGACCGAGCCGCTGATCGCGCTCGCGCAATTCCAGGTCGAGGCCTCGACGGGACTCTGAGCATCACTTATTGGGCAAATTCACCCTGATATGAAGTTCGCGGAGCTGCTTCGTCGTGGCTTCCGACGGCGCCCCCATCAGGAGATCGACCGCCTGCTGGTTCATCGGGAACAGCGAGATCTCGCGCAAATTCGTGGTGCCGCAGAGCAGCATCACGATGCGATCGAGCCCCGCCGCCATGCCGCCATGCGGCGGCGCGCCGTACTGGAACGCGCGGTACATGCCGCCGAAGCGCTCGACCACATCCTCTTCGCCATAGCCCGCAATCTGGAACGCCTTCACCATCGCTTCCGGCTTGTGGTTGCGGATGCCGCCGGAGGCGATCTCATAGCCGTTGCAGGCGATGTCGTACTGGAAGGCCTTGATGGTCAGCGGATCCTGCGTCTGCAGCGCTTCCAATCCGCCCTGCGGCATCGAGAACGGGTTGTGCGAGAAGTCGACCTTCTTGTCTTCCTCGTTGTACTCATACATCGGGAAGTCGACGATCCAGGCGAGCTCGAACCGGTCCTTGTCGATCAGGTTCAATTCCTCGCCGAGCTTGGTGCGCGCAAGGCCGGCGAACTTCCAGAACTTGTCGGGCTCCCCGGCGACGAAGAATGCCGCGTCGCCTTCCTGCAGGCCGAGCTGTTCACGGACCGCAGCGGTCCGTTCGGGACCGATGTTGTTCGCAAGCGGGCCCGCGCCCTCGCCGCCTTCGCGCCAGAAGATGTAGCCGAGGCCCGGCTGGCCCTCGCCCTGCGCCCAGGAGTTCATGCGGTCGGCGAACGCGCGGCTGCCGCCGCCCTTGGCCGGAATCGCCCACACCTGGTTCTTCGGGTCTTCCAGCATCCGCGCGAACACCTTGAAGCCGGAGCCGCGGAAGTGCTCGGAGACTTCCTGCATCACGATCGGGTTGCGCAAATCGGGCTTGTCGGTGCCGTATTTGCGGATCGCCTCAGCAAATGGAATCCGCGGCCAGTTCTTGGTGACCGGCTTGCCCTTGGCGAAGTCCTCGAACACGCCGGTGATGACCGGCTCCATCGCCGCAAATACGTCGTCCTGAGTCACAAAACTCATTTCGACGTCGAGCTGGTAGAACTCGCCCGGCAGGCGGTCGGCGCGCGGATCCTCGTCGCGGAAGCAGGGCGCGATCTGGAAGTAGCGATCGAAGCCCGACATCATGATCAATTGCTTGTACTGCTGCGGTGCCTGCGGCAGCGCGTAGAACTTGCCGGGATGGATGCGCGAGGGCACCAGGAAGTCGCGCGCGCCCTCCGGCGAGGATGCGGTGAGGATCGGCGTCTGGAATTCGAAGAACCCCTGCTCCTTCATCCGCTTGCGCATGGAATCGACGATCGCGCCGCGGGTCATGATGTTCTGGTGCAGCTTCTCGCGACGCAGATCGAGGAAACGGTACTTAAGCCTTATGTCTTCAGGATATTCCTGTTCGCCGAACACCGGCAGCGGCAGCTCGGCGGCGGGGCCGAGCACCTCGATCTCGCTGACATAGATCTCGACCTGCCCGGTCGGAAGTTCCGGGTTGTCGGTGCCTTCGGGGCGGCGGCGGACCTTGCCGTCCATCCGCACCACCCATTCCGAGCGCAGCTTTTCGGCATCGTGGAACGCCGCCGAATCCGGGTCCGCCACGCATTGCGTGATGCCGTAATGATCGCGCAGGTCGATGAACAGCACGCCGCCATGGTCGCGAACGCGATGGACCCAACCGGAAAGGCGGACCGTCTCGCCGATGTGGCTCTCGCGGAGCGCGCCGCATGTATGTGACCGGTAGCGATGCATGGACTTCCCAAACAGATGTCGGAGGGTTCGAATCGGGCGGCCAGCGGCCTGCCCGAATTTGGGGGTCGGTTTACCCGAGGCCGCGAGGTGCGGCAACCAAGGGAACGCCCTGATTTGCGCCCGAACCGGACATTTTCGGCCCCGATGGCGCGAAGTGTTTGCCTAATCGGGGCCCGAGCCTATCTTTACACTATGACGGTGCATTTCCCCTTCCAGAACTCCTATGCGGCACTGCCGGCGAACTTTTTCGCCCGTGTCGCGCCGACCCCGGTTGCCGCCCCGCGCCTGATCAAGCTCAACCGGCCGCTCGCGGTTCAACTCGGGCTCGATCCGGACCTTCTGGACACCCCGGAAGGGGCGGAAATCCTCGCCGGCAAGCGCCTGCCCGAGGGCGCCGACCCCATCGCGATGGCCTATGCCGGCCACCAGTTCGGCCAGTTCGTTCCGCAACTTGGCGACGGCCGTGCCATCCTGCTCGGCGAGGTCATTGACCGGGACGGCGTCCGCCGCGACATCCAGCTCAAGGGTTCCGGCCCGACCCCGTTCTCACGCCGCGGCGATGGCCGCGCCGCGCTCGGCCCGGTCCTGCGCGAATACATCGTCAGCGAAGCGATGTTCGCATTGGGCATTCCCACGACGCGTTCGCTCGCGGCCGTCATCACCGGCGAGCATGTGATCCGCGAGACCGCGCTTCCCGGCGCGGTGCTGACACGTGTGGCGGCGAGCCATGTGCGCGTCGGCACCTTCCAGTTCTTCGCCGCCCGCGGCGACACCGATGGCGTGCGTGCCCTCGCCGATCACGTGATCAACAGGCATTATCCTGAAGTGGCAAAGTCGGATCGTCCGTATCACGCTTTGCTCGAAGGCGTCGTCGCCCGCCAGGCCGAGCTCGTCGCGCGCTGGCTCCTGGTCGGCTTCATCCACGGCGTGATGAACACCGACAACACCTCGATCTCGGGCGAGACCATCGACTACGGCCCCTGCGCCTTCATGGACGACTACAACCCAGCGCAAGTCTACTCTTCAATCGACGAGATGGGCCGGTACGCCTATGGCAACCAGCCGCGGATCGCGCTGTGGAATCTGACGCGATTGGCTGAATGCCTGCTGCCGCTGTTCTCCGACGACCAGGAGAAGGCGATCGAACAGGCGCAATTCATCCTCGGCGATTTCTCCGAGAAGTTCAGCGCCGCCTATGCAGCGGGTCTGCGTCGGAAGATCGGCCTGTTTAGCGAACGCGACGGCGATGAGGCGCTGATCGAGGGTCTCCTGGATGCCATGGCGAAAAACCAGGCCGACTTCACCCTCACCTTCCGCCGCCTCGGCGATGCAGCCCTGGATGCATCGGCCGACGAGAACGTCCGCGCCCAGTTCATGGATCCGCAGGCCTTCGACGAATGGGCCACGCGCTGGCGGGAACGCCTTGCCCTCGAGCCACAAACGCCGTCCGAGCGCCACTCGGCCATGTGCGTCGTCAACCCCGCCTTCATCCCGCGCAACCACCGCGTCGAAGCAGTGATTGCGGCGGCGACGAACGATGACAACTACGCGCCGTTCGAGGAACTGTTGACGGTGCTGTCAAAACCCTACGACGACCAGCCGCAATACGCAGCTTACGCCGAGCCGCCGCTGCCGGATCAGCGCGTGCTGCAGACATTTTGCGGGACGTGAGCCGACTCCCCGTCATTCCGGGGCGATGCGCAAGCATCGAGCCCGGAATCCATTTCGCCGCCAGCGCAGGCGGTCCAATGGATTCCGGGCCTGCGCCTTACGGCGCATCCCGGAATGACGCGCTGAGCTTGCCTGCCTTCCTTAGCAACAATTCGCCGCTCCCGTCGTTGGCCCGACACCCATCAGCGATGGAGCATGGCATGAACGAGCGCAATCGCGATCCGGGAACTCCGATAAAGCGCGTCGAGCCGAACGGCGTCGAGCCTGAGTTCTCCGAGGATGATCTTCAACGACAGCAATTCGGTCCGCGCGGAGTGCCCGGGCAACCGGACCCGGCAAGGATGACGCCGCAACGGGCCAAGAAGACACCAAAGAATGCCGATCCGGGCGGACATACCGCCTGAGTGTTGGGAGACCGCGTATGTTGGACACCCTGTCACTGGCAGAAAATGTAGAGCATAACCTCGGCGATCGCGGCTACTTCGTCGCGCCGCTCGATGACCTCGTGACATGGGCGCGATCGGGTTCGCTGATGTGGATGACCTTCGGCCTTGCCTGCTGTGCCATCGAACAGATGCAGGTCTCTATGCCGCGCTATGACATTGAGCGTTTCGGCGCCGCGCCACGCGCCTCACCGCGACAGTCCGATGTGATGATCGTCTCGGGAACCCTCTGCAACAAGATGGCTCCCGCCTTGCGCAAGGTCTACGACCAGATGCCGGAGCCGCGCTATGTGATCTCGATGGGCTCCTGCGCCAATGGCGGTGGCTACTATCACTATTCCTATTCAGTCGTGCGCGGCTGCGACCGCATCGTCCCGGTAGACATCTACGTCCCCGGTTGTCCGCCAACCGCAGAGGCCCTGCTCTACGGCATCATGCTGTTGCAGAAGAAAATCCGTCGCACCGGCACCATCGAACGATGATAATCGCGGTAGGATCGGTAGAGCGAAAGCGAAACCCATCGCGATGAGCAAGCCGCGAATGATGGGTTTCGCTTCGCTCTACCCATCCTACGGATTTCGCTCCACTCAATCTTACGAAGATTTAAGGTGGGGCCCGGTGTGCCTAGGAGGCCGAGCCCCATAACCTCAACAACCTGGCCGTCAAGCTGTTCGGCTACATTGATATCCTAGTGCCGCTGGCCCACTTCGTATTGATCTGCCGCAACTGCGGCGCGCGTTTCATCGCGGGGTGAATTGGGAGAGATCGTCGATCCCGGTTTGTCGTTCCAGATCAGCCACCCGCTTTGTCATCATCTCGAACCCGTCGTCGCCAAAGAGCTGATGTTCCTTTCGCTCGAAATCCTCGGCCATTGCATCGAACCCATGCGCGGAAACCAGGCTCCTCAGCATCGGGAACAGCTCGGTGTCTTCGCGCGCTGCGTGGGGACGATACATCGCGATGAAGGCGCGAACCGAGTCGGTAAGCTGTCGCCGGTCCTCGCCATCCTGCCGACTGCCCGGTGCCGTTCGGAGGATCGTCTCGGTCACACCCCGCCCGGCCTTGTGCTGGATCAGCAGCGTGTCGACGAGATCGACCATCTTTCCGGCTTTCTTGAAGCGTGGAAAGACCGCGTGCTCCTCCGACTCCTCGTGATAGTTGTGGATGAAGTCGCGCACGATCTCGGCAGCGCGCGTCATGACCGAGGGGTCGAAATCCTCCTTAGCGGCAAACTTGCGGAGCCCCGCTTCGTAGACCAGAAGCACCCGATCGAGCACGCCGTGCTCGCGCATCAAATCTTCCGGCGGCGTGACCTCTGTCTTCTCCTTTTCCTCCTTGGACCGCGCTACAGCGAGTGACGGCGGGATCAGTCCCGCGGTCGCGATGATTCCCGTCACGGCAGTCCCCGTGATCAGAGCGCGTTTCCTGATATCGACATCCCGGTTCATCTCACAGGCTCCTCGCAGGGATGATGCCCGCCGTCATCCTGCTCTAGCGCCAAGCCGCTTCGTTCTTCTGCTCGTAATCCGTGAACGCTTTCTCCAGCCCGCCGATCACCTCGGCTGAGGTCTCGAACATGGCCTTGAGCTGTGGTTCATCGACCTTCGCGATGTCCTCGCGAAGGTGGGTTTTTATGTCGTGTAACGCCTTTCGCATTTTCTGCGTATGATGGCGGGGATCCCGTTCGGCGGCACTTGCCATGACCAGTCTCCTGCGTGCTGAGTTGTGATAGCCCGACGCACTCGATGGACGGGCGTCACGGTTGGCGCGCTAACAGTTCAAGAGAACTGCGGTTCCTGCATCGATCCCGGCGCGGGAACTTGTCTGATGGGAATTCTGGACGATGAACATTGAGCGGACTTCAGACAGCGAGGCCAAACCTCCGCGCGCGGGCTCGCCGCTCGAAGTGCTTCTGGTCTTCCTCAAGCTCGGGCTGACGTCGTTCGGCGGCCCGATCGCCCATATCGGCTATTTCCGTAGCGAATTCGTCGAGCGCCGCAAATGGCTCGACGAACAATCCTATGCGGACCTCGTGGCGCTCTGCCAATTCCTGCCCGGTCCGGCGAGCAGCCAGGTCGGATTTTCGCTCGGATTGATGCGCGCAGGTTATCGCGGCGCGCTGGCGGCATGGACGGGTTTCACGCTGCCATCGGCCATCGCGCTCCTGCTGTTTGCCTATGGCGCCAGCGCATTGAGCGGACCGGTCGGAACAGGGCTGGTGCACGGCCTCAAACTCGTGGCGGTCGCGATCGTAGCTCAAGCCGTATGGGGCATGGCGCGGACGCTGTGCCCCGACCGCGAGCGCGCCTCGATCGCGACGGTCGCCGCACTCATCATCCTGTTCAGCACATCATCGGTAGCGCAGATCGGCGCGATTCTGCTCGGCGGCATGGCCGGACTATGGCTCTGCCGCGCCGCGCAGCCGAGCGGAGAAAGCCATTTCGCCGTGCCGGTGTCGCGCGCCGCCGCCCTCGTCGCACTGGCGGCGTTCCTGATCCTGCTCGTCGGCCTGCCGGTCCTGGCACGGCTGTGGCCGTACGCGGGCATTGCCTTGTTCGACGCCTTCTATCGCTCCGGCGCGCTCGTGTTTGGCGGCGGCCATGTCGTGCTGCCGCTGCTGCGCGAGGCCGTGGTGACGCCGGGCTGGGTCGGCGACGACGTATTCCTCACCGGCTATGGCGCCGCCCAGGCCGTCCCCGGACCGCTCTTCACCTTCGCCGCCTATCTCGGCGCCGTCGTCAAAACGTCGCCGCACGGCATCGCCGGAGCCCTCATCGGCTTGTTCGGCATATTCCTTCCGGGCGTCCTGATCCTGCTGGCAGCGCTGCCGTACTGGGACAGCTTTCGCAAACGTGCGGGCGCCCAGGCGATGATGCGCGGCGTGAACGCAGCGGTCGTCGGCATCCTGGGCGCGGCGCTCTACAATCCGGTCTGGACCAGCACGGTGCAGACGCCCACGGACTTTGCGATTGCCCTCGTCGGATTCGTGCTGCTCATCGCCTGGCGCGCACCGCCGCTCGTGGTCGTCGCCTTCAGCGCCATCGCGGGAATTGGCGCGGCGATCCTGTGACGCTTGACCGGTGTTTTCCCGGATAGGATTTCGGTCGCCTTCGTGTTCTAGGGTGAGGCATTCATGTAGGCATATTTACGTGCGCCTGGCAGCCAACGCTGTCGGACTATTCGTTAGCCGCAGGATGGGTACTCGAGCCATTCCCTCACCCCTGAGGAGGTTGCGAAGCGATCGTCTCGAAGGCGAGGCCACCGGCGGGGCCTCATGGTTCTCAAGGCGATGCGAAGCAGCGTCCGGAGATGCGCGGAGCCTGCCATCGGGCCGCGCTTTGCGCGGACCCGGTGCGCTCCTCACCATGAGGGGTGACATCAGTGCCCGCCTCCCAGCGACCGTCACGCGGCCCCGCCATTAACCCGGCATCCACCATCGCGGCGGCGGACGGCCGGTAACCAAATCCCTTAACAGACCGTCAACCCGATCCCGACAAGTCTTACGACTTTGTTAGGGAGATTGCCGATGGAAGCCTTTGCTCTTGAATTCGTGGGAATGGCGATGGTGGCTCTCTGCCTGGTCGTGCTCGCAATGCCCGCCGCTCGTCGGCCCTCCAGGCACGGTCGTCACGAGTAAGGCGGCGGCCCAACCACCGTTTTCGCGCCCTGCGACGCCCACGCGGCGTCCGCCGCCTGTTCCGCGCGGCCTGACCTGAGCCTATGCAGGGCCAGAATTGCAGCCAAGCCCCTTGACATACCTGCGCTTTCGGCAGAACGCGTGTCGGAAGCGTCATGGACTGTTCATGGATCTGATTAACACCACCTGGGAACTGCAGGCGGCCTGCGACCGCTTGGCCGCCCACCCCGTTATCACCGTCGACACCGAGTTCCTGCGGGAAACGACCTACTACCCCCTGCTCTGCGTGCTGCAAATGGCGAGCCCGGACGAGGCCGTCGTGATCGACGCGCTCGCTCCCGACATCGACCTCACACCGTTCTTCAAGTTGATGGCCAACGAGCAGGTGCTGAAGGTATTCCACGCCGCCCGGCAGGACATCGAGATCGTCTGGCACCGCGCCAACACCATCCCGCACCCGATCTTCGACACGCAGGTTGCGGCCATGGTGCTCGGCTATGGTGACAGCATCGCCTATGACCAGCTCGTCGAGCGCATCACCGGCCATCGGCCGGACAAGACCCACCGCTTCACCGACTGGTCGCGCCGCCCGCTCAGCGCCGAGCAGACCCAATACGCGGTCTCCGACGTCACGCATTTGCGCGACGTCTTCAGCGCGCTCGATGCCGACCTGAAGAAGCGCGGCCGCAACGACTGGGTCAGCGAGGAGATGGAGATCCTGACCTCGCCCCGCACCTACGACTTCCATCCAGAGCGCGCCTGGGAGCGGCTGAAAACCAGGGTGCGGAAGCCGCGCGAGCTCGCGGTGCTGATCGAGGTCGCCGCATGGCGCGAGCAGGAGGCGCAGAGTCGCGACGTGCCGCGTTCGCGCGTGCTGAAGGACGAGGCGGTGGGCGATATCGCAACGCATGCGCCGACGTCGCTGGAGAAGCTTGCCAACCTACGCTCGCTGCCGAAAGGATTTGAGCGCTCGAAATGGGGCACGGACATCATTGCCGCCGTGCAGCGCGGGCTCGCCCGGGATTTCGCCAAGCTGCCGAAGATCGAGAAGCCGCGCAACAATTCCAACGGTGCAGCGATCGTCGAACTGTTGAAGGTGCTGCTCAGGATGACGTCCGAGCGGCACGCAGTCGCAAGCAAGGTGATCGCGACCGTCGACGATCTCGAGCAGATCGCCGCCGACGATCATGCCGACGTCGCCGCCCTGCACGGCTGGCGCCGCGAATTATTCGGCGAAGCGGCACTCAAGCTCAAGCACGGCCGGCTGGCGCTTGCGATCGACAAGGGACGCGTGGTCAAGGTGGAACGCGCCAAGGAGTAGCCGGGCAGTTATCGCCGTGCGCAAACCCAGCGGACTTGTGTTGAAATTCCAGGTCGCAAGCAACACTTTGTGCACTTTCATCCCATAGGTTGCGGCATCATCCCTTTACACGGGACAAGAAACGTATGCCGTATGATCTGGTCGGCAGCGCTGCGCCCATGCAGCGCAAGAAACTTGAAGACGCGCTTCGCCCTGAGTGGGGAGATTTGCGGGTGTTCCTGCTCTGCGCACGGAGCCGCAGCTTCAGCCGCGCCGCCGACGTCCTCGGCGTGCCGGCAACCGCAATGATGCGCAAGATCGACAAGCTCGAGGACGATCTCGGCTGCCAACTGTTTTCGCGCGACGAGGCACAACTGGCGCTGACCGGCGAAGGACGGGCGCTGCTGTTCGATGTGGAACAGATGGAGCGTCTCAGCCTCAACATCGTCAGGCGCGCGCGGGCGCCGGCGGAGGTGAGCGGCACCGTGCGGATCGCGGTGACCGAGGCACCCGGGAACTTCTGGGTGCTGCCGCGCCTGATCACGTTCGAGCGGACCTATCGCAACATCATCGTCGAGCTGCGTTGCGTATCTGACTGCGCTGAAGTTCCGCGGCAGGAGGCGGACATCTCGCTGCAGGTCGAGCGCCCCAGCGATCCCGAACTGATCGCGACGAAGATCGGCCGGTTGCACATCCACGCTTTCGCCTCGAAAGCCTACTGCGATGCCTACGGCCTGCCGACGTCGCTCGACGAGCTAAGGCACCATCGCATCGTCAAGCAGGATGGCGTGCCGCATGGCGACGGCACCTACAAGCGGATCCTCGGCGTGGACTCGCTCGAGGGCATCGTCGGCATCTCCACCAATTCCAGCGTGGCCGCGCTCTACGCCGTCGAACAGGGCGCGGGAATCGGCTTCCTGCCGAGCTCGGTAATTGCGCTCGGCGCGCCGCTGGTCGCGGTCGACCTCGGCGTCAACCACCAACTGGATCTATGGCTCTGCTATCATCGCCAGTTCCGCCACTCGGACCGTCACACGCTGATGATCGAATGGCTGAAGAGCATCTTCGATCCCAAGGTCTATGCCTGCTTCCGCGACGAATTCATCCATCCCGACGAATTGACGCCGCTGATGGTGGGATCGCGCGAACATTTCGGATTGCAGAACTACGTGGCGCCCAAGCCTTTCCCGACCGAGGCGACTACCACTTGAACTCGACGCCGACAGTGCCCTGGTGCGACTGCATCGCGGCGCGGAATTTGCCGTCGTAGTTGAGATAGAGCCGCGCGGTATTGGTCAGGCTGAGCGACGCCGCCGCGCCGGCATCTGCGCCATATTGGCTTTCGGCAATGCCCTGCAGCGTGATGCTCTGGCTGCCGAGGCTGACGGTGACATCGCCAAAGTTCTGCGCGACATTGTCGACGAACTTGCCATAGGCCGAGAGGTCGAACACCTTCTGGTCGAAGATCCAGTAGTGTCCGACTTCCGCCCCGATCATCACCCGCATCCGCTCCACGGTGGCGGCGCTGGCAAAAACGGGATCGAGGCCGCCGAATTCCTGGAACGATCCGGTCCTGGCGCGGACATATTCGAGGCTCGCCTTCGGCACGATTCGGCTCTGGTCCTTGTCCGAGTAATAGCTGAGCTCGCTCAGCGCGCCATCGAGCTTGGCGTTGTAACCCGTCGTGGCAAAACCAAGACCGGTATCGCGACTGGAGCGGATGTTGCCGAAGCCGTGCACCACGGCGATCGCCCAGGTCCACGGCCCCTTGTCGACGGTGGCGTGGGCACCGAGTTGGCTCAGATCGATGGCCGCCGATTGCAGCGCGAGCGGCACATCGATGTCGGTGCGGCTCTGGTCGACGGAGAAACCGAGATTGATGCCTGGGGCGATCCGCGCACCGATGCCGGCCACCCCGCCCCAGGTCTTGCGGCGGTCGCCGACGAAATCCCCGACGGCGTCGTTGCGCGCGGAGATGCCGTAGCCCTCGAACCAGGTGCGAAAGCGCGGCGCCTCGACGCTCTCGGAGGCACCTCCTCCACCGGGGTTGGTCCGCCATAAGCGGTTGAAGCCACTGGTCGCCTGGTTGCCGATCCGCTCCAGGAAGTTGCTGCCAAGATTGGCTATCGCCGGGCCCGCCGCGAGATCGGCGTTAACGATGCTGGCTGTCGGCGACGGGATCGGCGCCGGACTTACGCTCGGCGTCGGGCTCGGCGCTGGGGGTGGAGTCGGGGTTAGTGTGGGCATCGTCGGCGGCCGCGATTGCGCCTGCGCCGAACCGATCGTGCCGATGGCCAGGCAAAGCGCGGCCGCAAACGCCCATGCAAGGCCGCGGCCCCCTCCGGCGGAGCTTGCTCGCGACGGACGCCACGAGCAGCGCATGTATTTAATTCCCAAACGACGCGAGCCTGAAAAATGCGAAAAAAGCGATCGATATCGGCCGATTTGCCCTTAACTCGCCGGGACCGTCAATCGCGCGGCCCGGCACACTTCGCCCGAAGCCGCAACGTTGTTGTCGATCGGCCACAGGCGTTGCCGCGGAGCACCGATTTTCCGTGGCACACCAAAGGCTTGCTAACCCGCAATTTTCGTGTTGCAATCGCCGGTACAATCGGATTGGGCCGTTCGACTGTGCGTTTCGTGACCTTGAAGTCTAAGAATCGGAATTTGATCAGACTGCCGGAAGCCGGTTTGTGGCGTGGCACGCGCGAAGCGTGGCCGCGTCTTTTTTACGTCTAGACGAGGAGACAGGCGATGCCGAAGGGTACCGTCAAGTGGTTCAACCCGACCAAGGGTTATGGGTTCATCAAGCCGGCCGTCGGCGACAAGGACGTCTTCGTCCATATCTCGGCGGTTGAGCGTGCGGGACTCTCTACGCTCAACGAAAACCAAACGATCGAGTACGACCTGGTGGAGAACCGCGGCAAGGCATCCGCGGAAAACCTCAAGGTCTCCTAGACTCCATCACGATCCACTCAGGCAATCATGATTGCTACCCCCGGCATCACCCCGGGGGGATTTCTTTATGGCGTCAGATGTAGCGTTGCACTATTTCGCCGCGGGCGAAATCAGCGTGCCGGATAGCTTTGCGCTCTCCGCGGTCTTGCAGACATCGCCCTCCAGCCTGAGCCGGCCTGCCGCAAGCAGCCGCAGCGCTTCCGGATAGATCTGGTGCTCGATCTGGATGACGCGGGCCGCCAGCGTCTCCGGCGTATCGTCATCGGCGACCGCCACCGCGCCCTGCACCACGATCGGCCCGGCATCGGTCTCCGGGATCACGAAATGCACGGTTGCGCCCGAGATCTTCACGCCGGCCTTGAGCGCCTGGCCATGCGGATCGAGGCCGGGGAAGCACGGCAATAGCGACGGATGGATGTTGAGCATCCTGCCGTACCAGCGCTGCACGAATTCGGCCGTGAACAGCCGCATGAAGCCGCCGAGACAGATCAGCTCGACGTTCTTCTCGTCGAGCGCACGCTGCAGCATCGCCTCGAAGCCGGCGCGGTCCTTGCCGAACGGCTTGCTCTCGATGACGACGGTCGGAATGCCGCTCGCGCTGGCCTTGGCGAGGCCCGCGGCGTCGGCGCGGTTGGAGATCACCACAACGATCTCGGCCGGAAAGTCTTCCGCCTTCGCGGCCTCGATCAGCGCGACCATGTTCGATCCGCGCCCGGAAATCAGGATGGCGACTTTGCGCTTCATTGCGAAAGATCGAGATGGCCGTTGTAGACGACGCGATGATCGCCGGTCGCGTGGATCACCTCACCGAGCAGCGTCACGGTCTCGCCGCTTTCGATGAACACCTCCATGACGCGCTCGACCGCATCCGCTTTCACGATCGCGATCATGCCGACGCCGCAGTTGAAGGTGCGCAGCAGTTCGAGCTCGGCGATGCCGCCCGCTTCCGCCAGCCATTTGAACACCGGCAGCACCGGCAGCCGGGCCAGATCGATACCGACGCCCAGATGCTTCGGCAGCACCCGCGGAATGTTGTCGGTGAAGCCGCCGCCGGTGATGTGGGCGAGCCCCTTGATCGCCCCGGTCTCACGGATTGCGCGCAGGCAGGATTTGACATAGAGCTTGGTCGGCGCCAGCAGCGCGCCGCCGAGCGTCATGACCGGCGAGAACGGCGCCGGCGCGTCGAAGCTGACGCGCGACTGCTCGACGATCTTACGCACCAGCGAGAATCCGTTGGAGTGAACGCCGGAGGAAGCAAGGCCGATCACGGCATCGCCGATGGCGATATCCGGCCGCGGCAAGAGCGTCCCGCGCTCGGCGGCCCCGACCGCAAACCCAGCAAGGTCGTAATCGCCGTCCTTGTAGAGCCCCGGCATCTCCGCGGTCTCGCCGCCGATCAGCGCGCAGCCGGATTCGCGGCAGCCCTCGGCGACACCCGCGACGATCGCGGCGGTCGCCTCCGGGTCGAGCTTGCCGCAGGCAAAATAGTCGAGGAAGAACAGCGGTTCCGCGCCCTGCACCACGAGGTCGTTGACCGACATCGCCACCAGGTCGATGCCGATCCCGTCATGCAGCCCGGTCTCGATCGCGATCTTGACCTTGGTGCCGACGCCATCGGTCGCGGCCACCAGCACCGGGTCCTTGAAGCCGGCCGCCTTCAGGTCGAACAGACCCCCGAAGCCGCCGATCTCGGCGTCCGCGCCGGCGCGCGCGGTGGCGCGGACCATCGGCTTGATCAGATCGACCAGCCGGTTGCCGGCATCGATGTCGACGCCGGAATCCGCGTAAGTGAGGCCGTTCTTGCGCTCGGTCATGCAAAATTCCAGTTGAAGACGGCTGGTTACGAGGAATTCCGCCCCCGCGCAATGGCTCGCAAGGCGGCAGGCGGTATACTATGTAGATAACAGCCGGCTCAGCCCCCAAAAGGGCCGAATCTTCCGTGAATTCAGGCCGGTAGCCGGGAAGCGACCGAGTTGAGCATACCCAATATCATCACGCTGGGCCGCATCATTCTGGTGCCGGTCATCGTCTGGGCGATCGTCTCCAGCCAGATGGAAATCGCGTTTGCGATCTTCGTGATTGCCGGCGTCAGCGACGCCGTCGACGGTTTCCTCGCCAAGCGCTTCAACATGACGAGCGAGCTCGGCGCGCTGCTCGATCCGCTGGCCGACAAGGCGCTGCTGGTGTCGATCTATGTGGCGCTCGGGATCTGGGGCGCGGTGCCGCGCTGGCTCGTCATCCTCGTGGTCTCGCGCGACATCATGATCGTAGCGGCTGTGATTGTGTCCTGGCTGTTCGACAAGCCGGTCGAGATAAAACCGCTGATGGTCTCGAAACTTAACACGGGGGCTCAGGTTGCCTTCGCAGCCCTGGTGCTGGCCTCACTCGGTTTCGGTTTCCAGCCAAGGCCTTACGATCTGATCCTGATGGGATTTGTCACCATCTTTACTTTGGTTTCCGTCTCCCTCTATCTCGTGGAGTGGGTGCGGCACATGAGCACGATCGAAGCGCGTTAGAGCGTAAAGAGCGTTTTCGCGCGAAGTGGGCACCGGTTCGCGTAAAGAAAACGCGTCAAGAGAACGGAAGTCCCGGAGAGTTTTGCGTGGCAGGTAGCGTTCACCCTCGTCAGCTTGCGTTGGCGTTGCCACATGCGGAGAGCCTGACCCGCGACGACTTCCTGGAGGGAACGGCGAATGAGGCCGGCCTTGCTCTGATCGAGAGCTGGCCCGACTGGCCGAACCGCATCATGCTGCTGGTCGGCCCCGAAGGATCGGGCAAAAGCCACCTCGCCGCGATCTGGGCCGAGCGGGCCGGCGCGCGCTCGACCGCGGCGCACGCACTGTCGGCCGAGGCCGTGCCGGCGGACCTTGCGACGGGTGCACTCGTGGTCGAAGACCTGAACCCGCACGGCTTCGACGAGCGCGCGATGTTTCACTTGCTCAATCTTGCCCGCCAGGACGAAGCCTTCGTGCTGATGACCGCTCGCATTCCGCCCTCCGCGTTCGAGATCGAATTGCGCGACCTCCGGTCACGGCTGCGCGCGGTACCGACCGTGTCATTGTTGCCGCCAGACGATCTCTTGTTTCGCGGCCTGATCGTCAAATACTGCACGGACCGACAGATGACCGTAGACGAATCACTGGTGAGCTATCTCGCCAGCCGGATCGAGCGTTCCTACGCCGCCGCCCGCCGGGCGGTGGAGCTGCTCGACACCGAGGCGCTGCGGCTCGGCCGGCCGGTGACGCGGGCGCTGGCAGCGGAACTGTGGCGCAACGCCTGATCCCTGTGACTTGACGGCGCGGGCTTCCGGAACGTCAATGTCATCGAAACGTCATCCACTTATCACAGGGTTGCGTTGCATTTGCTTAAGTGGCTCTGGGCCTGAACTCGAATGGATCGAGAACTTCATGGAATCGGCACAACCTATTGAAGTACAAGAGAAAGAACAGGTTGCTGAAGGGCTGCCGGCGATCGCGACGAGCCCCGAGCGCTTCATCAACCGCGAGCTTTCCTGGCTGCATTTCAATCGCCGCGTGCTGGAAGAGGCCGTCAATCCCGGCCACCCCGCGCTCGAGCGGGTGAGATTCCTGTCGATTTCAGCCAATAACCTCGACGAGTTCTTCATGGTCCGCGTCGCCGGTATCAAGGCGCAGGTCCGTGAAGGCATCCCGGAGCGCAGCCCCGACGGGCTGACGCCATCCGAACAGCTCGTCCTGATCAACCAGACCGTCTCCAAGCTCGCCTCCGACCAGCAGGCGATCTGGAGCGACCTGCGCACGATGCTCTCGGAAGTCGGCATCCAGCTCGTCGACGGGCGAGACGCCACCAAGACGGAGCGGGCCTGGATCGAGGATCATTTCCTCCACAGCATCTTCCCGCTGCTGACACCGCTCGCGATCGATCCGGCACATCCCTTCCCGTTCATTCCCAACCTCGGCTTCACGGTGGCGCTGCAATTGTCCCGGATCTCCGACGGCAAGGCGATGAACGCGCTGATCCGCATGCCCGGCAAGATTGACCGCTTCATCCGCATCCCCAGTGAGGGCCGGCTGCGCCTGATCACATTGGAGCAGGCCACCGGCCTCTTCATCGGACGTCTGTTCCCGGGCTACACGGTCATGGGCCAGGGCGCCTTCCGCGTCATCCGCGACTCCGAAATCGAAATCGAGGAAGAAGCCGAAGACCTCGTCCGCACGTTCGAGACCGCGTTGAAGCGACGCCGGCGCGGATCGGTGATCCGGCTGGAGATCGAGGCCAAGATGCCTGAGGAGCTGCGCCTGTTCGTGCAGCACGCACTCAACGCCGCCGACGACGAGGTTTTCCTGGTCGACGGCGTGCTGGCCATGAACGAGCTGTCGCAACTCACCCGGCTCGACCGGCCCGATCTCGAATTCACCCCCTATGTGCCGCGCCATCCGGAACGGGTGCGCGACCATGGCGGCGATATCTTTGCCGCGATCCGCCAGAAGGACCTGATCGTCCACCACCCCTACGAATCCTTCGACGTCGTGGTGCAGTTCCTGCAGCAGGCCGCACGCGATCCCGAGGTCGTCGCCATCAAGCAGACGCTCTATCGCACCTCGCAGAATTCACCGATCGTGCGCGCGCTCGCGGAAGCGGCTGAGGCCGGCAAGTCGGTCACGGCGCTGATCGAGCTGAAGGCCCGCTTCGACGAGGAAGCCAACATCCGCTGGGCGCGCGACCTCGAACGCGCCGGCGTGCAGGTGGTCTACGGCTTCATCGAGCTCAAGACCCACGCCAAGTTGTCGATGGTGGTGCGCCGCGAGGGCAGCAATCTTACCACTTACGTCCACACCGGCACCGGCAACTACCATCCGGTGACCGCGCGCATCTACACCGATCTCTCCTACTTCACCTGCGATCCGGTCATCGGCCGCGACGCCGCGCGCGTGTTCAACTACGTCACCGGCTATGCCGAGCCGAGCGACATCGAAAAGATGGCGGTGTCGCCGCTCACGCTACGCAAGCGCATCATCGAGCACATCCAGGGCGAGATCGGTCACGCGCGTCATGGCCGGCCGGCCGCGATCTGGATGAAGATGAACTCGCTCGTCGACCCCGACATCATCGACGCGCTCTATGAAGCATCGCAGGCGGGAGTGCCGATCGAGCTCGTGGTGCGCGGCATCTGCTGCCTCAGGCCGGGGTTATCAGGACTTTCCGAGAACATCCGCGTCAAATCGGTGATCGGCCGCTTCCTGGAACACGGCCGAATCTATTGCTTCGGCATGGGATATGGGCTGCCCAGCGCGAAAGCGGCTGTGTATATCTCCTCTGCCGACATGATGCCGCGGAACCTCGACCGCCGTGTCGAGGTGCTCTGCCCGCTGCAAAATCCCACGGTGCATCAGCAGGTTCTCGAACAGATCATGGTCGCGAATCTGAAGGATACGGAGCAGAGCTGGCGATTGTTGCCCGATGGATCGTCAACGCGTATGAAGGCCGCGAAAGGCGAAGAGCCTTTCAACCTTCATAATTACTTCATGACGAATCCGAGTCTGTCGGGCCGTGGAAAGTCTCTCAAGGAATCTTCACCGCGCCGTCTCACTCGCCGCAACGAGCGCTAGAGCGTTTTCGAGCGAAGTGGACACCGGTTCGCGTGAAGAAAACGCGTCAAAACAACAATCTAGAGCTTCGGTTCTGATTCAATCAGAACCGAAAATGCTCTAGCCACCACAAGGGGACTTTCCGGTGAAGCGACCGCGCAAGCGCGCTACCAGCGTCGCTGTCATCGATATTGGCTCCAACTCGGTGCGTCTCGTGATCTACGAGTCGCTGTCACGTAACCTCACCACGCTGTTCAACGAGAAGGCGCTGTGCGGTCTCGGCCGCGAGGTGCAGAGCACCGGGCTTCTTGCCGAGGATGCGGTCGCAAAGGCGCTGACGGCGCTGCGGCGGTTTCGCGCGCTGTGCCGGATCCAGAGGGTCGGCCGCGTCTATGCGATCGCGACGGCCGCCTGTCGCGACGCCAGGAACGGTGCCGATTTCATCGCCGAGGCCGAGCGCATCTGCGGAACGCGGATCGAGATTCTATCAGGCCCACGGGAAGCCAAGCTCTCCGCCCTGGGGGTCGTCTCCGGCGTGCACAAGCCCGACGGCATCGTCGGCGATCTCGGCGGCGGCTCGGTCGAACTGATCGACGTCAAGGGCAATCGCGTCCACAGCGGCGTGACGCTGCCGCTCGGCAGCCTCGCGCTGCAGGACCTCTCGCACAAATCGCTGAAACGCGCCGAGCGCATCGTCCGCAACGAACTGTCCGAGGTTCCGCAACTCAAGGCGGGCCGCGGCCGCAATTTCTACGCGGTCGGCGGCACCTGGCGCGCGCTGGCGCGCATTCACATCATCCAGAGCGGCTATCCGCTCAAGGTGATGCACGGCTATTCGATTCCCGCCGCCGACGCGCTCGATTTCGCGCAGCGCTTGCGCCGGCTGGCGGCCGCCAATTTGCTCGCCAATATCGAGGCTGTAGCCGACGCGCGGCGGCCGCTGCTCACCTACGCCGCGCTCGTTCTTGAATACATCATCCGGGTGGCAAAGCCGAAGACGATCGTGTTCTCCACCTTCGGCGTGCGCGAAGGCCTGTTCTACGAAATGCTGCCGCCGGCCGAGCGCGCCAAGGATGGCCTGATCTGCGCAGCGCAGACCATGAACGGCCTGCTCTCGCGATCGGCACGCCACGCGGAGGAACTGATCGCCTGGACCGATCGGCTGGTGCGCGTCGTGAGGCTGCGCGAGACCGACGAGGACCGTAGGCTGCGCCATGCCGCCTGCCTGCTGTCTGATATCGGCTGGCGGGTGCATCCCGATCACCGCGGCGAGGAGACGCTCAGCCTCATCACCAACGGCAATTTCGGCTCCATCTCCCATCAGGGCCGCACCTTCGTCGCGCTCTCGGTATTCTACCGCTACGCCGGCCTAAGCTTGGAGAACGAACCGCCGGAAATCGTCCAGGAGATGGTGCCGCACACGATGCTCGAACGCGCGCGCCTGCTTGGCGCCGCGTTTCGCGTCGCGCACCTGATCTCGGCGGCACGGCCCGGCGTGCTGCCGGCAACCCATTTCCGCACCGACGGACGCAAACTCATGCTGGTGTTCGAGCACCGGATGGTCGATCTCGTCGCCGACCGCGTCGGCAGCCGCTTCAAGCAACTGGCGCGTCTGGTCGGACGCACCGGTTCGATCGTACGGCGCTGAGAGCATGATGTCATTTGGTTGAATCAGCCTGGGGCCGCAAGTTCACCTCTCCCGAAGGGAGAGGTCGCGCCGAAGGCGCGGGTGAGGGGTTACGGTCCCTCGATCGAGCAAATCCCCTCACCCGGCGCTACGCGCCGACCTCTCCCTTTGGGAGAGGTGAAGAGGTAGCACCCATAGCGGATACAATTCGACTTCATCTCATCGAGCCTTAGCATCGAGCCTTTCAGGCCGCCTTGGCGGCCCGCTCGGCGTGATGCATTGCGCGCCGGCGCCAGATCGATCCGACGACCAGCACCACGATGACGCCAAGCAGCGCCAGCGCGATCTCGCCGCCGTGGCCGCCGCCGGCAAAATGCGGACCGATGCCGAGCGTGCCCAGCCAGGAATCGAGCGTGTTGCCGACAGGACCGGCAAACAGCGCATCGAGCTTCGGATCGACCGCCGGATCGGTCGCGATCACATCGCCGGCGATCCACCCGAGCAGGGCCGCGCCGGCCCAGACCAGCACCGGCAGTTTGCTGAGCAGTGCCATGATCAACGCCGCGCCCGCGACGATCAGGGGCACGCTGATCGCAAGGCCGAGCACCAGAAGCGGCACGCTGCCGTTGGCAGCGGCGGCAACCGCGATCACGTTGTCGAGGCTCATGACGATGTCGGCGACGACGACGATCTGCACCGCCGCCCATAGATGCGCGGCCGCATCCACGCTGTCCTCGTCATCATGTTCGGGAACGAGCAGCTTTGCTGCGATCACGATCAGCGCCAACCCGCCGACGAGCTTGAGGTAGGGGAATTCCATCAAGGTCGCGACGATGCCGGTGAAGATGATGCGCAAAATCACCGCGGCCGCCGCGCCGAAGATCATGCCCCACAGCCGCTGGCGCGGCGCGAGCCCGCGGCAGGCCAGCGCGATCACCAAGGCGTTGTCGCCCGACAACAGCACATTGATCCAGATGATCTTGCCGACGGCGACCCAAAACGTCGAGGTCGCCATCTCGCTCTTGAACTGCGTGAAGAAAGCCGCGAGATTCGCGGGATCAACGATCTGCCACAGCCAGTCCACAGCGCTTCCTTTCGGCCTTGCGGCCACCCCTCGCGACGCTCAGCCCGCCGCAACTTCGTTGTATTAGAGCGTTTTCGAGCGAAGTGGGCACCGGTTCGCGTGAAGAAAACGCGTCAAAACAAGAATCTAGAGTTTCGGTTCTGAATTCCATCAGAACCGAAACTCCTCCAGCGTATTAGCCGACGATCTCGTTGCCCGAGAAGAACTGCGCGATCTCGATCGCGGCCGTCTCCGGAGCATCGGATCCATGCACGGAATTCTCGCCGATCGATTTCGCATGGAGCTTGCGGATCGTGCCTTCGGCGGCCTTGGACGGGTCGGTGGCGCCCATCACGTCGCGGTATTTGGCGATCGCCCCCTCGCCTTCCAGCACCTGGACCACGACCGGGCCGGAGGTCATGAACTCGACCAGCTCGCCGAAGAACGGGCGCGCCTTGTGGACTGCATAGAAGGTCTCGGCCTGCTCACGGGTCATGCGAATCCGCTTCTGGGCCACGATCCGGAGCCCGGCCTTCTCGATCAGTGCGTTGACCGCGCCGGTCAGGTTACGCTCCGTCGCGTCGGGCTTGATGATCGAGAAAGTGCGTTCAGTCGCCATAATATCGTCCTTGCAAACGCTGGTTAACGAGTTGCGGGGGCTTATATCGGCGTGATCCTGCGACGGCAAGCGACCCGGTGTCGCCCTCGCCCTTTAGTTTGGGCACGATTTGGCGATCAGGATCAGCGTCAGCCCCCGGGGCCGGCACAGCCTTAGCCGGCCCGGATTACGACAATTTCACGAACGTGAACCCATTCTGTAGCAGCCGTCGCGCTCCCGTTCAGGCGGCGCGGCCTAAGCTCTGCATCGATCGGACGCCTTCGAAGCTTGTCCACACAGCTAAAGCGAGGGCGTCACGGGCGATATTGTCACCGCCGGCGCTTCCGACGGCGCCGAAACTCGAGGAGACGACCATGCTACGTAAATTCTCGCTTGTCGCTCTTGCCGCGGCCTCGCTCGGCGCGGCTGCGCTGGCGCCGACCTCCGCCTCGGCATGGGACGGTTGGCACGGTGGCTGGCATCGTGGCTGGGGCTGGGGTCCGCGCGTCGTTGTCGGCGGCCCCGCCTACTACGGCGGCCCCGGCTATGGCGGCTGCTACACGCGCCGCCTGGTGCCGACCCCTTGGGGCCCCCGCTGGCGCCTCGTCAACCGCTGCTACTGACCTGACCAGAACTCCCCCAACCTAAACTCCCCCAAGGCTTGAGCGCCCCGGCCGCAACGCCGGGGCTTTTTTTGCGCATGGAACCCGCTGGTCTGCTACCTGCGAGCGAGGATGTCGATGCACGACAATCGGAAACAAATTCAGCCTGTCGGACTTGACCTTGCGAGCTTTCGCTCAAGCAAGGCGAGATGGAACTCGCCGAGAGACCGATCATGAATAGCCGAAGCCACGCTGATTTTGAGCTGCTCGATCACAAGACCTGCCGGTCCATTTGCGACGCGGTCGGCGAACGGCTGCAGCAAAGCTTGCGCCCGGAGTCGTCGCTGACCTCTCAGTTGCAGCATCTCTTGAACGAGCTGCGCCGGCGCGAGGAAGACGGCCTGCATTAGAGCATGATCCGGAAAAGTGGAAACCGGTTTTCCGAAAAGATCATGCTCAAACGAAGGAAGGCCCCGCGGGGCCGAGCGAGCAACTCTGCAAAGTTGAAAAGCTGGAGCATAATTTACCGGAGTGATGGGTTGCGTTTGGCGGCGGCTCCGGTGACAACGCCGCATGCTTTCTATCTCCGACATATCCGTCCGCATCGCCGGGCGGCTTCTGATCGAGAACAGCTCGGTCCAGATCATTCCCGGCGCCCGGGTCGGCTTTGTCGGCCGCAATGGTGTCGGCAAGTCGACGCTGTTTCATGCCATCCGCGGTGATCTTCCGCTCGAAGCCGGCAGCATCACGATTCCGCCGCGCTGGCGGATCGGCAGCCTCGCGCAGGAAGCGCCCAATGGTCCCGAAAGCCTAATCGAGATCGTGCTGAAGGCAGATCTCGAACGCGACGCGCTGCTGCGCGAAGCCGAGACTGCGCACGATCCGCACCGGATCGCGGAAATCCAGACCCGGCTCGTCGACATCGACGCCCATTCCGCCCCTGCCCGCGCCGCCGCGATCCTCAGCGGCCTCGGCTTTTCGGCGGCCGACCAGGCGCGGTCATGCGCCGAATTTTCCGGCGGCTGGCGCATGCGGGTTGCGCTTGCCGCGACGCTGTTTGCGGCGCCCGATTTGTTGCTGCTGGACGAGCCGACCAACTATCTCGACCTCGAAGGCACGCTGTGGCTGGAGGATCATCTTGCCCACTATCCGCGTACCGTGATCGTGATCAGCCATGACCGCGACCTGCTCGACACCTCCGTGGACCAGATCCTGCATCTCGATCACCGCAGGCTGACGCTCTACAAGGGGACCTATTCCTCGTTCGAGGAGCAGCGTGCCACGCGCGAAATGCTCGATGCAAAGCACGCCAAGCGCCAGGCTGAGGAGCGCAAGCGGCTGCAGGCCTTCGTCGACCGATTCAAGGCCAAGGCTTCGAAGGCGCGGCAGGCGCAATCGCGGATGAAGATGCTGGAGCGGATGAAGCCGGTCACCGCGCTGGTGACGCAGGACGTACACGAGATCTCGTTTCCGGTGCCCGAGAAGACGCTGTCGCCGCCGATCATCGCCGTCGATGACGTCGCCGTCGGCTATGATGCGAACAAGCCGGTGCTGAACCGCGTCACGCTGCGCATCGATACCGACGACCGCATTGCGCTGTTAGGTGCCAACGGCAACGGCAAGTCGACCCTGGTGAAGCTGCTCGCGGGCCGGCTCGCGCCGTTCTCCGGCAAGATCACGCGCGCGGAAAAGCTCTCGGTCGGCTATTTCGCGCAGCATCAGGTCGACGAGCTCAATCTCGACGGTTCGCCTTACGACCACATCCGCAAGCTGATGCCGGATGCGCCGGAGAGCAAGGTACGCGCCCGCGTCGGTGCCATCGGCTTTTCCGGCAAGGCGGGGGATACGCTGGTGAAGAGCCTGTCGGGCGGCGAGAAGGCACGGCTGCTGCTCGGCCTTGCGACCTTCGCCGCGCCCAACATGATCATCCTGGACGAGCCGACCAACCATCTCGACATCGACAGCCGCGCTGCGCTCGCCGAAGCGATCAATGATTTTCCCGGCGCCGTGCTGATGGTCTCGCACGACCGCTACCTCATCGAGGCCTGCGCCGACCGGCTCTGGGTCGTCGCCAACCACACCGTGACCAGCTATGACGGCGATCTCGACGACTACCGCAGGACGATATTGTCCGCGAATGAGATACGCCCGGCTTCGCGCGAACGCAGCAAGGAGAGCACCAAGCCCGAGCGTCCGAAAAGCGAGAAGCGCATCCCTCCGAAGCAGCGGATCGCGCAAGCCGAAGCCGAGATCGAACGCATCACCGGCATCATTGCCAAGATCGACGCGGCGCTCGCGCTGCCGGACCTGTTCACACGCGATCCGAAGCAGGCAGCACAACTCGCGCAGGCACGCGCCGGCGCAGAAACCGCACTGCAGCGCGCCGAAGAAGAATGGCTGGAAGCAAGCTCGCTCTCGGATGAAGCGGCGGGTTAGCCCATGCGTCCTCATCTCGAGGAGCCGCGAAGCGGTGTCTCGAGGGATGCCACGGACCCCTCACTCTCCGTCATTCCGGGGCGCGACACTCCCTCCTCACCGTCATGGCCGGGCTTGACCCGGCCATCCACGTTCTCGAGCGCGTGGAATGACGTGGATGCCCGGGACATCTGCGCGAAGACGCGCTTCGCGCTTTTGCCTGGGCATGACGACGTCGTATCGTTCGCGCGATTTTCTTTAATTCAATCAACGTGATTTGGCCCGTCCAGTCGGCTTGCGAAAAACATTCCGCTTTCGCCGTCGGGCAAATCAGTGATTTAACTCCGCGCGTCTCACCCAGATGAGGGGCGGGTCGCGATCGTCCGAACGTTGCGGTGAGATGCGGTGGACGCGGGTGTTGCGAAAGACGAACGCAACATCAGCGGCCGGCGAAGTCGTGTGGTCCTGGCGCCCCGACGCTGGCGCTAAGTTTTGTTCGTTGAACACAGCGATGGTGGCAAGAAAGCCCGGTCACCAGGGAGAGCGCGAAATAAGCCGTAAACCACTGCGCAGGGAAAGCCGGAATGCTTCGGTTGAACCTGTGGTCCTACCCCCGTGCTTTTTGTTGCACGGGACCCATGGGTGCGACCGGCACCCGGCTTTCCCTGCGCCCTCTGTCTTCGAGGAGGGCGGAAAGTGATGCAAAGCTCGGGCGTGATACGCCGCGAGAATGCGGACGCACATTCCTACTGCTGTTTGAAGCTGACGTAGGCTCCGCTGTTTGAAAATTGAATCAGAAGTCTGCAGCGACCCTGTCGGGTGGGCGTGCCCACCATGACGAGCAGAGCGTCAGACGGTGGGCACAGCGCTAACGCGCTTTTGCCCACTATTTCGCCGACCTTACGTCGCAGCGTGCTTCTTCGCCTTCGGCTTGCCGGCCTTCGGCGGCGGCGCGGGCACGTCAATGCGCTCGATCGACGACAGGCGGCCGGAGGTGAACGTGTAGATGCCGGCGCGCGGCCCGTGCGTATACGTGACGACGGCGACACGATCGCCGCGTTCATTCTTGGAGAGACCGACATTGTCGGGCGCACCGATGCCGCGGACCACATCGCACTCAGTGTGTCCCAGCGCGACTGTCCCGGTACTCTGCGGCGGTGGTGCGCCGCCGGCGCCGTCGGCGAGCGCATTGGCATTCGCAGGCCCCGCCGGCGCCATCCCGGGGCATCCGCCCTCGGCGCTGACCATGTCCTCGGCGGTGACCGGCTTGGTCGGCGACAGCGGTGGCGTCTCGATCGAAATGTTGCGGATGAACAGCCGGCCAGGCCGCGAGAACCATTCGGCATCCCTTGAGAAAATATCCGAGCCGCCCGAACAGCCGGAGATGACCGGCGCAAGCAGCAGCAGGGCCAACAGAGGTTTCCGAATAAGTGTTCCGTCTCGCACGATCGATTGGGCTCCCGTCTCTACCCTCTTGTCCCGCCGCGCTTTTTTGCGCGGAGCGATACCCCAAGCCTTACGCGCGGCGCGCGCCTTTGCCCTAAAATCTTTGTCCGACCATCCCTTTGCGGCATGACCGTGGCTTCCCGCCGACTCCGGGACACAAAGTGCAAATTATCATTAATTCCGCAACCTTCTATTGCCGGCGCTGCCAGCGGCCGCGGTCGTCGGCCTGCCAGTAGGTCACCTCGAATCCGTTCGCCTTGCAGGCGGTCCAGTTCGCGCGCGCCGCCGCAACGGCGTCAGCGTCGTCGCCGTTGAACACCAGCACCAGCCGCTCATAGCTGCCGCTGTCTTCGGGCATCGCCGCATTGTCGACCAGGAAGCGCACATTGGCGCGGTTCGGATTACCGTCGTCGATCGAAAGGATGATCGGCTGATCCGATGCGTCGGCGACACGCCAGGTGGCATGCGGCAGGAAGGAATCGTCGCTATAGGTCCATAAGTGCGCGTCGAGCGCTTCGGCGCGCTCCAGCGACGTCGATTGCACCACCACGCGCCAGCCGCGCTCGAGCGATTTCTCGAGCAGCGGCGGCAGCACGCTCTCCAGCGACATGCCTTGCAGATGATAGAACAGGACCTCGGTCATCCCTGCTTATTTCTTCGCCTCGTAGTAGTCCGCGACCAGGCGGTCCAGCAGGCGAACGCCGTAGCCCGAGCCCCAGCTCTGGTTGATGTCGGTCTTCGGCGCGCCCATCGCGGTTCCCGCGATGTCGAGATGCGCCCACGGTGTGCCGTCGACGAAGCGTTGCAGGAACTGCGCCGCGGTGATCGAGCCGCCGTGGCGGCCGCCGGTGTTCTTCATGTCGGCGAACTGCGAATCGATCAGCTTGTCGTATTCGGAGCCGAGCGGCATCCGCCACACCCGCTCGCCGGTCTCCTGCCCGACCTTGATGAGCCGATCGGCCAATTCGTCATTATTAGAGAACAGGCCGGCATGTTCGGTACCGAGCGCGACCATGATCGCGCCGGTCAGTGTCGCCAGATCAACCATGAACTTCGGCTTGAATTTCTTGGCCACATACCAGAGCACGTCGGCGAGCACGAGCCGGCCCTCGGCGTCGGTGTTGATGATCTCGATGGTCTGGCCCGACATCGATTTGACGATATCGCCGGGACGCTGGGCGTTGCCGTCGGGCATGTTCTCGACCAGGCCGATGGCGCCGACCGCGTTGACCTTGGCTTTGCGCGCGGCCAGCGCGTGCATCAGCCCGACCACGCAGGCCGCGCCGCCCATGTCGCCCTTCATGTCCTCCATGCTTCCGGCCGGCTTGATCGAGATACCGCCGGTATCGAAGCAGACGCCCTTGCCGACGAATGCCACCGGCTGCTCGCTCTTCTTGCCGCCGTTCCAGCGCATGATCACCACGCGGCCGGGCCGCGCCGAACCCTGCGCGACGCCGAGCAGCGCGCCCATGCCGAGCTTGGTCATCGCCTTGACGTCGAGCACCTCGACGTCGACGCCGATCTTGCGGAGCTGGCTGGCGCGGCGTGCGAACTCCTCGGGATAGAGCACGTTCGGCGGCTCGTTCACGAGGTCACGCGCGATGACGACGCCTTCGACAATGGAGGCGTCAGGCGCAAATGCCTTCCTGGCGGCGGCGACATCGTCGACCGCGATCGAGACATCGGCGCGCACCTGTTCGTTCTCGCCGTCCTTCTTCTTGGTCTTGTAACGATCGAATTTATAGGCCCGGAGCCGTATACCGGAGGCGATGGCGGCAGCCTGCTCCGCCTTCATCGCGCCTTCGGCCAACTCGGCGATCACGGTGACGGTATCTGTTGCCGCGTTCAGCTTGCCGGCAGCGACGCCGCCGAATTTGAGAAAATCCTTCTCCTTGAGCGCCGACGCCTTGCCGGTTCCGACAACGATCAGGCGTTCGACCTTGATTCCCTCCGGCGCCAGGATATCGAGAATCGCGCCGCTCTTGCCCTTGAACTGGTTGGCCGCGGCTGCCCGCTTGACCGTCTCCGCCGCCTTCCCAAGCGCCTTGTCGGTCGCCGCGCCGAACTTCAGGGCCTCATTGCAAAACACCACCATCAGGCCCCGGACGGGCGCGGAAAACGGGACAAAGCCGACCTTTACGGCGTCGGACATCGGTAAACTCCTCCAGAATCAGGGCTGTCGCAGGCGGGAACCGGCTTGCGTGGGTAGTAAGTGGAATGTTGGTTCGCGGCCGTCCAGATCGGTCAGCCCCGGGGTTTATCAACACTATGGCCTGCCGGCCGCCGCACTGCCAAGCGCGGCGTGGCTGGAACGTCACAAAGAGGAATAATTAACCATATGGAAGAAGCGCCTTGGCTCAGCCATTTTGTTGACGGATCAAAGGGATGGTAATGAGAGGATAACGGCTGGACGGATAAGCGGCACGGCCAAAGGGGAGCCCTTCGAAGGGATTGGTCGGCAAGCCGTGCGTTTGGCGTGCCAAGTGGGATCTTGCGGTAACGGGATGGGGTCGATTGACAGGTATATTTTCCGCACGACGCTCGCGTCGTTTGCGGTAGTCCTGATCAGCCTCACCGGCGTGATCTGGATTACCCAGGCGTTGCGCGGCATCGACCTGATGACCAGCCAGGGTCAGACCATCATCACCTTCCTCGGTATCACTGGCTTGGTGATTCCGGCACTCGTCCTGATCATCGCGCCGATCGCGCTGATGATCGCGGTCTCGCACACGCTGAACAAGCTCGCGACCGATTCCGAGATCATCGTGATGAACGCGGCGGGCTTTTCTCCATTCCGCCTGTTCCGTCCCTTTTTCTACGCCACCTGCGTGGTCGCCGCGCTGGTCGCCTTCATCGGCGCCTATCTCGCGCCCGACGGCATGCGGCGCATCAAGCAATGGGACGCCGAGATCACCGCCGACGTGCTCACCAATATCCTGCAGCCCGGCCGCTTCGCCCAGCTCGACCAGAACCTGACGATTCGGATTCGTGAACGCCTGCCGGGCGGCGTGCTCGGCGGCATCTTTGTCGACGATCGCCGCGATCCCAAGGAGCGCGTCACCATCATCGCCGACCATGGCACGGTGCTGAAGAACGAGAATGGTTCGTATCTGGTGCTGGAGGACGGCAACCTGCAGCGATTCGAAGCCGGCAAGCGCGACCCTGCCCTCGTCGCCTTCGGCCGCTACGCGTTCGACATGTCGAAATTCTCCAGCCAGCGCGACGTCACGCTGGGGATTCGCGAGCGATATCTGTGGGAATTGATCTGGCCCGCGGCTGATGATCCGACCTTTGATCAACTGTCCGGCCAGTTCCGCGCCGAATTGCACGACCGCTTCATGGCGCCGATCTATCCGTTCGCATTTGCCGCACTCACATTCGCCTTCCTGGGCGCGCCGCGCACGACGCGCCAGAGTCGCAATTTCTCGATCGGCGGTTCGGTTCTCGCCGTGCTTGGCCTGCGCATGGCCGGATTCGCCTGCTCGGTGATGGCGGTGAAATCGTCGCTTGCCGTCGGCGCACAGTACCTGATGCTGCTCGGCGGCATCGGCGTCGGGCTCTGGATGATCATCGGCGGCGTGGTGGTGGAGCCGCCCCCCGGATTGATCGAAGCCATCAACAGGTCCAATGCGCGGATCGCGCGCCTGTTCGGAAGGCCGGCCACCGCATGAGCATGGTCACCAACACGCTCGGGCGCTATTTCGCCGGCCGCTTTGTGATCTCGGCCGTCGGCGTGTTTGTCGGCATCTTCGTGCTGCTCGTCCTGGTCGACTACATCGAGATGGTGCGCAAGACCTCCGGGCTGGTCACGGCCTCCGCGATCACGGTCGCCGAGACCTCGCTGTTCCGCGTCCCGCAGCTACTCGAGAAGCTGATGCCGTTCTGCGTGCTGATCGGGGCCATGACCTGCTACCTCGCGCTGTCGCGCCGGCTCGAGCTCGTGGTCGCGCGCGCCGCCGGCGTTTCGGCCTGGCAGTTCATCTCGCCTGCGCTGGCGAGCGCGATCGTGCTGGGGATCGGGGCGACCACCGCTTACAATCCGATGTCGGCAAACCTGCGCGAGCTCTCCAAGCAGATGGAAGCTGAGCTGTTCGGCTCGGCGCCCGGCGGCGGCATCCAGGACGCCTCCGGCTTCTGGCTCAACCAGGTCAACAGCGAGGGCCAGTCGATCATCAACGCCGCCCGCAGCGAGCAGCAGGGCGTGCGCCTGACCGGGCTGACCGTATTCCGCTTCGACACCAGCCTGCAGTTCAAGGAGCGAATCGAAGCCCGCGAAGCCTCCCTCGACGAGGGCCGCTGGGTGTTCAAAGGAGTACGTCGATACTCCCTCGACAAGCCCCCGATCGATCAGGACAGCTTCTACCTGGCCACGACGCTGACCCCGGCCCAGGTCCGCAACAGCTTTTCCACCCCGGAAACTGTGTCGTTTTGGCAACTACCGAACTACATCCGCTCGTCGGAGAGCTCGGGCTTTGCAACCGCGGGCTACCGGCTGCAGTACCACAAGCTCATTGCACAGCCGTTTTTGCTGGCTGCGATGGTGCTTTTGGCCGCTTCGGTCAGCTTGCGCTTCTTCCGGTTCGGCGGCGTGCAAAAGATGGTTTTGAGTGGCGTGGGTGCGGGCTTTCTGCTCTACGTGCTTTCGAAAGTAACTGAAGATTTGAGCAAGGCTGAGTTGATGCATCCCATCGCTGCGGCGTGGTTGCCCGTGTGCGTGGGCGGCCTCACCGGTTTCTTGGCCTTGCTATATCAGGAGGACGGGTAGTGGCCGTTGTCGCCGCCCGCCAGTTGGAGTCGCCTGCGTTCAGGCAGCGCAGTACCGTGCGCCGTCAGCGGACTCGCTTGGCCGGCTTCCTACTAACCTTGACCGTTGGATTCATTCTTACGGCGACGATCGGCGTTGACCTGACGACGCCCGCCGCCGCGCAGAGCTTCACCTACAATCCGCGGCCGCCGAAACCGACTCCGGCCCCGCCCCGGAATGACGGGCAGATGCTCGTGCAGGCGACCGAAGTCGATTACGACTACAACAATCAGCGCGTCTCCGCGGTCGGCAACGTGCAGATGTTCTACAACGGCACCAGCGTCGAGGCCGACAAGGTCATCTACGACCAGAAGACCAAGCGCCTCCATGCCGAGGGCAACATCCGCTTCACGGATGCCCAGGGCAAGATCACCTACGCCAACATCATGGATCTCAGCGACGACTACCGGGATGGTTTCGTCGATTCGCTGCGCGTCGACACCGAGGATCAGACGCGCATGGCGGCGACCCGTGCCGACCGGTCCGCTGGCAACTACACGGTGTTCGAGAACGGGGTCTATACGGCCTGCGCGCCGTGTAAGGACGACCCGAAGAAGCCGCCGCTATGGCAGGTCAAAGGCGCCCGCATCATCCATAACCAGACCGAGAAGATGCTCTATTTCGAGAACGCCCAGCTCGAGTTCTTCGGCGTTCCGATGGCGTACATGCCCTATTTCTCGACGCCCGACCCGACCGTGAAGCGCAAGAGCGGCTTCCTGATGCCGAATCCCAGCCAGGCATCGACCTATGGCTACGCCGTCGAGATCCCCTATTATTTCGCGCTCGCCCCAGACTATGACGCGACCTTCAACCCGCGCTTTACGACGCGCCAGGGCGTCCTGCTCCAGGGTGAATTCCGCCAGCGCCTGCTGGACGGCTCCTACTCGATCCGCGCCTATGGCATCGACCAGCTCGACCGCGGCGCCTTCGCCGGCCAGCCGGGCGACCGCCAGTTCCGAGGCGGCATCGATACCCACGGCCAGTTCGCGATCAACGACAAGTGGGTCTGGGGCTGGGACGGCGTGCTCCTGTCCGACTACTACTTCTTCCAGGACTATCGGCTTGCCCAGTACCGGGACCCATTCGCGGCGTTCCTGAGCCTGCCGACAGAAGCGATCTCGCAGCTCTACTTGACCGGCGTCGGCAATCGCAGCTTCTTCGATGCGCGCACGATCTATTACCTGAGCTACTCCGGCAACCAGAGCCAGGTGCCGGTGGTCCATCCGGTGATCGACTATAACAATGTGATCAACAGCCCGATCTTCGGCGGCGAGTTCAGCTACAAGGTGAACTTCACCAGCCTGACGCGGGACCAGGCGGTCTTCGACCCGATCACGACGCTCGCCAACACCGCCGGCCTGTGCACCACGGCATCCGCCGATCCCCTGGCCCGGATGCCGTCGCAATGCTTGTTGCGCGGCTTCCCCGGCACCTACACGCGCCTGACGGCCGAAGCTCAATGGCGGCGATCATACACCGACCCGTTCGGCCAGATATGGACGCCGTTCGCGATCGTTCGCGCCGACGCGATCGATTCTTCAGTCTCGAATCAGCCCGGTGTTTCGAACTTCCTTCCCGTCGGCGAGACGCAGGCGCTGCGCCTGATGCCGACCGTCGGCCTCGAATATCGCTACCCGTTCATCAATGTGCAGCCGTGGGGCACCACCACGCTCGAGCCGATCGCGCAGGTCATCATCCGCCCGAACGAGACCTATGCCGGCAAGCTGCCTAACGAGGACGCACAGAGCCTCGTGTTCGACACCAGCAACCTGTTCTCGGTCGACAAGTTCTCCGGCTATGACCGTGTCGAGGGCGGCGGCCGTGCCAACGTCGGCGTGCAGGCGACCACCCAGTTCGATCGGGGCGGTGCCGTGAAGGTGCTGTTCGGACAGTCCTACCAGTTGTTCGGCCTGAACTCGTTCGCGGTCGCCGATGCGACCAATACCGGCCTCGATTCGGGCCTGCAGCATGCCGCATCCGACTATGTCGGCAGCGTCAGCTATTCGCCCAACCGGACCTACACGTTCAGCGTCCGATCGCGAATGGACGAGGCTACCTGGAACATCAACCGCTTCGAGGCCGAGGGACGCGCGAACTTCGACCGTTGGTCGGTCAGCCTGCTCTACGGCAACTACGCGGCCCAACCGGAACTCGGCTATCTCACCCGTCGCGAAGGCATCCTGACCACCGCCTCGGTCAAGGTCGCCTCGAACTGGGTGGTATCCGGCTCTGCGCGTTGGGACCTTGAAGCGAACAAGATCAATCAGTACGTCGTCGGCGCTGGCTATGTGGACGACTGCTTCGTGCTGGCAGCGAACTATGTCACGTCATACACCTACTCCACCCCCTCGACGCCGCCAGTCCTCAGCCACTCGTTCATGTTCCAAATCGGGCTGCGGACGATCGCGACCACGACGACGACGGCTGGCGGCGCGAACGGCGGCTTTCAGTAGAGCGTGATCCGCACCGCCGAAATTCGGTGCGGATAGGTTGATATGGCTGATATGACCACATCGCTGAGATGACCATGACGACGTTACCCCTTCGCCTTTCGACCCTGGCTCCCGCGATCGCGCTCGCGCTGATGCTCTGCGGCACTTCGCCGCTGAAAGCGCAGACCGTGGCCGTCATGGTCAACGGCGAGCCGATCACCAACTACGACATCGAGCAGCGCACCAAGCTGAACTTCCTGACCACCCACAAGCAGCAAAACCGGCAGGAAGTGATCGAGGAACTGATCGACGAAAAGGTGAAGATCAAGGAAGCCAAGAAATTCGGCGTTGACCCCTCCTCCTCCGACATCGAGCAATCCTATTCCGCGATGAGCGCGCGGATGCGGATCTCGCCGGAGCAACTGACGAAGTCGCTGGAGAGCCAGGGCATTCGCGCCGATACGCTCAAGTCCCGCATCAGGGCCGACATGGTTTGGACCAGCCTCGTGCGTGGCCGCTACAAGGAAAGCCTCCAGGTCGGCGAGAAGGATGTCGCGGCCGCCGCGCAGGAAGGCGGCGAAAAGACCGAGATCGAAGCTTTCGAATACAAGATGCAGCCGATCGTGCTGATCGTACCGCGCGGCTCCACGCCGGCATTGGTCGAAGCGCGCAAGAAGGAAGCCGAGGGGCTGCGCGAGCGCATCACGAGCTGCGACGAAGCCAATTCCTATTTCAAGACCATACCCAACGCGGCGATCCGCGACACCGTGACCAAGACCACGGCCGACATCCCGCCGAGCATTCGCGAGGTGCTCGACAAGACGCCGATCGGCCATCTGACCCCGCCGGAGATCACCAAGCAGGGCGTGGAGATGGTCGTGCTGTGCGGCCGCAAGACGACGATGATCGACTCGCCGAAGAAGAGGGAAATCCGCGAGAAGATGTACGCCCAGAAATATGAGGCGAAATCGAAATCCTATCTGCAGGAAGTCCGCAAAGCGGCCATGATCGAATATCGCTGATGATGTCGAAGCCCCTTGCGCTGACATCCGGCGAACCCGCAGGTATCGGCCCGGACATTGCGCTTGCCGCGTGGTTGCGGCGTGATGAACTGAAGCTTCCGCCGTTTTACCTGCTCGGCGACCGCGAGTTCCTCGCTGAGCGCGCGCACCGTCTTGGCCTTGCGGTCGAGCTCGCCGATGCTTCCCCCGAAGAGGCGCTCGGCACGTTCGCGAGAGCCTTGCCGGTCGTTCCGGCCGGCAAGCCGGCGACGGCGCGGCCCGGCACGCCGGATGCGACCAGCGCGGATGCAGCGCTATCCTCGATCCGGCGCGCGGTCGCTGACGTCATGGCCGGCAAGGCCGCCGCTGTCGTCACCAACCCGATCGCCAAGAACGTGCTCTATCGCGCCGGCTTCGGTCACCCCGGCCATACCGAATTCCTGGCCGAACTCGCGGCCAAGAACGGGGTCGCGCCGCAGCCCGTAATGATGCTGTGGTCGCCCGAACTCGCCGTGGTGCCCGTGACGATCCACCTTTCGCTGCGCGAAGCGCTTGCACTGCTCACGACTGACTTGATCGTCTCGACGGCCCGCATCGTGGTGGCCGACATGAAGGCGCGCTTCGGGCTTGCCCGCCCGCGCCTGGCAATTTCGGGTCTCAATCCGCACGCCGGCGAAGACGGTACGCTCGGCAGCGAAGATATCGAGATCGTGGCGCCGGCTGTCGAGATCCTGCGCAGCGAAGGTGTCGACGTCCGCGGACCGCTGCCGGCGGACACGCTGTTCCACAAGGCGGCGCGCGCCACCTATGACTGCGCAATCTGCATGTATCACGATCAGGCGCTGATCCCGATCAAGACCATCGCGTTCGATGACGCGGTCAATGTCACGCTGGGCCTGCCGTTCGTCCGGACGTCGCCGGATCACGGCACGGCGTTCGACATCGCCGGCACCGGCCGCGCCAATCCGTTGAGCCTGATCGCGGCGCTGCGCCTGGCCGCAAGGATGGCCGCGACGAAGCCTGAATGAGCGCGCTCGACGATCTGCCGCCGCTGCGCGACATCATTCGCGAACACTCCTTGTCGGCGCGCAAGTCGCTGGGCCAGAATTTTCTGCTCGATCTCAACCTCACCGCGCGGATCGCGCGCGCCGCGGGTCCGCTCGAGGACTCGACCGTGATCGAGGTCGGTCCCGGCCCAGGCGGATTGACCCGGGCGCTGCTCGCGCTCGGCGCAAAACGCGTGATTGCCATCGAGCGCGACGAGCGGGCGCTGGCTGCGCTCGACTACATCGTGAAGCGATACCCGGGACGGCTGGAGATCGTGCATGCCGACGCGCAGCATTTCGATCCCCGCCCCCTGCTCGATGGCGGCAAGGCAAAGATCGTTGCCAACCTGCCCTACAACATCGCGACCCAGCTTCTGGTCGATTGGCTGTCGATCGAACCCTGGCCGCCCTGGTACGACATGATGGTGCTGATGTTCCAGCGCGAGGTCGCCGAGCGGATCGTCGCGCAGGAAAACGGCGAGGCCTATGGCCGGCTTGCCGTGCTCGCCAACTGGCGCACTGAGACAAAGATCCTGTTCGACATTTCGCCGTCGGCCTTCGTGCCGCAGCCGAAGGTCACCTCGTCGCTGGTGCGATTGATACCACGCGCCGCACCCGAGCCTTGCGACCGACGCGCGCTGGAACAGGTGGCGGCCGCAGCCTTCGGTCAGCGCCGCAAGATGCTACGCCAGAGCCTGAAGTCACTTTCGGTCGATCCGGCTCGGCTCGCCGCCGCAGCACATGTCGATACCACCCGACGCGCCGAAACTATTCCCATCTCCGGCTTTGTTGCCATGGCTCGTGAATTGGCCAATATACGAAACACAACATCAAACATTGCCTAAGGAGCGAACGCCATGGCGCAAATGGTACGCCAGTCCCTCGTCAAATTTGATGCGCCGTTGTGCGAGACCATCGCCGAGACGCCGAAGCCGCAAGGACGCGAAGTCCTGGTCCGCATCGAGCGTTGCGGGCTCTGCCATTCCGACCTGCACATCCAGGATGGTTACGCCGATCTCGGCGGCGGCAAGAAGCTCGACACCACGCGCGGCATGACCCTGCCCTTCACGCTCGGCCACGAAATCGCAGGTGTCGTCGCGGAAGTCGGCCCCGATGTTCCGACTGACCTGATCGGCAAGAAGAAGGCTGTGTTTCCGTGGATCGGCTGTGGCCAGTGCCGCGACTGCCTGAACGGCGATGAGAACCTCTGCGTCAAGCAGCGTTTCCTGGGCGTGTCCATCGACGGCGGCTTCGCCAGCCATGTCCTGGTGCCCGATGCAAAGTACCTGCTCGACTACGATCCGCTGCCGGTCAATCAGGCGGCGACGCTGATGTGCTCGGGCGTCACGGCCTACGGCGCGCTGAAACGATTGGTGGATCGCCCACGGCAGCGCAACCTGCTGCTGATCGGCCTCGGCGGCGTCGGCATGATGGGACTTTCCTTCGCACAGGCGATGTTCAAGCAACCGATCTCGGTCGCCGATCTCAGCCCAGCCGCGCGCGAGACGGCGCTACAGAACGGCGCAGCGGTCGCCTACGACCCGGCCGAGCCGGACATCGTCAAGCGCATCCTGAAAGAGACTGAAGGCGGCTTTGACGAAGTGGTCGATTTCGCCGGCAACGAGAAGTCCATGGCGTTCGCAGTCTCCGCGCTGGCGCGCGGCGGCAAGATCGTCGTCTCCGGCCTGATGGGCGGCACTTTCAGCCTGCCGATGGTGCAATGGGTCTACAAGCGCATGACCATCGAGGGCTTCATGGTAGGGACGCTGGCCGAGGCTCAGGAATTGATGGCGCTGGCGCGTGCCGGCAAGATCAAGCCGACGCCGATGCGGGAAGAACCGATGGCCGACGTCCAGAAGTGGATCGACCAGTTGCGCGCCGGCAAGGTCGTCGGACGCATCGTTCTGAAGAATTAGTTCACCGGGCGAGGACGGCAGCGTCGATCCGATCGGCGCAGCCAACGGCATCACCGTGATCAGCAGTGGCCGTATTTCAAACCATTCCGGCTCGGGAAGTTTTCGGCACTCCTGTGGCTGCGTCGGCCGCTCGACTGCCTCCAAGCAATAGCTGCCGGGTGGCTTCCCCAAGCCCCGATCTGCCGCAATTGGGGCGGTCGGCAAGCCCAAATTAAGCCCCACCCGCTCCGGATTTGCGGCGCATTGCGACCCAACTTCCTACCGAGAGTTAGGGGTTAAGGGGTAGCCGGTGTTATCGGGGATGTAGATGTCAAAGCGTACCGCCCAATTTATTTCAGCACTTGTTGCTACGATGCTGGCGGGTGCCAGCTTCACCGCCGGAGCAGAAAACAGTACCGAGAGTGCCGACAGCGCCAAGACTGCCGACAGTTGCCTGTCGGCTCCACAGGGGGCTGCGCCTGCAGGAAGCCATTGGTATTATCGCCTTGAGCGCTCCACCAAGCGCAAGTGCTGGTATGTCCGCGAAGGGAGCAGCAAGGCGGCGAAGGCCGCGCCTGTACAGCAGGAATCCCCGCCGCCGGCCGAAGCCGCCAACCCGTCCCAGCCGGCGGCCAGCATCAGCCCGTCGGTCGCAGATGCGCGCGCTGAGCTGACCCCACCCCAGGCGGACGCCAAACAGAAGCTCGCCTCCGCCCTCGACAACGCGCCGCCTTCCGTCGGGGCACCCGCCTCCGGCTCGCTGGTTTCGGCACGCTGGCTTGACCAATCGAGCATGGCCGCATCCGGTGGCACCAAGGTCGCCGCCGCCGATAGCGGCGCGAGCCCACAGGAAGAGCCGGCGGCGGCGCCGCAATCCGCGCCGCCGCCGGCGCCCGCGGCAACGACGCATTCGACCGTTGAGAAGCAATCAACCTCGACGCTGTTGTTCATCATGGCAGGCACACTTGCGCTCGCCGGCCTGGTCGGCGGCCTCATCTTCCGGCTCAACCGCACGGGCACGCCACCCTACGAGGTCGATAATGAGTGGCGCGCGCCCTGGGACCGCGATCACGCCGAGCGCGCCCCTCAACTGGCCGCCGAGCACAAGGAGATCCCGCCACGTCCGGTCGAATCGCCGCGAGCGCCTCGCATCGAAGCGGAGCAGCGGGAGCCCGGGCCTGAGCCTTCGTTCGAAGATACGCAGCGGGAGATCAAGGAAATGCTCGCGCGTCTGGCGAAAAGCGCGACCGCCTGAGCGGAGTGGATCACTTCTCGAGCTGACGCTGCAGGTTGCGCACGAACTCGGTCAGGCCGGTGCGGCGCTCGCGCTTCAGCCGCTCCGCCTTCAGGATCGACTGCACTTCGGCGAAGGCGTGATCGACGTTCTGGTTGATGACGATGTAGTCGTACTCGGCCCAATGGCTGAGTTCGTGGGTGGCGCGATTCATCCGCCCGCGGATCACTTCCGCGGAATCCTGCGCACGGGTGTGCAGGCGCTTCTCGAGATCAGCCGCCGACGGCGGCAGGATGAAGACGCTGACCACGTCGGCGCGCGCCTTCTCGCGCAGTTGCTGGGTGCCCTGCCAGTCGATGTCGAACAGCACGTCCTGTCCGGCCGACAGCGCGGCTTCGACCGGCCGGCGCGGCGTGCCGTAGCGGTTGTCGAACACGGTCGCCCATTCGAGCAACTCGCCCTGAGCGACCATCTTCTCGAATTTCGTCTTGTCGACAAAGAAATAGTCGCGGCCCTCAACCTCGCCCGGCCGCATCGGCCGCGTCGTCGCCGACACCGACATTTTCAGGCCGGGCATCCGCTCGATCAACAGCCGCGACAGCGTGGTCTTGCCGGCGCCTGACGGCGACGACAGCACGAACATCAGCCCGCGCCGCTCGACCCCGTCAAAGCCGTGGGCCTCTCCTTGGGCCACCATTATCCTCACTCCAGATTCTGAACCTGCTCGCGGAACTGCTCGACCACGTTCTTCATCTCGAGCCCGGTATTGGTGAGCTCGATATCGTTCGATTTCGAGCAGCAGGTATTGACCTCGCGATTGAATTCCTGTGCCAGGAAATCCAGCCGGCGTCCGATCGCTCCGCCCTTGCCGATCATCTCACGCGCCTGCGCGACGTGGGACGCGATGCGGTCGAGTTCCTCGCGGATATCGGCCTTGGTCGCGATCAGGATCGCCTCCTGGTTCAGCCGATCCGCATCGAAACGGTCGGAGGTCTCCAGCAGCGCCGCGACCTGTTCGGCAAGTCGCGCGCGGATCGCCTCCGGCTTGCGGCCCGGTGCCGCTTCCGCCTTCCTGGCGAGCTGTTCGATCTCGTCCATCCGCTGGATCAGCACTTGCCCGAGCGCCGTACCCTCGCGGCGGCGCATCTCGACGAGATGGGCCAGCGCCTGCTCGAAGGCCAGCGCGGCGGCCTCTCTCGCCGCCTTGTCCTCGGCCTCGTCGCTTTCAGGCTCGACCACCTCGATCACGCCCTTGATGCCGAGCAATCCGTCAATGCTCGGCGCCACCGCGTCGATCTTCTGCGCCAGTTCGCCCGCGACCTTCACGATCGAGGCCAGGACGTCTTCGTTGATGCGCACCCCCGACACGGCGTTGGCGCGCTTGACATTGAGATTGGCATAGACGGTTCCGCGCGACAGCACTTCGCTCGCGCGCTTCTTCACCACGGCCTCAAGCTCGTCCCAGCCTGGCGGCAGCCGCAGCCGCAAATCAAAGCCCTTGGCATTGACCGACTTCAGTTCCCACTCGAAGGTATAGGGGCCGCTCGCGCCATGGCTTCGGGCAAAACCGGTCATGCTCGATAGGGCCATCGCATAAAACTTTCTGACAAGAGATGTGAGACTCGCTGGAACGCGTGCGACCTTAAGCCGATTTAACCGAAAGTGGAATTACGTTCGCCGCGACGGGCTAGGCTGTGTGGACTCTTGGGATTCTCAAATCAGACGGAACGTGATTCAAGGCTTTCTTTTAGGAGGAAGCCTTG